>NZ_JBEPKD010000023.1:0-67085 GCF_040544555.1 Halalkalibacter oceani
CACGATTAAACGGCTTAAGTCCAATTGAATTCCGGACTCAAGCCGCCTAACGTCTTTTTCTTATTTCCACTGTCTACTTGACAGGGGGCAGTTCAAAAGCTAGTTTTGTCTCAAGCTCTTTTTTAGTGTATAACGTATTCCAACATCCAGCGGCAAATCATTCAATCCATGTGACGATTTCATCAAGCTGTTTGCGCGTTTTCAGGCGTGGCTCCTTGGCGCGGTAGCCAAAGGCGACCATCGCTGAAATTGCCAAGTGTCCGTCCTCAAGTAAATGTTCCTCCTCGAGTAAAGCTTGGACTTTGTCAAAGTCAAACCCTTCAATCGGACAGGAGTCAATGCCGATAAAGGCGGCCGCTGTCATCATATTGGCAAGGGCGATATAAGTTTGCTTCCCGGCCCAGTCAAGCATCGTCCGCTCGTTTTCAAGCAGCTTGAGATCATGCTCCTGAAAGGCTTTATAGCGGACTTTCGCCTTTTCAAACAGTTCCGGCGGCAGCTTTTTCACATGCAGCATATGGTTCTTCACATAGTCGGAGTCGTATTTAGTATCCTTCGCTGTTCTGGCGAGAATGAGCACAAAATGACTGGCGGTCGGCAGCTGCCCCTGCGCTCCCCATGTGATCTCCTTCAATTTATTGCGTAAGGTCTCGTTCTGAACGACGACAAATTTCCAAGGCTCGTAGCCGACTGAGCTTGGTGATAGTCGGGCCGCTTCTAATATGAAATGAAAATCATCCTCCGCTACCTTTTTAGTCGGGTCGAATTCCTTCGTCGCGTGCCGTTCTTGAAAGGCATGAAGGAGATCGGCTTTTCGCTTCGTTTTATCTTCCATCAAGATCTCTCCTTTTTTTGTTGATTCCAGTTAAGAGTGTAATCGATCCTCCTTCATCATTTCCACTAATTTGCTTTCTTATGAATGATTAAAAAAGGACAAGTTTTTATGAATCATTATAGAAATAGACAATTAGTAATCTGATTTTTAGTTTTTTTCTATAAATTCTATGTTAGATAAACTATCAAACTAGTCATAATTTGTCGAAAAAGCCCCTATAATGACATCTATAAGAACAAGAGAGGATTGGTGAGAGGAATATGCGAAAGAAATATGGCTTTCTCGTTTCAGTTTTCATTTTATTCATTCTATTAGCAGCTTGTGGAGGTGGAGGGAGCGAAACCTCTCAAGGAGATGCGGGAGGTGCTGAAGAGGGAACAGAATCCAATGAGCCGATCGTCATCCGTTATGCTCATAATCAGCATGAATCAACGCCGCAGCATGAGGGGACCGTTTTATTTAAAGAAAAGATTGAGGAACTGTCAGAAGGAAGAATTGAAGTCCAAATTTATCCAAACAATCAATTAGGCAGTTTGCGGGAAACGATTGAATCTGTCCAAGCCGGACAAATTGAGCTTGCCCAGCAGCCGATTGGGATGATTAGTAATTTTGTTCCGGAAATGACGTTGAATGACCTTCCATACTTATTCCCTTCCGAAGAAGTATTATGGGCCGTGTTGGATGGTGAAGGCGGCGAAATGTATGATTCTTACTTGGAAAATCAGGGCTTTGTCGGACTTGGTTATATGAGCGGCGGGCCGAAGCAGTTTTCAGCTCATAAACCACTTCGTACGACTGACGATTTTGCCGGTACTTCGATCCGGGCTATGGAAGCTCCGATTGTCATTTCGACGATGGAGGCCCTTGGCGCCAACCCGGTCCCGATCGCCTTTAGTGAATTGTACAATTCCTTGCAGCAGGGAGTCGTGGACGGGCAGGAGAATCCGAATCAGTCATTTGTGATGCTGAACTTGCATGAAGTACAGGATGTCGTGACGATGACGAATCATTCGTGGATGATTTACAACAATATTATGAATAAAGATTTCTATGAGTCGTTACCTGCCGATTTACAAGAGCTTGTGCGTGAGGCAATGGAATATGCCAACGATGAGCAGCGGTTGCTGATGCAGGCAGAAGAAGAATCATATATTAGCGAGCTTGAAGAATTGGGGACAGAAGTCGTTCAGCTTACAGATGAAGAAGTAGAGGCGCTGCGCCAGGCAACATTGCCGGTTTATGACGAGTTTACGGATGTCATCGGGGAAGATCTGATGCAGAGCATTCTGGATGAAATTGAGCGCTTGGACAACAAGTAATATCAACGGGTGATGGGGGGAGCCAAAGGTCGGAATTCGGCTTTTGCGCTGCCCCCAAGCTGTTTTCAGACTTAAGAATCTGGAGTGGAGGGAGTGAGTATCAGTGCAGTTGTTAAACAGGCTGTTAAATCGATTTGAAGAAGTAGTGATCGGCAGCGCGATTCTGATTGTTTCGCTGTTGATTCTCGTCAATGTGGTGCTGCGTTATTTGTTCGGCACCGGCATTAATTGGACAGAGGAAATGGTGCGGTTTTTAATGATCCTGGTGACCTTTGTCGGGGCGAGCATTTGTGTCCGTCAAGGGTCTCATATTTCCGTCGATTTTCTTTTTAATTTGTTAAAGGGCAAAGCGAAAAAATGGCTGACGCTATGTATCTATCTGATTTGTGTGATCTTTACGGCTTCCATGGCCTGGTATTCGTTAGAAATTATTCAACAAAATATGCGCTTTATTCAGAAGGCGCCGGCCTTGCAAATTCCGATGTACATTCCTTATTTGATTTTACCTTTGGGCCTTTTTCTTTGTACGATCCGTTACATCCAGGAGATATACTACATTTTTCGGCCGGGGAATAAGCCGAGTAAGGAGGAAGCTCTATGATTCTCGCATTATTTGTATTGTTACTCGTCTGTTTGTTCATCGGTGTGCCGATTTTTATCAGTTTAGCTTTTCCGAGTATGATTGCCATCATGTTTTTCACCGATAATTCTCCTTCGATTATCGCCCAGCGCTTATTCGGCGGGCTGGATCAGTTTGGTTTAATGGCGATGCCGCTCTTTATTTTCGCGGCACAAGTCATGCTTGACGGCGGGATGGCAAGGAAGCTTTTGGACTGGTCAAAGGCGCTTGTTTCCTGGATGCCGGGGGGCACCGCTTTCACAACTCACTTTTCTTCGCTCTTCTTTGGTGCTCTTTCCGGCTCCAGTCCGGCGACTGTCGCGGCAATAGGCGGTATTATGTACCCTGAGCTGGAAAAGGAAAAATATGACCGTGGTTTCTCGGTAGGACTGATTAGCAGCAGCAGCTCGGTTGCGATTATCATTCCGCCGAGCGTTACGATGATTTTATACGGCGTCGCCACGGGTGTTTCGATAGGGTCGCTGTTTATTGCCGGGATTGGGGCCGGGATTCTTTATACGATCGTGCTTGGCATTTACGTTTGGTACCGTGTGAAAAAAGATAAGCAGGTCGTTGCCGAGCAGGTTCCTTTTAATCCGAAGCAGTTTATCAGCGTGACAATTAAAGCGATCTGGGCTCTCGGTATTCCGTTTATCATTTTGGGCGGAATCTATATGGGGATCTTTTCACCGACTGAGGCAGCGGGCATTTCCGTTGTTTACTCGATCTTTGTCTCGATGTTTATTTATAAGGAAATGAATGTGAAACAGCTGTACAAATCAAGTGTGAAAGCAGCTGTACTGACAGCGCAAGTGATGATTTTGACAGGGGCTGCCGCGGCGTTCGGCTGGATCTTGTCCTCGGCGCAGCTTCCGCAGATGCTGGCGAATCTCGTCCTGGAAATGAACACATCTCCGGTGATGTTTCTCCTGCTCGTCAATGTTGTGTTTCTCATTGCGGGAATGTTTATGGACGGCTCGGGGGCAATTATGATTTTGGCTCCGCTTGTCTATCCAATCGGCCTGGCGCTAGGCATTGATCCGGTTCATCTTGGCGTAATCGTCGTGACCAATTTAGCGATTGGTATGTTCACTCCTCCGTTAGGCTTGAATTTGTTTGTCGCCAACGGAATAACGGGCGTTCCTTTTTCCAAAATGATCCCTTCGACGCTGCCGTTTTTGGCTGCCAGCCTGATTGCACTCGCGCTCATCACCTATGTCGAAGATGTCTCGATGTTTCTCCCGCGTCTGATCTATCCGTAAAAATTCAACAGAAGGAGTGTTCGTATGATCTTAATTAAACATGGCTATGTGGTCACCATGAACAAGGAGCGGGCGATTTATCAGGATGGAGCGCTTGTGTTGCAGGGTGACCGGATTGTGAAAGTCGGCAAAACGGCAGAGCTGGAGCAGGAAAGGGAATACGATCGCGTCATTGATGCAAAAGGAAAGCTGATTATGCCCGGGCTGATTAACGGGCATACGCATATTTTCCAAACGCTCTTTCGTGGGCTGGGGGATGATCGCCCGCTGTCAGAGTGGCTCGGGGAATGCGTGTTTCCGCTCTCCATGCATGTCGGTTATGAGGAGAGCCATGCTGCGATGAAGCTTTCCGCGGTGGAGATGATTCAAACAGGAACGACGACGTTTGTGGACAGTCACTTTATTCATCACGATAAGAAAGCGATCGATGGGATTGCGAATGCGGCGCTGGAATCAGGCATGCGGGCTGTGTTAGGAAGAACGGCGATCGATCAGGGGCCGGCGCCGGAGCGGTTACACGAAACAGTTGAAGAGGCGGCAAAAGAAGCGGTTCGTGTCATCGAGCTTTATCATGATCATCCGTCGGGCCGGATGAAGGTGCGGGTGGAGCCGTTAAATGAAACAGTAGCAAGTCCTGAAATGATTAAAGCGATGTTCGAGGTGAGCAAGCACTATCGGGTTGGGATGAATATGCATCTCGCCGAAACCGTCCAACGGGTCAAAAGCGTCCAGGACCGCTATCAAATGCGGTCGGTTGAATATTTGCATGATCTTGGCGTACTCGGTCCACATCTGCTGCTCGCCCATTGTGTCTGGATTAATCAAAAAGAGATTCACCTCCTCGCTGAAACAGAGACGAATGTTGCTCATAATGCGGTTTCCAATCAATATTTGGCTGACGGCGTTGCCCCTGTTCCGGCGATGCTCGCTAACCGGGTTACTGTCACGATTGGCCCGGACGGCGCGGCGAGCAATAATAATTTAGATATGTTTGAAGTGATGAAATCAGCCGCCCTTCTTCATAAAGTGAATACGTTAAGCACGACAGCGTTAACCGCCGATAAAGTGCTGGAAATGGCGACGATCGACGCGGCGAAGGCAATCGGCCTTGAAGATGAGATCGGTTCACTTGAAGCGGGGAAGAAGGCAGATCTTATTATGGTGAGCCTGGATGAACCAGAAATGATTCCGGCCTTTTCACCGCTGTCCCATCTCGTTTATTCAGCGAAAGGAAATGTTGTCACAGATGTGATCATCAACGGAGACATCGTTTATGAAAACCGCTTATTTACCATCCTCGATAAGGAAAAAATTATCAATAAAGGAAATGAGGTCATTTTCAGCTTGCTCGATCGCAGCAATGCCTGGGAGTTAACGAAAAAACCCGACTGGCCGGTTTATTAAAAAGCGGGGCGGCAATCAGAAGAGGACGATTTCCTCGTAAAGTCATGTTTTTTCTATGAATTTTTTCACATGAACGTCTTCGACTCTAGTAAACTAAAAGAAATACTAGGAAAAAAAGGATGGCTTACGATGACAACGACCATTAAGGACTTAATGAAGAGCGGAGGACTCCGTGAATGCAAAATCATTGCCGGTCACTCTGGAGTTGAGAGGGAAGTCAAGTATGTGACGATCATGGAGGTTCCCGATATTTTAAATTGGTTAAAAGGCGGGGAGCTTTTGTTAACGAGCCTTTATCCAATCAAAGATAGCGTAGAAAAGCAGAAGGAATTGATTGAGCAGCTCGCTTCAATCGGCACGGCGGCCGTCGCGATAAAGCCGTACCGGTTTGTGGATGACATTCAAGTCATCCTCGTCGAGGCGGAGAAATACGGCATGCCGATTATTGAAATTCCGAAGCATATCAGCTACTTGGATATTCTCTGGCCGGCGGTGAATGAGATATTCGAGAGCAAGGTCATTTTGCAGGAAGATTATGAGCAGGCTGAGCAATTGCTTCAGGAAATTTCGATTGAAGAATATGGGCTTTCTTATTTTATTGATTCCTTGTCGGGGTTAACAAGAAATCCGATTACTGTCGAGAATCAGCCGCTTTATATTGAAACTCCCTTACCGGCGAAAGAGATTGCGCCACTTCTTCCACAACAGATAGAGGAATTGGCGCTGATGAAGCGCTCGCTCCGGATGACGCGAGTGATGAACAACGAAGAGATTGAATGCATCGTCGCGCCGATTGTCGTCGACAAGGAGTGTTTAGGCCACATCACGTGCTGGGGAGTGAATGAGGGGCATCTAAAAGTCGATTTCGCTTTAATGAACAAAGCATCGACGCTTTTATCGATTGAATTTTTAAAGCAAAAAGTGAAGCATGATGTGCAAAAGCAGTACGTGAATAATTTTTTAGTGGAGCTTCTTACGCAGGAGGGGCATAACCAGAAATTTGTGGAGAAATATGCAGCCGAGTTTGCCTTCTCCGCCGACTCCCTGTATGCAGTCGTGTACATCGCCACCGCAGATCAACAGAATGGGGAGCAGCTGGATGAGCTGCTCGCGGCCGTGCATCCGTTTTATAAAGGGAGCATCGTTGGGGAAGTGTCCCGTCAGAGTATTTTGTTATTGCCGATTCAGCATTCCGATTTTGTCAGCCTGCGTGCGGACATCCTCGACTTATATCAACAGTTGGAGCGCCATCCGGAGTTAATGGAAATGGTCTCGCATATCGGCGTCGGCAGCTGCGCAAAAGGAATCACGGAATTGCAGAACAGCTATGTCGAAGCCAAACTCGCCTGCGACCTCGGCCCGAAAGTCCGTCATAAAAAAATGGAAGATCGTAAACTGACATTCTACGATGAGCTTGGAATTTTTAAAGTGATTAATTCACTGTCGAATGAAACAACAATGAAAACATACTGTGAAGAAACAATTGAGCCGATTTTGGCGTTCGATGAACAACGTCAGACGAATTTCTTTGAAACGGTCATAGCGTACTTCGAGGAAAACGAACATTTGCAGCGAACGGCAGAGCGGATGAATGTGCACGTCAATACGCTGAAATACAGATTAACGAAGATCGAAAAGCTGACAGGACTCAATCTGAAGACATCCGAGGGCAAACAAATGCTTTATCTCGGTTTAAATATTTATTATCTTCTTCATGCCGGATAAAAATAGTTTTCAAAAAATACGTTTTATAAGAAGGAAAATCGGGAAAGCTAAAGAAGAGTAGTCTTTATAAGCTTTTCCGAGCTTGTTGTCCGATCATGTAAGGAGCGCTTCGAGCAGCAGGGAACGAAATTTCGCTGTTGACAAATCTCTTATTTCTTGTCATAATGATCGTAATTCAACAGTGGTACCTTTAAGTCAGTCCGCGAGACTGACAAGGGCAGCGGAAATGATGAGTTAGGAGACGTGTGGGTACGTCTATCCTTCTGTTCATTATAATAAAGCAGGCATCCTGTTAGAAATAACAGGGTGCCTGCTTTTTGTTTTTCTTAATCGTACTATTTAATAGAAGGAAAAAAGCGGTAAGAAACGAAAAAAGATATGGTATTAATTTTTTAGGAGATCAGGTGAACGTATGAAGAGCAAGGATCAGCAACGGCTGCGTTTCGTTGTCGTGATTTGTTGTGCAATCGCTATGTACGGGCTGGCTTTTTCGCTTTCCCTTTATCGGAATCACACAGGGGATGAACTACTCATTCACGATGTAAGCCGTCTATTCCCGGAACGGGTCGAAGATATTATTAAAGGGAGAGAAGAAGAGGCGTTGGTCAAAGCGGTTCGGCAGGCGAAGGAGGATCATTTGAAGATTTCGATTGCCGGGGCGAGGCACAGTCAAGGGGGACATGCCTTTTATCGAGACTCCCTCCTGCTTGATATGACGGATTTTGATGAGATTCTTTCGATAGATCCGGAGCGGAAATTGATGACGGTCCAAAGCGGGGTAACGTGGGCGGAAGTACAAAACGCTTTAAACCGGTACGGGCTGGCGGTTAAAGTAATGCAGTCATCCAATATTTTTACCATCGGCGGATCATTGAGCTCAAATGTGCATGGACGTGATCCGCGCTACGGCCCGCTGATTGATACGGTGGAATCCTTCCGTCTCTTGACTGCTGAAGGAGAGATCAAAAATGTCAGTCGAAGCGAAAACAAGGAACTGTTTGAGCTTGTGATCGGCGGCTTCGGCTTATTCGGCGTCATACTTGATGTCACACTCGAAGTAACGGACAATGAGCTGTATGCTGGCACGACAGAAAAGCTGGATTATGAGGAATATCCGGCCTATATCGAGAAGCATATTAAAGACGCCGAGGATGTCGGTCTTCACTTTGCCCGCCTGTCAGCTACGCCTGGTTCGTTATTTGAAGACATGTATGTCACGACGTACCGCACCCTGGCGCCTGATGATGAGCGTTACCCTGACTCAACGCAGCTTGAGGAGCTCTCTTTACTGCAGGAAGAGACACATGTTCGAAGAGACAAATTCTTTTTAGGGTTGGCCCGGAACTTTGACTGGGGGAAACGGCTTGTCTGGGACTTGCAGCAAAGGCTGTATGCCAACGAGGACGCTGTCGAAATTGTGAGCCGGAATAATGCGATGCGTCCGCCGGTGGCGTTTTTGGAGTATGATTCTGACAATAATACGGATATTTTGCAGGAATACTTTGTTCCAACAGCCCAGTTTCCTCGTTTTGTCGGGGAATTAAAAGAAATCATCGAAGAGGAAGAGCTTAATGTGTTAAATGTTACGGTCAGGTATACTCCGAAACATGCAGAAGGTTTTCTTCGTTATTCGAATGAAGACACGTTGGCGCTCGTTCTTCTCATCAATCATTCCCTGTCTGATGAAGGGATTGAACAGGTGAGAGCAGCGACGCAGCGTGTTGTCGAGGCCGTTCTTGCTTGTCAGGGCACTTATTATTTAACGTATCAGTCCTTCCCGACACAGGAGCAGATAAGAGCCGCTTATCCTGAAATCGATGCTTTTTTTGCGGAAAAGCGAAAGTATGATCCTGAGGAACGGTTCATGAATCATTTTTATGAGGAGTATCGTCGGGATGAATCTTAAATGGATCGTCATTTCACAAAGCTGGGTGCTGTTTGCGACGGGGCTGGTGTTTCCGTTTTATGTGATTTTTCTGCGTGAGGTGGGTGGGAATTTCTCCGAATTTGGTTTGGCATACGGCTTGTTTACACTTAGCTCCGCCCTAGTCCACCGCTGGATCGGCACGACATCTGACAAGCGGGGGAGAAAAGGGTTTCTCTTACTTAGCACATGGACGACAGCGGTCATTTTTCTGCTTTTTCCAATTGTCACCGCGATTTGGCAGGTATATGTGCTGCAAGTGCTGCTCGGAATTGTGGGTGCAATGCAAAAAACGAGTGAAAAGGCGATGATCGCCGATGCGACCGATGGCGGCAGGCGTGGCGAGAAGATCGGCTCTTATCATTTTTGGGTATCGCTTTACTCCGGCTTCGCCGTGATTGCCGGTGGTTATCTCATTGACTGGTTAACCGTCGATTTGATTTTTTATATCGGCTCCATGCTGCTCTTCATCAGTGGAATGTTCATTTTGAAGATTGAGGAATAGAGTGGGGAAAGAGCAGCGGCTCCGTCCTGCGCAAAATGAGAGTCAAAGAAACCCGCTTTGACTCTCATTTTTTAAAACCGGCGCAGACTCCGTACGCTGCTTCAGAAAGCGACAGCTTGTCGCTTTCTTTTAGTATCCAACAAACATTTGTGTCCAGTAGTGGCGCATGGAGCCGCCTTCTGCGTAGCCGACGCCGAGATGGGTGTAGTTCGGATTTAAAATGTTCTGGCGGTGGCCCTCGCTGTTCATCCATGCTTCTACGACTTCACTCGGTGTCGTTTGGCCGGCGGCGATATTTTCTCCGGCGAAGCTGTAGTTGATGCCAAACTGGCTCATCATCTCAAAAGGCGAGCCATAGGTTGGTGACGTATGTGAAAAATATTGACGGTCGCGCATGTCCTCGGATTTGAGGCGGGCGACTTTTTGCGTTTCCTCATCAAAAGCCAGTGGATCAAGACCATGCTTGGCCCGTTCCTCATTCGTTCGTTCAAGCACTTCGTGTTCAAATGGATGGACATCCTGATCGTCATCGTCCGTGACCGGTTCCGGAGGGAAGGTGATGGCCCGGAAACTCTCATCTAACGCTCTCGCGATGAAAGTGGCAAACTCATCTCTTCTCATGCTGTTGTCCGGTCTGAATGTTCTGTCGCTGTATCCGTTGGTGATTTGGTTGGCGATAAGTGTCTGAATCTCAGAATAGAAGAGATGAGTTTCTCCTACGTCTGAAAATTGATTGTCAGCTGTACCGGACAGCTCAAAGGCACGTTGCAAAATGGCTGCCATCTGTCCTCTAGTTAAGTCGTCGCGCGGTGAATATCTCCCGTTAAAGCCTTGGATAATGCCGGCTTCCGCTACTGCTGCAATTTCGTCGTAGGCGTAAAATTGCGGGCTGACATCAGAGAAAGGTGAGGATGAGGCTTCATCAATTTCCAATTCGAGTGCTCGGGCTATCATGATCGCCGCATCAGCTCTTGTCACCGTTTGCGCCGGCCTGAACGTTTGATCGTCATAGCCGCGGATAATCTCAAGATCGGCGAGGTAATGTATCGCATCGATTCCCCAGTGGGTGGCCGGGACATCCGAAAAGGGAGTATCGGCTGCAGCAGGGGCAGCAATCAGCAGGACGGCGAGAACGATGCTGATACCAAGTTGTATACATCTCACAACAAATTCCTCCTTTTTCCTAAATAGATAGAATAAGCTTAATTATAGCATGGAATAAATGATCATTTTTCAGATTACAAAGATGACGTTGAAATGTAATAGAAGCGTGTGAGGAGGCTTGTGGCAACGAGATAAGGAAGGCAAAGAAATGTTTTGCAGATTGATAGAAGGGTATAAGAAAAACTGTGCCAATTCGCTCTCATGCCAGCAAAGAACCGCCTACGAGTGATAAGAAGAGGAGCAGAATAATGAAAATGAAACAAAAACCATTGAATGAGCAGGAATTGCTGCTCATCCTCCGAGGTGTTTATTCGAAAGCAGCATATGAAGTTGAGACGATGAACAGAGCAGAAGCTGTAGGGGATATTGCAGCACGGTTACAGCAGTATGTCATGCCGCAGGCTGCGCGTGTGCAGAAGGAAAAGAGAAGCAAGTAAAGGTGATACGGGACAGCGTGGATGGTAATAGTAACTGGGCAGGGAAGCGGAAATATGACAGATATATGAACAATGAATCAGCTGACAAAATTCTACAAAATCCATTAGCCTGCTGCGTTAAGATAATGAAGGTGTTCAAAGCTTCCAAGAGTTTACCTCCTTTGATGTGCACGATGATTTAGTTAGGTGAAGGAGAGAGAACAATGTTCTGTAAAAAGGCCATCTTACTATCGGCTATTACCTTAAAGAAAAGAGAAATGTATATAAAAGCAAGATACTTCGGCATGACTGACTCCAGAGTTGTTTCCTGCAGCCAGCAGCTGGACTCCCTGCTGAACCGTTACCAGGCAATCCATGACTAACAGGAAAATGAACCGGCTTTGCCAGAGGCTGGACGAAAGGTGAAAAAACAACCTTTTGTCCAGCCTTTTTCTGTAGATTCTTTAAAGTTTACGAAGGGTCTTCTCCTAATGGCAGTATATTTTTTGTAGCTCTTCTTACAGGAAAGAAAGGGACTGAGCATAAAGTATCAATTCCCTACAAAAATTTCAAAGTTTCGTAATCTACCTTTTAATTACATAGGAAACCTTGTAAAATTATAGGCGTATATGTTGGAGATTCTCGACAAATGTGTAAGTCATCTATAGTTTGGAGTGAAGAGGTTGAAGAAAATAAATCAAAAACTGGCAGCTTATGTCGTTGGGATTGCGTTAGTCGTCAGCCCGTTTCAGGCCGAAGCATACAGCGGGTTTGGCAATAAGCAATCGTCAACGAAGGACGAAATTTCAACAGGGGTATCGTTAATCCGCGAGCATTATCTTACTTCCGGCGGAACACCCCGCGCGGTGCAAGTACTCGATGTCGCATACCGCAATCCGGCGGTTGATCTTGAGCTTTATCAGCTTTCACCGTTAGGACGGGTACAGACGACTCCGCAGCAGGCGATTGCCAATACATATGAAGGGCATTATGTAGTCGGCGCGGTCAATGCTTCGTTTTATAATTTAGCGAATGGAATTCCTGTTAATATGCTCATCAAGCAAAATGAAATTATTAATTACGGAATCCTCTCCAATGATGATGGGCCGGTTAATGCGCCTTTTGCTTTCGGTGTGAACCGTAACGGAGCGTTGACGATCGCTGATTACGAGCCGCAAATGAGCTTTGAGATCAATGGCCAGACGATCCCGCTGACATCTGTCAACGGGCAGCGGGAAAATGGACAGGCTGTCCTGTTTACAGGCGGTCATCAGGCGGCAACGACCGGGGCGAGTCAGTATGCGACCGAAATCGTTGTGACCAACACGTCGAAAAGCGCCAAAAATTTTGCCTTTGGTGACCGTATTACAGGCACGGTTTCCGAGATTCGCAGATTGGGAGAAGGGGCGAACACCCCGATTCCTGAAGAAGGGTTTGTCATCTCGGCGAATGGGGGAGCCCTTGCCCAATCACTGGCCGGGGTAGCGGTCGGTGATTCCATTACCGTTGAGGCGCAAATCAATGACACATGGAAAGACGCTGAATTCATGATGGCTACAGGGCCGACTCTTGTGCGCAACGGCCAGGTTTCGATTTCGATGAATGAGTCCGGTTCATTTGCGACTTCCCGGCATCCGCGGTCGGCAGTCGGAATTTCCGGAGATGGGACAAAGCTGTTCCTTGTGACGATTGATGGTCGGCAATCAGGCTACAGTCAGGGAGCTACGTTGCGTGAGCTTGCTGAGTATATGCGCTCATTAGGCGCTTATCAGGCTATCAATCTTGATGGCGGAGGCTCGACGACAATGGTGGCGCGTCTGCCATACTATGAGCAGGCGATTACCGTGAACCGGCCTTCAGAATCAAGCCTAAGAGCGGTGCCGAATACCCTTCAGGTCATTTCGAGCGAACCGCCTAAAAGGGTGACGGAGCCGATGCTTGTCGTCGATCCATTTGAGAATCTGAATAACTGGACAGCGAGCAGTGCGCGGGCTGAAGCTTCGATTTCATTGTCGGGTCCATACGATCCGGTTCGGGTCGGCTCAAAATCATTGAAACTCACTTATGATTACTCGAAAGGTGAGAGCGGAATTGCCGCGGCCTATGCGAAAGCAAGAACAGCGATTCCTTTACAGGGACGTCCGCTGGAACTCGGCATGTGGGCTTCCGGTGATGGGGCGGAGCACTGGCTGCGGGCGACGGTTATTGACGGTAATGGACAAAGACATACAATCAATTTCACCGAGGAAAACCAATTTAATTGGACAGGCTGGCGTTATGTGCGGGCGCAGCTGCCTGCTGATGCCCCTCAGCCATTTAAGGTGGAACAAGTTTATACGGCACAAGGAAGCGCAGAGAAGCAAGGGAAGGGCGCCGTCTTCTTTGACCAGCTGGAAGCGATCTATCAATCTTCCTATCAAGTCGAACGGTTTAAGGATGTTTCCTCTTCCTTCTGGGCGCGTCAGTCGATTTTAGCGCTGAATGACCGCAATGTGATTAGCGGCTATAGTGACGGATCATTCCGACCGGGTGAAGCGATCTCGCGTGAGCAGACGGCGATCATGATTGCACGGGCTCTTAACTTGTCCGCGGGGAATCACCGTCCGGCCTTTAATGATGTCACGTCCCAGTCGTTTTACTATGATGCGATTGCCGCGGTTGACCGGGCAGGCATTATGAGCGGAAAATCAGCATCAAGCTTTGACCCGAAAGCAACGTTGACGAGAGCGGAGATGGCGACAATTCTTCAGCGTGCGTACAGCATTACAGGGCAATCGTCCGAGCCGTTCCCTGATGTGGCAAGCACGCATTGGGCCTATGAGGCGATTGATGCGTTAAAAGCGAAAGGAATTGCTCAAGGCCAACCCGGCGGTGGATTTGGTCCTGCCTTACCAACGACAAGAGCTGAATTCTCAGTCTTCCTTGATCGGGTTAGTCAGTAAATTAACAGCAATCTCCAACTATTTTTATCTATCAGTATAATGATAGAATGAGAAAGATTCATAAAAGTCATTATTCTGTGGGAAGGGCTGCTTTGCAGCCCTTAAGAAAGGAGCTTTTTTTTGAAACACTTTCTTGCTATTTTATTCGTTTTAAGTACGGTTTTCTTTCAGGCAGGTGCAAGTGTAGAGGCGGCGGATGATTTAACAGGTCATTCACTCGAAACTGAAATGCGTGAGGCCGTTGCCCGTGGAATTATGGCGGGGTACGGGAATGGACGCTACGGGCCGGATGACGCGGTTACTCGTGCCCAATTCGCGACGTTCCTGGCCAGGGCGCTTGAGCTTCCATCCGGGACAGCCTCTTTCAGTGACGTACCGGCTTCTCATCCGTTAGCGGGAGGAATTGGACGGGCTTCAAAAGCGGGGATCGTTGGCGGGTATCCGGGAAATGTTTTTCGTCCTGAGGAAAATATTTCGCGTGAACAGATGGCCGTGATGATTGATCGGGCGCTGGAATATAAACAGGTGCAGCGTACACCAATCGCCTTAACCTTTACAGACACGGAGCAAATCCATCCGACGTTCCGGACGGCGGTTGCTCATAATGCTTATTTCGGCATTATTCAAGGAATGCCGCAAGGGAACCAGCGCTTTCGTTTTGGTCCAAAAGATGACGCGACCCGCGCTCATGCGGCTGCGTTCATGATTCGGATGCTGAAAGTGGCGGAAACCGGCACAGGAAATACGGAGCTTTACCATGTCGGCACGGTCGATTCCGGCGGTCAAGTACGCCTTCAGCCTCAGCCGTATTTGAGCTATCGTGATGCAGAGCAGGCCGGAGCTGAAGTTATTGTGAAAGGTGAGAAAATTTTAAAAATGCAGGGCGGAATGGTGGCAGCCTCGCCATCAGCCGGAGAATCAACGACGAGAATTTTTGCTTCCAATAAGACGACGCAGCTCACTTATGTCATGGGTGGCGCTGAACTAGAATATATCGGCTCTGATGAAGAGTGGGTTGAAGTACGCTATGCGGATAGCACCGGCTTTGTCCGCCAAAGGGACGCGAAGCTGATTCCGACCGGGATGTTGCAGGGACGCTCTTATTATCAGTCGGTCAACGGCGTCCTGCGGCATTATGTCTATAATCCGCTGACGAATGCGACAGGAATGTATTATTACGGAGACGCACCATCGTTTATGCGGGAAAATGAGCGTTATTACAGCCGCAATGGACGTGATTTCTATAATACGTCCGGTCAAAAGGTTGGCGAAGCTTATCAATACTTTAACTATTTGCCATTGCGTACGAAAACAAATTACACAGCTGAGGACTTGAACCGCTATATTCGTTCCGTAACGACGGAGATTAACGGAAAAGTCGTCGCTCAGGAAAGTCCGCTGCGCAATTTGGGGCACGTTTTTAAGCAGGCTGAAGAGCGATATGGCATCAATGCTCTTTATTTATTCGCCAAGGCGATCCATGAGAGCAGCTACGGGCTAAGTGAAATTGCCAATCAGCGTAAAAATCTATTTGGCTATCAGGCGTATGACCGTGATCCGCTCGGCAACGCCAAACCGTTTGCCAGCTTTGAAGAGTCAATCATGTTTGTCGCTGAAGCGATGGATGAACGCTATTTGACGCCTGACGGGGTGAATTATCGCGGCGCGGTTCTTGGAAATAAAAGCTATGGAATGAATGTCAATTATGCCTCAGATCCATTTTGGGGACAGAAGATCGCAGGCCATATGTATCGAGCCGACACGTATCTCGGTAAAAAAGATTATGGCTACTATACGATCGCCAGAACAACGGAAGCATTGAATGTCAGACCGGAACCAAATACGAGACTGGCTTCACAATATCAATATCCGGGGGCAAACTATTTTGTCGCCTTGCTTGAAAGCACGAATCAATCTGACGGCACATGGCACAGAATCTATTCGGATCATAAGGATCATGAATTTGGCTATGTCCATGGGAATTATGTGCAGCCGGTTTCAATTATGAAGCGTTAAATATGATTTGAGGGTCAGCTTTACTAGTAAGTTAGCAGAACCCTGCGTCAGGTTTCCGATGGCGCAGGGTTTCGCCAGCTTTTCACTCCGATACATGTTTAATGGAAAGGGGAGTAAGTATTGATGAGTGGAAAAAGGATTTTCATCGCAGTCTTCATCATCGCTTGTACACTTTTTTTAGGGGCAACCTATGCGGCAGCAGCTTCGGAAGGGACTGTTACGAGCGGTTCAACGCTAAATGTTCGCGCGGAGCCTTCCACGACAAGTGAACGTATTGGTTCTCTTCAGCCAGGGGCGACGGTGACGATCATCCGCACGTCGGGAGATTGGCATCAAATCCAGCTGCAAGGCCGTAACGGATATGTACATAAGGATTACATCACGGTTAAATCATCGGCTTCAGCGAATAATATCTCCATTTATGTGAATAATCAAAAACTGGAGCCGACGATTTCAAAGGTTCCTATGGAGAATAATCATGTACTCGTCCCGTTTCGGGTGATTGGCGAAGCTTTGGGGATTGATGTCAAATGGCAGCAGCAAACAAAGCAGGTCACCGCCCGCGAAGGGGGAACCGAAGTTATTTTAACGGTGAACAAGGAAGAGGCAAAGGTGAACGGGCAAACGCTGCAAGTTAAGCCCGCCCCTAAAATCATTGAAAACAGCACAGTGATTCCGTTGCGCTTCTTTGCGGAAGCATTTGGGAAAGACGTTTCCTGGAATCAGGCGACAAAGGAAGTCCGGGTCAATAGCAGCACGGCTGCTCCGCCGGTTCAGCAGCCGCCTGAGACAGATGTAAAAGGAGCTTACTCCGGGCAAGTGAGCCGCGCGGATTCCCTTCAAGTACGAACAGGTCCGGGAACTCAGTATGAATCGATCGGCCAGCTTTCAAAAGGAGCCCGTGTTGAGGTTTCCGGCTTTTCCGACCGTTGGGCGAAAATCAGCTTCAATGGCCGGGAGGCCTATGTTCATTCCTATTATCTTGACTTGTATGCCGGTAATCAGCAACAGAAAATGCTCGGCCAGCCGACGATTTCTGAAGTAAGCAATACAACAACTGTCACCTGGCCGAAAATCGGGGGGACGGTCGCCAGCTCCCATAGTCAGTCAGGCAATAAAGTAACAATTCAAACTGACGCTATGGAAGTGGAACAGCTGTCACGCGCAGTGAAAGGCGTAGCCGATTTCGCCATCTCCAACCAGTCCAATGGCAAAACGATTACCTTTACGGTCAGCGACGGCTATCAGGCGGCTGTCAGCCACACGACTGGCGAACTGATTATCAATGTGACGCCGAAAGTAGCTGGAAAGCCATTGTCCGGTAAGAAAATTGTCATCGATCCGGGACATGGAGGCAGTGATCCGGGTGCGACGGCCAATGGCCTTCAGGAAAAAGAGCTTGTCCTCGATGTTGGCCTCCGTACGGAGAAGCTGCTTCGGGAAGCGGGCGCCAATGTTATCATGACCCGTGATGCCGATGTGTATCCATCCTTGTCCGACCGCGTAAAGGTCGCCCATGATGTCAATGCGGAGGTTTTCATCAGCATTCACGCCAATGCGGCCGGTTCTGAAGCGGCAAAGGGAACGGAAACGTATTGGTATGCGACTTATTCCGCTGCGAACAGCGAAAAGCTCGCCAATTCGATCCATAAGCGGCTGATCGCCCACCTTGGGACGACGGACCGTGGCGTGAAGCAAGGGAATTTCCAGGTGATTCGTGAAACGAGAATGCCAAGTGTTCTGCTTGAGCTCGGTTTTATCACCAATCCATCTGAAGCGGAATTGCTGAAAAAGGATTCCTTCCGTCAAAGCTCAGCGCAGGCGATTTATGAAGGATTGTTAGATTACTATAAATAAGAAAAAAAGATGATTTCCGTATCGCGCGGAAATCATCTTTTTTCATGCCCCTTCAAAGAGAGAGGCTTATTTAGTTGGCGAGTAGGCCTTCCATTTGGACAGGTTCAGTTCTTCTTTTGTTACCATCTCTTTCGGGAAAATAAACGTCCACGGCTTGCTCGTATTGGCTTTTACCGTGAAATCATCAAGCTTGAACCCGCCTTTGGCGACTACTTCGCCGCTTGCGTCTTCGACATGAAGAGGCAGCTGCTCAAGGTTAATGTTCTTTTCCGTACCATTCCGGATCAGCATGGTAACGTGAAGGTCACCTTTCTCGTCCTTCTTCGCCTGAAGGCCCATGAAATTGACTTCGCCCGGCTTAGGCGGCTCGATTTTCTCGACCATGGCTTCCAGCTGCTGCTTGCTTTCCTTGGCCAGCGATGACTCCCATGACTTCGCCAAGTCGAGCGAATGCTTGCGCGAAGATGGCTTCAGTTGAAACGCGAGCTTCCAGCCGGTCGATGGCAATTCAGTGGTGAACAAGTCCTTGTCGCTGAACTTGAAGTACCATGGACGGCTGCTTCGTGCCGGGATCTCACCGACTTCTTTTAAATTGAATGCCTTTCTGCCAAGAAGAGTGCCATCCTCATTAAGTAAGACGAGCGTGACATCTTCGAGCGTAATCGCTTTGTCGAGACTGTTGCGAATAAAAGCTGTTACGCGGAAAAGACGCTCATTTTCAGGCAGTAAGCTGATCCCGGAAAGAGAAAGCTGGTTTGGCTTAAGAGGCTCGCATTCCAGGTTGAGAAATTGAAACGCATAAAAATCTTCCTTGGCCAGGTTCCAGGCAGGGTGAATCGACAATTCGGTTTCAATTTCCTCATCACCGCTGGAAGAAGACTCGTTAAGAAGCTCCTCTGAAGAGACCGGACTCTCCTGACCCGCTAATTCAGGTTTTTCATTTTTGTTTTTATTAAAGAATGGTAACATGCTTCGTTCCTCCTCATTTTCTCCTCTAAGCCAATCGTTATCTCGATTGCAGCTCGGCTTCTTTCTCTTTGAATCGCTTAACCACCCGTTGGAATTGAAGGCTGACATCGCGTTGCAGTCCGCTGTACATCATCTTAAAAAGCTCAAACCCTTCGCGCGTATAAATCCGCATCGGGTCTTCCTGGCTGTAACCGCGCAGCCCGATTCCTTCCTTCAGGCGGCTCATCTCTTCAAGATGACGTTGCCAATGAATATCAATATTCATCAAGATCACCTGTCTCGCTGCGATCTGCCCTTCCGGATCCTGACTGAATTCATCGAGGACATCGGTTACTTTTGCTAATGCCGGGGCGATATGGGCTTTTACATCATCCAGATCTTCCGGACGCTTCGTAAATGGCTCCAGATCCGGTAGAAGCAGCTGCCCGTATTTGACCAGGTCATCGAGCTGCCATTCTTCCGGCAAAAGCTCTTCCGCACAGTATCTGGCAATATGATCTTCGACCGTCGCTTCGACCATCGGCTTGATTAGAGCAGGTGTATCCTCCTGTTCGAGCGCGCGGTTGCGCAATGAATAAATGACGCCGCGCTGCTCGTTAATAATATCATCGAGCTTGAGCGTATATTCACGGGCGGCGTAATTATGATCCTCACACATCCGCTGCAGCCGGTCTACTAACGGATAAACATCTTCATTCGTAATCAAACCGTTTTCGTCGCAGTTATTCTGCGGATCGAATTTCTCTATATCCTCACGTCCGAAGCGCTGCAGCATTTCGTCGGCAAGCGAGATGAAAAATTGCGTCTCGCCCGGGTCTCCCTGACGTCCGGAACGACCGCGCAGCTGATTGTCAATCCTCCGGCTTTCATGACGCTCGGTTCCGATGACAAATAGACCGCCAAGCTCAGCTGCTCCTTCTCCGAGCATAATATCCGTTCCACGGCCAGCCATATTCGTCGCGATCGTGACTTGGCCTTTTTGACCGGCGAGGGAAATCAGCTGGACTTCTTTTTCGACGCTTTTGGCGTTTAACAATTCATAAGGAACTTGAATCTCGTCAAGATAGGTCGCCATCGTCTCCGATTGAATAATCGAGGTCGTTCCGATCAAGACAGGCTGTCCCTTTTCATGCCGTGCCTGAACTTCCTTCGCTACTGCCCGGTATTTATCTTCGGCAGTGGCAAAGACGAGCTCCTTATGATCTTGGCGAATTCGCGGTTTGTTCGTCGGAACTTGAACGACATCCATCCCGTAGAGCATTTGGAATTCGCGCTCTTCGGTCTTGGCGGTTCCTGTCATCCCCGACATTGTCGGATACATGCGGAAATAGTTTTGGACGGTAATGGAAGCTCTCGTTTTGTTTTCTTCGGTAATCGTCAGTCCTTCTTTTGCTTCCAGTGCCTGGTGAAGTCCATCGCTAAACGTCCGTCCTTCCATCACCCGTCCGGTGAACATATCGACAAGATGAAGCTCGCCGTCCTTGACGATGTACTCGACGTCCCGTCTGAACATGACGCGTGCCCGAAGTGCCTGAATCATAAAATGATAAAGCGTCTGATGCTCCAGGTCATACAGGTTATCGATTCCGAAGGCCCGTTCGATTTTTGTAATGCCCTGATCGGTTAAGCTCGCCGCTTTTAACAGGCTGTCATACATATAGTCCTCATTTTCTTTAAACCCTCTGGCAACTTTAGCGCCGATATAATAAAGATTTGGACTCACCTGGGTTTTTGAAGCGATAATAAGCGGTGTTTTCGCTTCATCGACAAGAACGCTGTCGATTTCATCGATAATCGCAAAATGATAAGGGCGCTGCACCCGCTGGCTGACATCTGTCACCATATTGTCACGAAGATAATCAAAGCCGAACTCATTTCCGACCCCGTACGTAATATCAGCCTTGTAGGCCACCTTTTTCTCGTCGGGGGTGAGCATCGGCACATTCAGGCCGACTGTCAGCCCGAGAAATTCATGAACCTGACCAATCAGTTCACGGTCACGCTTTGCTAAATATTCATTTACAGTAATGACATGGACCCCTTTGCCTTCTAAGGCGCGCAGGTAACTCGGCAAGGAAGCGACGAGTGTTTTTCCTTCGCCGGTTGGCATTTCGGCAATATCGCCGTCATTTAACACAAGTCCGCCAATTAATTGCACGTCGTAGTGGCGAAGGCCAAGCACGCGCTTGGCGGCCTCCCGCACGACGGCGAAAGCTTCGACTTTTATGGATTCAAGCTCGGCACCATTTTGTAATTGTTCTTTAAAGTAAACCGTTTTATGTTGGAGCTCTTTATCGGAGAGCTTCTCCAATTCTGGTTCAAGATTATTGACTTCCGCTACAACCTTTTCATACTTCTTGATTTTTCGTTGTTGTTCATCGCCAATAAGCTTCTTTATTGAGCGTAGCATTAGCTTCTCTCCTTCATTAGACATCATTTGTAAGTATAACACGACTTTATGAACCATTAATAGAGAAGAAACGACTGGGAATAAGAGGAATTGTCGATCCGCTGTCGAAAAATCAATTCCAAAACCTCCCGATTTTTGATATGATCGGCTAAGGTAGGGCTTATCCCCTTGTGGGATAAGCACGGAGCAATGAGCGTAGTCGCTACAATCCTTAAAAGCATAGAGAGAAGTGGGGTTCTTCTCTCTATGCGAGTAGCGCACGAAGCCATTGCCACACACTTTTCAAAAATCGATAATCGTTGATATTATATTATAGAAGTGAGTTGGTGAAAAACAATGTCAAATCGCACCGTTTCTGTTCTTGGTGTTGACTTTTTACATACGACAATGAACGAGATGATCGCGCGTCTTTCAGATCATTTGGAGCGTGAGGAAAAAGCATTTGTCGTCACAGCTAATCCGGAGATTGTGCTGCATGCGCAGGAGGATGAAGCGTACAGAACGTATCTTGCCAAGGCAAGCTATGTTACCGCGGATGGAATTGGCGTCGTGAAAGCGGCGGGACTGCTTGGTGATCCGCTGCCGGAGCGCGTAACGGGCTTCGATATGTTCCTCTCCTTATTGGAAGTGGCGAATGAGCGGAAATTCAGCGTTTATTTACTGGGCGCGAAAGAAGAAGTGTTAGAGAAAACGATTGCTGCGATCGAGAGACAATTTCCACAGGTCGAGGTGGCTGGTTCCCATCACGGCTATTTTGACTGGGATTCGACGGAAATTGAGGACGAAATCCGTTTGAAAAAACCGGACCTCGTTTTTCTTGCCCTTGGTTTTCCACGTCAGGAGAAGTGGATTGCCGAACGCTATGACCAGTTCGAGAAAGGAATCTTCATGGGGATTGGCGGGAGCTTTGACGTGTTAGCCGGTGAAGTGAAGCGCGCGCCTGTTTTTTGGCAGAAGATTCATCTTGAATGGTTCTACCGTCTTGTCAAACAGCCGTCCCGCTGGCGCCGGATGCTGGCGCTGCCGGTTTTTGCCGGACGGATTCTGCGTGAGAAACGGAAGAAGACATCATGAGCCGTTCTTCCTTTTTAAAGGGGGCGATTTGGCTAACGATCGCCACCTTTATTTCCAAGGTGCTCGGCAGTGCCTTCCGTATTCCTTTGCAAAATATTGCCGGTGATGAAGTACTTGGAATTTTCACCGCCGTTTATCCGGTGTACATGTCTGTCTTGATTATTACAGTGGCGGGCATTCCGCTGGCGATTTCAAAGCTGATTTCTACGGCGCGGGGGGAAGGGCGCACGGATGATATTTACTTCATCTATCGGACGGCGACGATTCTCGGCCTCGTTTTCGGAGTAGTGAGCTTTGCGCTGATGTTCACCTTCGCCGAAACCATTGCGATGCAGCTTGGTGGGCCGCTCGTTACATACTCCGTTATGGTCGTTTCCCTGGCGCTTATTTTCGCGCCGTATATGGCTGTTTACCGCGGCTTTTTCCAAGGGTTTGAGGATATGATGCCGACGGCGATTTCCCAGGTGCTGGAGCAGCTTGTTCGCGTGCTGCTCATTCTGGTCGCAGCCGTCTATTTAACGGCCCAGGCTTATTCGATTGATATTGTCGCCGGGGGCGTGATGATCGGCTCCGCTGTTGGCGTCGTGCTCGCACTTATTTATTTGAAAATCATTTTTGCGAAAAGCAAGCTTCTTCCGAAAAAACGGGCAGCCTATAACTGGAGCCAGTTTAAACGGTGGAGCAAGCGAATTCTGATCGTATCCTTGCCGATTTGCTTCGGGGCGCTGACGATGGCGCTGCTAAACGTCGTCGATTCCTTGACCGTACCGCGGCAGCTGGGAGCGATGGGACATACAAGTGAAGAGATTACAAGGTTATATGGTATTTACGGGCGCGGACAGGCGCTCGTCCAGGTCGCTGTTGTGTTTGCCAGCGCTTTGATCCTGCCGCTTATTCCGGCGATCACGAAAGCCCTGACAGAACAGAGGCAGGCAGATGCTTCAGCGTTGATGACAAAGGCGACGACTTTTACGCATTTGACATCATGGCCTGTAGCGGCCGGGATGACAGCTGTGACAATCCCGATGAATGTGGTGTTATTTGGCGATGCGCTTGGAAGTGAGGTTATTTTCGTCCTTTCGATCAGCGCCCTGTTTACGTCCTTTACCGTGCTTAGCACCGGGATGCTGCAGGGGGCTAACCGCGAGCGTGCCGCGGCCGTCATTGTCCTTATTTTTTCTATAGTAAAAGTAGTCTTGAATCTTCTCCTCGTGACAAGATTCGGGGTTCTCGGTGCGGCGGTTTCCACGCTCGTCACCTATATTTTCATTACGATTGTAAATCTGTTCGTTCTCTATCGGACGATAAGCTATGCCTGGCTGAAGCGGTCGCATGTCGTCTTTGCCGGGGCAAGTCTTGTCATGGCGGGAGTGCTCGGGCTGTTGCACTGGTTCGTTGTTAACGAGGAATGGTCGCGGGGCGTCATGGCGCTTTATTTGACAGGGGCGATCGTGCTGGGAGCGGTGATTTTTGTTGGACTTGTTCTGGCGCTGAAGGGAATCGACCGCTCATTGCTGCAATCATTGCCGGTCGTCTCGAAATTTGTCGCCAAGGAGCGTACATAAAGGTCATCGATAGAAGTGTAAAATCAAAAGCTGAAAGGATGTCATTACGTTGGTAAAAAAAGGTCTTTGGATTGTGGTGATCCTGGCGCTGCTCGTCTCGATTCCATCTTTAATTGAACGAGTACAAGTTGAGCAGCAAAACCGTTCATATGAAGTCGTCATGCCTTATGAGCAATTTGCTCAGTGGCCGGATATGCTGGAGGGATCGCTTGATGCCGGACAAGCCTTGGCTGAATTAAGAGAAAACGGCTTAACCTCGATTAGTATTGAGCCGCTGACGATTTCTGATCTCGTTGAAGACGGGGTGTTTGAACGCATTCAACGAAGTGAGATTGAGCATGAGCATCCAGAGGCACGGGGAGAGCTCCCGGAAAACAACGGGCAATTCGTCAAGCTGCTGGAGAAGGACAGTGAATACATCGATACTGTCGAAGAGGTGTACAACAATCACTATGCGATTATGACAGAGGAAGGGATTCTTCCTAATCGTCTTCATGTTTCTTTTCATGCCTATGACGATGATGCTTACTTGTTTCTTCCTTATGAAGTGAGTTTAAATGCGATGCCTGTCGGCTTTGACCGTGAGGCGCTGCAATTGATTGATGACGCCGGCTTGCATATCATACCGCGTTTACCGAATCATTTTATGAATATCCACAATGAAAATCATTATGTGTATGACATGCTTGACATGCTCGTTGAGGAATACGGGGCTGAGGCTCTTTCCTTTACAGGAAATGATGTCGTCGGCGCTGATAATCCGGAAGAGCTGCGGACCTTCGCCCGGAAGGCAAAAGAGCTCGGCCTGGCGATTGTCACGATTGACTTCAATGACCAACGTGGAATGAGTGCCTTTTTACGCGTTGGCGAGCTGGAGGAAAATGTCGTCCGGCTGTTTAGCATGACGCTTGGAAAAGGAAGAGAAGCTACAACTTATGTTGATGAGGTCGAAAAAGCGTTGCGCGGCTATAAGGAACGCAATATCCGCATGCTCTACGTCAATCCGGTGATGAACTTCCCGACCGGAATGGAGACGTATCACCACCCAGGTGAAGCGTTGACGGGCTACACGTATACGCTTGAAATGCTTGAGTTGTTGACAAACCAGCTTGGAGCAGATCAGGCCGGGACAGCCCAGCCGTTTCAGTCGTTTTCGCAGCCATTTATCATCACCCTGCTAGTCTTGGCAGGAACGGTCGCTTTCCTGAGCTTAACGGGTTTGGCCCTCCATCGCTATCTCGGTGTACTCGCCGCGGTCGGCGCTCTTGGGTTAAGTGCACTGGCGCTGCTTCATGTCGACGTCGCCCTGAAAGGTCTCGCCTTACTAACGGCGATTAGCGGGGCGGTTTATGCCGGCTTAGCTGTTGACCGGATTAAAGATTGGAAGCAGCTAGTCTGGCAATATGCGTTATCAGCAGCAATCGCCTTAACGGGAGCGTGGCTTGTGATCGCGCTGCTTTATGGACCGACCTTTGTCATGAAAGTGGATGAGTTCAGAGGGGTGAAGGTGCTTGCCGCTGTGCCGGTTCTTGTTGTCGGGTTTGTGCTGTTTGCTTCCTTCTTGAAGAAGCTGATGAATGAGCCGGTGCGCTATTGGCATGTCGTGATCATGGGGCTCGTTGTCGGTGTACTTGGTTTCTATGTGTGGCGGACGGGAAATGCCGCGTTGACGCTGCCGTATGAGCTTGAATTTAGATACTGGCTTGAATCAGTGTTATATGTACGTCCGCGCACGTCGGAATTTCTTGTCGGATTTCCACTATTTGTGCTCGGCCTGTACTTGCGGATGAAAAACGAAAAAGCGGCGCCGCTCTTTATTACATTGGGGATGCTCGGCTTCGCTTCGATGGTCGGCACGTTTACTCACTTGCATACCGCTCTGCTTGTTTCCTTAATCAGAACGGGCTACGGCCTTGTATTTGGTTTTTTGATCGGGCTTGTGCTTATTTTCATCTATCGCCTGATCATCCGTTACGTGTACCCTGAAGTAAGAAAGAGGTGGCTTGGATGAGGCTCGTATTATCTGGCTATTACGGCTTTGATAATGTCGGCGATGAAGCGATCTTGTACGCGATTATAAGCGCGTTGCGTGAGGCCGATCCGGCGGTTGAGATTACGGTTCTCTCCAACCAGCCGGAGCAAACCGCCTCCAAGTATCAAGTGAAGGCTGTTAACCGGTGGAAGATAAAAGAGATCATCCGGGCGATCCGTTCCTCTGATGGGGTGATTAGCGGCGGCGGCAGCCTGCTTCAGGATAAGACGGGAAACCGCAGCGTCATTTACTATTCGGCGGTGATGTGGATCGCCAAATGGCTGCGTAAGCCTTATTATGTCTATGCTCAAGGGATCGGCCCCCTGCAAAGCAAACGGAATCAGGCGATTGTCAGACGGACATTGAACGGCAGTCGGCTGCTCACCGTCCGCGATGCAGAATCGAAACAATTGCTCGAACGGATTGGCGTGACGAAGCCGATTGCGCAAGTGCCTGATCCAGTGCTCGGCTTAACTCCGGCTCAGTCTGAGGATCGTTTCGTCGCGGCGCCGTATATTGCCGTTTCAGTGCGCGACTGGCCGAGTGAGCATCATTTTAAGCAAGAGCTGGCCCACAGCCTCGACAGGCTTGCCGCGGAAGGTTATCCGATTGTTTTCGTGCCGATGCACGGTGAGCATGATGCAAAAGCATCGGAGGAAACACGGCAGCTGATGACGGCCGAGGCGACGCTTGCTCCGCATGAAGCAACGATTATGGAAAAAATAAAGTGGATCACAGACAGCGAGCTGCTGATCGGGATGCGGCTTCATGCGCTAATTTTCGCCGCGGTTGGTGATACGCCTTTTGTCGCGCTGTCCTATGATCCGAAGATTGATTCCTTTGCCAAGCTGTGCCGCCAGCCGGTCGCCGCTCATGTCAATGAAAAATGGGAAGCGGAAACGCTTTATGAGCAAGCTGACGTTCAGCTTAGCAAGAGAGAGCAGGCCATCACTGATATGCAGCTTTATACGAAGGAAGCGCGGCAAAAAGCGAGACAGACCGCTTATGATATCCTTCAGGGAAAGAGTAGCATCTAACAAGCGATTTTCCTCTTTTAACATGTTTCAGAACTAGGCGAGCAGGGAAAAGATGGATGACATTTTCGGAAATGTGTGAAATTGTGGCAGCCGTTAGGGATTGTTAAGAAATGACTGTGCCTGGTTGCTTTATTTATGCTATAATCCGAAAAGGTAATAGATTAAAAGAGTGTGAATGACGAAAGAAAATCATAAAAAGAGATAAGTTGGAGAAGGTAGAAATAAGGAGGGTCAGCATGCTTGTTTTAGCATTAGTGATTTGCTTCATCGTGACGGTTTTGATTACTCCGGTTGTGAAGCGTTTTGCGATTAAAATTGGCGCCACAGACAAGCCTAATCATCGTAAAGTTCACCAGAAGGTGATGGCTCGGCTCGGCGGTTTAGCGATATATATTGGTTTTTTAGTTGGATTTTTGATTTTGCAGCCGGAAAGCAGCTATACGATCCCGATTTTAATCGGCGGCTTCATTATTATTGTGACTGGTTTTCTTGATGATATGATTGAGCTGTCGGCGAAATGGAAGCTGCTTGGACAGGTCGCGGCCGCAGCTGTTGTCGTCTATGGCGGTGTCCAGGTGGAGTTTATCAACTTGCCGTTTGAGATGCAGCTGGAGTTTGGCTGGTTCAGCATTCCATTAACGTTGCTCTGGATTATCGGGGTAACGAATGCGATTAATTTAATTGACGGGCTTGATGGGCTTGCGGCTGGTGTATCGTCGATCGTGCTGCTGACGATTACCGGTATTGCGATTATGGATGGCAGCATGTTCGTCGCCGCTTTAGGTGTCATTCTGTTAGGAAGTACGCTCGGCTTTCTCGTTCATAACTTTAACCCGGCGAAAATCTTCATGGGGGATACAGGAGCTTTATTCCTCGGTTTCATGATTTCGGTGATCGCCCTGCTCGGCTTTAAAAATGTCACGGTTTCCTCATTGCTAGTGCCGATTGTCATTTTAGCGATTCCGATTTCGGACACCCTGTTTGCGATTATCCGTCGCCTTGTACAGAAAAAACCGTTATCAGCACCGGATAAATCTCATTTGCACCACTGTCTGTTACGGCTCGGACTGACGCACAGACAGACGGTGCTGACGATTTACGCGATGACGGCGTTCTTCAGCCTCGCCGCGGTCATGATGACGATGGCGACGTTCTGGACATCTGTTCTGATCATTTTCGTCCTGCTCTTTGCCATTGAGTTTCTAGTGGAGCGAGTCGGCCTGATCAGCAAGGATTATCGTCCGATGATGAATTTCTTAAGACGGCTGGCCAATGCCAGACGACCGCTATAAAGCGTATGGAAAAAAATAAAACAAACCTGGTTAGCATGGAGTAGCAATGGCTACACACGCCACAAGCCCGATGTGAGTTGGTTTCTCACATCGGGCTTTAAAAGATCGTGGCGGCTCCGCTCATTGCTTAGTCTGGCCGAAGTTCAAGGATGGCTCTGTCCCGCCTTTGGAGGCACAGGGTGTTGGGAATAAGATTCCGTTATTTTTCTATTTTGACGCTCATCTGTGCAACAATAGGAACGAGATTCCGTTACTAGGCAAAAACAAGCGGTTCAACCACCTTGTCACCGACAATAGCGGAATGAGGTTCCTTGTACCCCAACGAGAAGGGCCCTGAAAGCGAAATAACGGAATGACGTTCCCTCTGCTCCTCATTTACTGGTGCGGACTTCAGGTATCTTCCTGCCAATCGTCAAATGCGAAATAAGAGCTTGAGACAAAACTAGCCTTGGACCTACTGGCAATGGCTTCACACGCCACAAGCCCGATGTGAGTTGGTTTCTCACATCGGGCTTTGGAAAGATCGTGGCGGCTCCGCTCATTGCTTAGAGAGGCTGGGAAAAAGGTAAAAAAACAACCTTTTTCCCAGCCTCTTATTTTAAAATGGTGGCTCCTGTTAGCTCGCTTCATCCTGAGCCGGTTCGATCAGCCCAAGGTGGGTCTGGAAGGTAACGGACAGCTCGCGGACTGAATCCGGGTCAAGCTCGTAATAGTAAACACCGTTAATTCTGGCATCGCGTCCGGCCAAATGCAACGACTCAATCGAATGTAACGAGCCGGCATAGGAATGGAGTGCTAACATGTTACCGAATGTTAAATTCGTTGAAAGATGAGTCTCCACACTTTGTAACACTTCATCGTAATTGTTAATCGAAGAGAGGGAGGCTCCTTTGGCGATGATCGCTTTAATGATCTCCTGCTGGCGCTCACCGCGTCCTAAATCGCCGCGTGGGTCCTGTTTACGCATCCGCGCAAAGGCTAATGCTTCTTCTCCGTTTAACGTCTGTAATCCTTGTTCTAAAGCGATTGCGTCGTGCTGATCGTGACTGTCCATTTCCGTAAAGGCGAATGGCACGTCAACTTCAATTCCGCCAAGCGCATCCACAATCTCAACAAAAGCAACGAAATTCAGCTTCGTATAATAGTCGACTGGAATGTCAAACAGCTGCTCGACTGTCTCCACCGCTAAATCAACTCCGCCAAAAGCATGGGCGTGGTTAATTTTATCCTGATTTCTGCGGCCGGGAATGTCAACAAGGGAGTCGCGGGGGATATTTAACAGTTTGATCGTCCCGAGCTCCTTATTAAAGGTTGCGAGCAGCATGGCATCGGTTCGCCCTCCGAGATCGCCATCGCGGTCATCGACACCAAGAAAGAGAATGGAAATGTTATCCTTGCTCGGTGAAACCGGTTCTTCCCGTTTTTCTGATTTCTCTCCGCGCTGAAGGTCCTGCTGTGTGGCTGAGGATACATCTTGCAGTTTAAGAAAAAAATAACCTATCGTCCCGCCAAGGATCAGGAAGGAGGCAAGGCCAATAATTATAAATGTCCGCATAACTCGTTTCGTTCTTCGCTTGCGCTTGCTTACTCTAGATTGCGTCATCGCAATACCTCACTTCTATCTTGAAAGATACTAATCTCCCCCATAATAGCGAAAAAGAGAGAGAACGTAAAGAAGAAGATTAAGACAGTTTTAGAGATTGATAGAAGGAGGCGCCGCTGACCGGCGATTTCGCAGCAATCCGTCATCAAACCGTGCTTTCTAAATAAAGCTCGTCCCCGCTTTTGACAGTCGCCTGCCCGTTCGTTAAATTTGTGATCCACTCATGGAACGATTCCAGCTGATCCGGTTCGACGTACGCCTGGACATCGACCTGCTCAAGGTAGTCAATCCCTTTCATTTTATAAGGAGATTCCCTTAAAGCATGCTCGACTTTTCCGAGCCAGTGATAGTCGATTTCGGTGTGGACAGTGTGGACGAGTGTCCGTTGGACAACACCGACAGCCTGAAGGCCTTCGCTGACCGCACTTCCATATGCCCGGATCAATCCACCTGCGCCAAGTTTAATGCCGCCAAAGTAACGGGTGACGACGACCGCGGTGTCCTTTAAGCCGCGTTTTTTTAACACTTCAAGCATCGGAACGCCTGCGGTGCCGCTCGGCTCTCCGTCATCATTGGCTTTTTGAATATGGTCGGCTTCGCCAATCAAATAAGCCGAGCAATTATGCGTGGCGTTCCAATGCTCTTTTTTGATTCGTTCGATGAAACGCTGCGCCTCCTCCTCGGTTTCCGCCCTCGTAAAATGGGCGATAAATCTTGATTTCTGGATAACAATTTCATGTGATCCTTCCCCTTTCACGGTTTGATAGGTGGAAAGTGGCATGATAATTCCTCCTTCTTTTTTCATAGTTTTACAAATATCAGTTATCGGGGTGTAATATTGATCTGATACGATGGGATCGTCAGAAAGCGTAGTAATTATGTCGCCTATTATAGGTATAATTCAATGATTCTTTGTGCTTTCATTAGAAGATGATGTAAGATAAGAATAGCGAAAACAGCCTATGGGCGCAAATCTCATGCGCAGGCTGGACGAAGGATGAGGCTGGTGATGACGCTTGACTGACACAACGTTGCTCGACAAGATTATTACAAATACCTTGGAAGCAGTCGGGGAGAGCCGGGAGCAGATTTTTGAAATTGGTGAAAAGTCCCGGGCCGAATATGTAAGTCTTGCAGAAGAGCTAAAACAAGTGCGTTTAAAAGTAGCGGCCATTATTGAAAAAACAGATCAAACGCAACTTCGTGCCCGCTTTGCGCGAAATCGGCTTGTGGAAGTAAGCCGGGCCTTTGACAAATTCAGCGGAGAGGAAGTCCGGGCGGCCTATGAACAGGCGAATGATTACCAGGTTCAATTAGCCGTGCTGGAGCAGGAAGAAATTCAGCTGCGGGAACGAAGAGACCATATTGAACGACGGCTTGTCAACCTGAATGATACGGTGGAGCGGGCCGAGGAACTGGCGGGACAGATGGCGGTCATTTACAACTTTTTGTCAACAGACTTAAAGCAGGTCGGAGATGCGATTGAGGATGCAAGGCAAAAGCAAGCCTTCGGTCTGAAAATTATTCAGGCCCAGGAGGAAGAACGAAAGAAGCTTTCGCGTGAAATTCACGACGGACCTGCGCAAATGATGGCAAATGTTTTACTGCGATCTGAGCTAATTGAACGAATTTATCAAGAAAAAGGAATTGAAGAGGCGTTAAATGAGATTCGAGACTTGCGAAAAATGGTGAAATCCTCACTTGTCGAAGTGAGACGGATTATTTACGACTTACGTCCGATGGCTCTCGATGACCTTGGCCTTGTTCCGACTCTTGCGAAATATTTGAAAACATTTCAGGAGCATAACCAAATCACGACTGTGTTTCGCCAGATCGGCAAGGATAAGCGGCTCCCGCAGGAATTTGAAATTGCCTTATTTCGCCTTGTACAGGAAGCAGTACAAAATGCCTATAAGCACGGTGAAGCCTCTGAAATCCAAGTGAAAATTGAAATCAAAGCGACAAAGGTTATAATAATTATTAAAGATGATGGCAAAGGCTTCGATCCGGCGATAACAGAGAAAGAAGGCTCTTTTGGACTGATCGGGATGAAAGAGCGGGTCAATATGCTCAAAGGCCAGCTCACCATCCAGTCGAAACCGAAAGCCGGTACTGTCATTGTGATCGAGGTGCCCTTTCGCTCTGCCACATAAGAAATGAGATGAAAAGAAAATAAAAGCCCGTATATAACGGAGAGGTGATGACAGTGACAGAAACAAATGAAAAGAAGATAAGTATCGTCCTCATCGACGATCACCAATTATTCAGAGAAGGCGTAAAGCGTATTCTGGCCATGGAGGATGAATTTGAAGTAGTAGCCGATGGCGAAGATGGTTCCGATGCCCTCCAGCTTGTCAAGGAATACCGTCCGGATGTCATCCTGATGGATATTAATATGCCGCAAATGAATGGAATCGAAGCGACGCGGGAGCTGACCAAGGCTTTTCCGAATGTAAAGGTGCTCGTCCTTTCCATTCATGATGACGAATCGTATGTTACCCACGTTCTTAAGACCGGCGCTTCCGGTTATTTATTGAAGGAAATGGATGCGGCAGCTCTTGTGGAAGCTGTTAAGGTTGTAGCCTCCGGTGGTGCTTACATTCATCCGAAGGTAACGCACAATTTAATTAAGGAATATCGCCGTCTGGCGACAGAGGATGAGGAGCATGAGGATTCAATCGGGTACCGCGAAGTGGAATACCGGAAGCCGTTACATATTCTCACCCGGCGCGAGTGCGAGGTTCTTCAGCTGATGACCGACGGACAGAGCAATCGGGCGATTGGCGAATCACTCTATATTAGTGAGAAAACGGTGAAAAACCACGTTAGTAACATCCTTCAGAAAATGAACGTCAATGACCGGACGCAGGCCGTTGTCGAAGCAATTAAAAAGGGCTATGTCATCGTCCGCTAACGGACAGGCTGCCATTGTAAACGAAAAAGCATCTCTAGTCCAAGCAGACAGAAGAGATGCTTTTTCGTCGAGGCGGGCTGGCCCGCCTATCCCCCCTCATCGGAACAGGATTCCGCTATTTCTCTCATTTGCTGCTCCTTTCGGCGACAAGCGGAACGAGTGGACCTCTTAATTCCGGCAAAAGACTATCTTCCGTCTTGCCTCGTTTTCCTTCATCGTCTGCTCTTTTTCAAACATCGTCGTTTGAGACAGCTCCTATCAAAATTTACCTTTTGCCTTTCTGCTATTGAATCGTTGTTTGCCCGGCGTGTACAATAAATAATGAATGAGCATGCGTATTAATGATAAAGTGAGGCTTTTGCTATGAATAAAAACGTTGCGATTGTAACGGACAGTACCGCCTACCTGCCAAAAGAGGAGCGGGAGCGTCTTTCGATTTATATGGTACCATTAAGTGTCATTTTTGCTGAGAAAACGTACAAGGAAGAGCTGGAGCTGACGACGGAGGAGTTCTATAAAAAGCTAGAAGGCGCTGAACAGCTTCCGACGACTTCCCAGCCATCAACGGGCCAGTTTGTTGAGCTGTTTACCGACCTGAAGAAACAAGGCTATCAGCAGGTCGTCACGCTACATCTTTCAAGTGGAATCAGCGGCACCTTTCAAAATGCGCTAACCGCAGGCGAGATGGTCGACGGGCTTGAGGTCCACGGCTTTGATTCGGAGATTGCCTGCTATGCGCTCGGCTTTTTCGTCAGGGAAGCAGCGCAGCTTGCCCTGAAAGGAGCCGGAGTGAGCGAGATTGTAACCCGGCTTGAGGAAATAAAGGCGACGCTGAAGGCGTATTTTATGGTCGCTGATTTGGGCCATCTCCATCGGGGCGGACGGCTGAGCGGCGGTCAGCTTCTCGTCGGTAATTTATTGAAGATCAAGCCGATCCTTCATTTCGTCGACGGAAAAATTGTCCCCTTTGAAAAAGTACGAACCGAAAAAAAGGCGATCGACCGCATCCTCCAGACGCTGGATCAAGATCTTCGTTCCGACGGCCGCTATGAAGTGACAGTCATCCATGCGATGCGTCCGGAAGCAGCCGAGCAGCTGGCTGCCGACATTCGTGAAAACTATGACAATGTCGTCGACGTCGTCATCAGCGTCTTTGGCCCGGTAATCGGCACCCATCTCGGACCGGGCAGCCTTGGCATCTCCTGGTACAAGCAGGCTGAGGCGTAATAGTAAAAAAACAAAGAGGTGAGGACTATGCTGAAATATGCCCCTATTTTTGCAGGGAAGCGATTGCTGCGTTCGGAAATTCCCCTTCCCTCGCATATCCTGGCAGAGCTTGAACAAAAGCAGCTGATCAGACGTGAAGCGGGTCTTGTTACCGAGAAGGGGAGACTGACGTGCCGCCGCTGCAATAACAGGGATCCTTTTTTAATCGGCAGCCACCTTTGCGCGAAATGCGGCGAGCGTTGTCATTATTGCCGGCATTGCCTGACGCTCGGCAAGGTGAGCCAATGTGAGCCGCTGTTCTCCTGGCAGGGCTTGATTCCCCAGCTGCCAGAGGTTGCGGAAAGCCTAAGCTGGAGCGGCGCTCTCTCAGCAGGACAGCAGCGGGCCGCCATTGCGGTGAAAGAAGCGATTAGGCAGCAAAAACGGCTGCTCATCTGGGCGGTTACAGGAGCGGGCAAAACAGAGATCCTTTTCCCTGGGCTGGAGCAAGCTTTTTCAGAAGGGAAGAGAGTCCTTCTCGCCACCCCGCGAGCGGACGTCGTTAAGGAGCTTGAACCGCGTCTGCGCCGCAGCTTTCCACGCATCGCCATTTCTGCCCTCTACGGTGGAAGCCGTGATCGTCACCGTTACAGCCAGCTTGTCATCGCCACGACCCATCAGATTCTCCGCTTTTATCGCACATTTGACGTTGTCATCGTTGACGAGGTCGACGCCTTTCCTTATTCTTACGATCAAAGTCTCGCCTACGCAATCTCCCAGGCTGAAAAAAAGCAGGCAGCACGCATTTACTTGAGCGCCACTCCTAGTCAAGCACTGCGCTCCGAACCGCTAGAAGTGATCAAGATCCCCCGTCGCTTTCACGGCTTTCCTTTGCCCGAACCGCGCTTTAGCTGGTGCGGAAATTGGCAGAAACACTTGAAAAAGGGCAAACTCCCTGCCGTTCTGCTGCGCTGGCTGACAGAACACCTCAATAAACGTAAGCCGATTCTCCTTTTCGTTCCAACCGTTTCCTTTCTCCATCAAGCTACCCGTCTTCTTCAGAACGATTCTTATGACGCCGTCTCTGTGCACGCGAATGATTCCGGGCGCCATCAACGAATAGAAGCCTTTCGCCAGCAGAAAACCGCGATTTTAGTAACGACGACGATTCTTGAACGGGGCGTCACGTTTCCCGGTGTTCAGGTCGCGGTGCTCGGAGCAGACCATCGGATTTTTACCGAGACGGCGCTCGTCCAAATCGCCGGACGTGTCGGGAGATCAGCCGCACAGCCGGATGGCGATGTCATCTTTTTTCATTATGGCATTTCACAGGCGATGCGCGCTGCCAAACGCCATATCCAGCTGATGAATCAGGAGGCGAGTACGAAATGAGCCGCTGTTTGTTTTGCCATCAACCTTTTTTTGAACGGGTGAGCTGGCACGGACTTTTGCTGTTGGAGGAAGAGAGCGCGCTTTGTCCGGAATGCGAGACCCAGCTGATCACGCTTGAAGGGCGCCGCTGTCACATCTGCTCCCGCGCTCTTCGTAATGATGAAAGGATCTGTCATGATTGCCTGCGCTGGCAGCAGCGGCAAGAAACGGCCGACCTGCTTGAACGCAACATGTCACTCTATCAATACAATGCTTTTTTAAAGGAAGTGATCACGATGTTCAAATTCCGCGGCGATGCTGAGCTGGCGCGCTTTTTTGCCGGACGGCTAAAGGCGCTTTATCAAAAAGAATTTCGCGGTTACTTGCCGGTCGAGATCCCGCTCAGTGAAGCGAGACTCAAGGCGAGAGGATTCAATCAATCAGTGCTGCTGATGGAGGGCTGGGCTGAGGAAACAAAGCTACTGCAAAGAGCGAGCGGGGAGAAACAGAGCAAGCGGAGCCGCAGGCAGAGAATTGCCCGGATCAACGAGCAGCCGTTTCATCTCACACAGTTAGCGAAACCGTTGATTGAAGGAAAAAAGCTTGTTTTGATTGATGACATCTATACGACGGGAACGACGGTCCGGCAGGCGGCGCGGATATTGAAGCGCCACGGGGCAGAGCGCATCGCTTCCTTGACAATCGCACGGTAAAAAGAGACTAGAGACTATTGTCATATACGCATCAGGCAGTATAATAAAAGAAAGGAATGGAAAGGGGAATGATTCATGAAAAACGTAGCCAATTGTCCACGTTGCGGCCGGATTTTTGTTAAGGCGTTACGCCCTATTTGCCAGCAGTGTTTTAAAGAGCAAGAGGATAACTATGATAAGGTGTCGAAGTTCATGCGGCGCAAGCAAAACAGAATGGCTTCCATTCAGGAAGTTCATGAAAAGACAGAAGTCTCGTTAGAAGAGATTCATATGTTTGTCCGCGAGGGCAGGTTGCTCACCACTCATTTCCCCAACCTCGGTTATCCGTGCGATTCATGCGGCACAATGATTCAGGAAGGCCGCCTTTGCAGCAGCTGCAAAGACGCGATTACCGGCGATCTTGAAAAGCTTGAAAAAGAAAAAGAGTTCGTTGAGCGGAAAAAGGAAACGGAAAAAGAGAAAAACAGGGTGACGACTTATCATTCTCTTAACAGCCGATTTAATAAAAATGAATAAACATTTTTGAGAAATGTGCCGATATAATGAGTAGGAGATGTTTCAAAAGGGAAAACCCTCTTTGAGACAGCTCTTCGGCACATTTTTTCTTTTGAAAACAATCGTATCACAAGGGGTCAAACAGTGAGGTGAGAGCATGAAAATCAATCCGTATCAATCCGTTCAGCAAAATCCATACCGCAAGCAGCTGGAAAAGCAGGATAAGGCTGCCGAGACGAAAGCGAAAAGCGATAAGCTTGAGATTTCCTTTGAAGCGCTGGAAATGCAAAAGGGGACAGCGATTGAAAAAGAACGTCAGACGAAGGTTGAAGATCTGAAGCAGAAGATCGAGGCCGGAGAATACAAAGTAAATCCACAGGCAGTGGCGAACAAGTTTTATCAATTTTGGAATGAGTAGAGATGAGGCAAAGGAGGAACGGGCATGTCAGTGAAGGCAATAACAGAGCTGCTTGAAGCATTGATTACGATTCATCACGAGTTAAATAAAGCAGCCAGGCAAAAGGTCGAGCTGATCAAAAAAGGTGATATGCCTGCCCTGGAAGAGCTTGTCCGCGCGGAAGCCAAGCTGGTGCGCAAGTCACAGGCGACGGAATCAATGCGGGAGAAGGTTGTCCGCACATTTCTTTTAAGCAAGGGAAAGGTAACAGAAAACGCAACGTTGGCCGAAGTCAAGGAATGGGCAACGACAGAGGAGCGTGAGCAGCTTGATGCCCTTCAGCAGCAATTGGTCACAGAGCTTCATTTATTAAAGCGGCAAAACGAACTAAATCAGCAGCTTATCGAGGAATCGTTGCGGTTTGTCAATCTTTCCCTTGATTTAATGGTGCCGCACCAGGAGGATATCAGCTACAAGCGTCCGAACGAGCGCGATGACCAGCCTTACGATACCGGACACTCCTTGTTCGACTCAAAAGCTTAACTTGAATGGAGGATAATTCAGATGCTATCAACGTTCCACGGTTTAGAAACAGCACGACGGGCGATGATGACCCAGCAATACGCTCTACATACAGTCGGTCATAATATCGCCAACGCCAACACGCCGGGCTATACGAGACAGCGTGTTAACTTTGCGCAAACGGAGCCTTACCCGTCCAGCGGCATGAACAGCCCCCGCATCCCCGGTCATCTCGGTACCGGCGTCAAGGCCGGCTCGGTTCAACGCGTGCGCGAAGCATTTCTTGATGTGCAGTACCGCAATGAATCGAACAAGGTTGGCTATTGGGATGCCCGCTACAACGCGCTGATGAAAATGGAGGATATTTTAAATGAGCCTTCAGAAAATGGACTGAACCACCAGATTGACCTTTTCTGGCGATCGTTTCAGGACTTGGCCGGCAGCTCCGATGATTCCGGCGCCCGCTCCGTCGTTCGCGAGCGCGGCCGTTTCATCGCCGAAAGCTTCAACTACATGCACGATTCATTATCTGAAATCCGCAATGATTACAAAAGCGAAATTGAAGTGACGGAAAAGGAAGTCAACGCGCTTCTCCGCCAAATCGACAACGTCAATGAACAAATCCGCAAAGTCGAACCGCACGGCTACGTTACCAACGACCTTTACGACGAACAGGACCGCCTAATTGACCAGCTTTCCCGGATCGTCAACATCAAAGTCGAGCGCGAACAAAGCGGAGGTAAGCCGAGCGAAGTCGCCGAAGGAGCGGTAACGGTCTATTTGGTGAATGAGAATGGACAGGCTTATACGAAGCCGGTTTTGAATGATGCAGGTGAACAAGCAACGGGTGATGATGGTGAGCCGCTCTTTGAACCGATTAAGCTTGTGGATGGGACAGGGGCGCAAAGTTATTTGAAAATGAAGATTAACTTTGATGATACAAACAAAGCAGTAACCGGCTACTCCTTTATGAATCAAGTCAATGATGAGGAAACAGATGTAGCTTATGCAATAGATGACCTCCATACCGATATGCCACGTGGGGAAATGAAAGCCTTAATTGAGGCGTATGGCTACGAGACAACGGTCGGCGGGGAAACTCAGATTGTCGGCACCTATCCCGATATGCTCGCGGAGATTGACTTAATGGCTTATAAGTTCGCTACCGAGATTAACAATATTCATAAGCTCGGCTTTACGCTTGGAACAGAAAGTGAGGCTGCGACAAATGGTGACGACTTTTTTGACTTAGGCGGCCTTACTGGTCCGGCGGGCGCAGCGAAGGCGATCAAGATCGACGCCGCTATTGAAGCAAGCCGCAATAACATCGCCGCAGCTGGGGTGAATCTGGATGCGTTGACTAGCGGTGCAAGAGAGTCTTATGAGACCTTAATGAGTGCCTCTCCTAGAGATTATGAGGCTCTCCATGCATTATTAGGAAATAATGATAATTTCATTGAAGGCATGCCAAAAGCCTATGCCGGAAGCGGAACGAATGCGCTTGAATTAGCGAATATGAAGGACATTATTATGGAATTCAGCTCGGGCAATTCAGGCACGATCAGCAGCTATTATCAAAGCGTGATCGGCGATATGGCTGTTGAGGCCCAGGAATCGGCGCGGATGGCGGACAGCTCATTATCGCTGCGAGACAGTGTTGAATTTCGCCGCCAGTCCGTCAGCAATGTTTCGGCGGATGAGGAATTTACATTAATGATTCAATTTCAGCACGCCTATAATGCGGCGGCGCGAAACATCACGATGGTCGATGAGATGCTTGACCGGATTATTAATAATATGGGGATAGTCGGAAGATAAGGATAGGTGAGAAACGATGCGTGTAACACAAATGATGCTATCAACAAATTCATTACGGCATATCAATCAGGGCTATAACCGCCTTGCCTCGTTGCAGGATCAGCTTGCCACCGGCAAAAAGATTACTCGCCCGTCGCAGGACCCAGTTGTGGCAATGAAGGGAATGCGCTACCGCACCCAGGTTACGGAAGTGGACCAGTTCAAGCGCAACCTCAGTGAAGCCTATAACTGGCTGGATACGGCGGATGCTGCATTGGATCAGGCGACGGAAACATTGCGGCGGATTCGCGAGCTGGCGACCCAGGGGGCCAATGATTCCTACAATGCCGAGGAGCGGGCAAACATTGCCAAGGAAATCCAGCAGCTGCGGGAGCATTTGCAGTCCCTCGCCAATACAAAAAGCAGTCACCGCTATATTTTTAATGGGACGGACACGACGAATGCGCCGATTATTGATATGGAGAAGATCGATATCGGGCTGGAAACGTTGTTTGATCCAAACACGGAGCTTGATAAGATTGAGCTCAGCTACGATGGGAAGATTTTTAAGGAAGTTTCAAATGAGAACGGCCAAATAGTTTTTCAGGCGGCAGGGCAGGAAGATGTGCGTCTTATTATAGAAGAGAACGGGAACAAAGCGACGTTCAGCAGACCAAATCCAAATTATAATGAAAGTGATCCGACAAGCGAAGAAACGATCACCGAAACTCTGCGCCCAGCTGATGTCATCGCCTCATACAATGATGCTGTTTCGATTAACACGCAAACGGTTGAAATCGAATTGCTGAAGGGTGTCACGATTCCTGTGAATGTCGATCCGGCGAACATTTTCAACAATGCGCTTTTCGGCGATATTATCAGGCTGGAGCATGCCCTCAATGATCCGGGAATTTCCGGCAATGATTTGACCGGGTATATCGACAATGTTTTTGGTCATATTGACCAGTTTGTCGCCGAGCGTGCTGAGCTCGGTGCCCGTGTGAACCGGGTGGAGATGATGGAAAGCCGCTTAATGGAGCAGGAGGTCAGCGCGAAAAACATTATGTCCAACAATGAGGATGCCGATATTGAGCAGGTGATTATCGACCTGACGATTCAGGAAAGCGTTCATCGTGCCGCTCTTGCCGTTGGCGCGAGAATCATTCAGCCGACATTACTCGATTTCCTCAGATAATTGAGCAAAGGAGGAAGCTCGCTTGCAGCTGCCTACGCTTGAGATTCATTCAACAGACGCCTATATCGGCATGAGCTCTCATCGCCCCGGCCCGCGTATCTCGCAGCCGTCCGCCGATCTGCAAATTCGTCAGCAGCATGTCGGCATGATCGAAATTAGTCAAACCGCCGCGAAGCTGTTTATTGACCAGAGACAGGCTTTTGCCGAGGCGAATTTAAAGACCCCGTTGCGGATGGCAAATGACTACTGGAACAAAACGACGAGCGTCGTTCACCAGTATCTTGCGAAAAAAGCCCAGCAAGGGGATCAAATGATGAAAATCGAAAACGGCGCGCGGGGCGGGGCCGCTTTTGCCCAAATCGCCAAAGTGAACGGCGAGCGGGCGCCACAGAAAGCGGTCTATACGACAATGCCGCGTTCGGCTTTCAGCATCTCATTTGATTATCAGCCCGGGCAGCTGTCGATGAAAGCTCCGTATAAGGAACCCGATATTACCGTAACCCCCCGTCCGCCGCAAATCGAAATGCCGAAATGGCAGCTCGATGTCTATCTAAGACAGAAAAACAACATTTCCTTTCAAGCGGTCGGGACAGAAGTGAATATGGGATTGTGAGCAAAAAAGTCGCGATGGCGGCTTTTTTCTATGAAGAAAAAAGCGGGGAGAAAAGCCGAACAACCTCTTCCCTTATGATACAATGAGAAAAAATGCGGATAAGGTAAAGGTGATTGAAAATGAAAATTGAAACGAAATATCAAGGGATTGTGGAGGTCGCCGAAGACCGCTTCATTACATTTGAAAAAGGTCTTCCCGCTTTCGAAGAGGAAACTTCTTTTGTCCTCCTCCCTTTTGAAGAGAATACACCGTTTTATGTGCTGCAGTCGACGAAAAGCGCCAATGTCGCTTTTATTGTCGTCAATCCGTTTGACTATGTCGCCCAGTATGAAGTGAAGCTCACTGATTCGACGATTGAACAGCTTGAGATCGAGAAGCAGGAGGATGTCGCGATTTTTGTCATGCTGACGATTCGCGAGCCGTTCGCAGAAACGACAGCCAATCTTCAAGGGCCTGTTGTCATCAACGCCGCCAAGCAAAAAGGCAAACAAATTTTAATGAACGAAACGAGTTACCAGACGAAGCATGCGATTTTCGCTGCGGCAAAGGGGGCGAAGTAAATGCTCGTGCTCTCACGCAAGCTGAAGGAAGCGATTCAAATCGGCGATGACATCGAAATCACAATCTTGGCGATTGATGGCGACCAGGTCAAACTCGGCATCCAGGCGCCGAGACATGTCGACATCCACCGAAAAGAGATTTATGTCGCGATCCAAACCGAAAACAGCGAAGCCGCCAAAACCGTCTCGATCGACGGCTTGAAAGGTTTCTTAAAGGAACACCCGAACAATTGAGAAGGGCTGGGCAAACAGCCGTGTTTGAAAAACACCATGATGAATGAACACTAGTGTAAGGGGAGGGCAGAGAGGGGCAGAAGGAACGTCATTCCGTTATGTCGCTTTCAGGGCCCTTCTCGTTGGTGTACAAGGAACCTCATTCCGCTATTGTCGGTTACAAGGTGGTGGAACTGCTGGTTTTTGCCTAGTAACGGAATCTCGTTCCTCTCGATAGCTTCTCCAAGAAGGGAGTCTAGGCGGTGCAGAGCCATCCTTGAACTTCGGCCTTACTCTAGTAAGCATTGCTACTGGTTGAAAAAGATCCTTATTACCGTGATGAAGTAAAAAAGTTTGCACAGAAACTACGGCTTGATTTTTTCGGTAACCAGGAAATCGTCTATATTCCAAAAGGGAATTACAGGGAACATGTGCAGATGGAAAAGTTTTTTTCCGGGGTCGTAAATGATCTTTTTAATGAACAAGAGGCAACTCCACAAATGAAGAGGTATGTAAAAGAGAAAATGAAAACTGTTAATTTCCAGCAGCTGGTTGGAAAGGACAAATAAAAACAAGCCAAGATCAGAGTAAAGGGAGTGTTTATGATAAAATACGAACAAGATAACTTATTACTTGACTTAAAAAGATTAGTAGAATTAACTGAGCAAGCAGAATCAAAATTAGAAGGATATTTAAAAACAACTTACGAAAAACCAAACTTATATCGCGAACTAATGACTATATTATACATTAGCGATAATATAGTTGAATTATTTAATCCATCAATGACGACGGGTGAAATTTTTGGGTTACCAAAAGCACACTCAGGAGGGTCAAAGTATCCAGTTAAAGTGATAAAAGAAAATGGATGGGATTTTTCACAATGGTACAATGAAAAGGTTGGAAATATTAAAGGCGGTATCAAAAGAGCTATATATTATTATGAGATTGAGTATGATAAGTTGAATTTCAATGAAGATGCTTCTTTAGGTAAAGAGGATTTCATTCTTTCTGGTATCAAGAATGGTCTAAATCAAGTTAAGATATACGCTCAAACAGTATTAGAAATGACAGAAAAAGAGTAAATTTAAGAAGCAGCCGAAGAAGTAATTAGAAAAAAGAAACCAATCAAAACTTAAGCTAAATAAAGAGGGAAACGATGAACCTTCAAAAAGTAAGATTGTATATTGAAGCATTGGGAGTTAGCTTTATTATTACGAGCATTTTCTATGTGATTCCATTAGAAATCTATCTAGCTGGAGAGCCCAGATTAATGACGGTTTTTACTACATTATTTTTAAGTTATGTAACCTATAATTACAATCAATTATTCCATGAGTTATGGGATAGATGGTTTGGGAAGAAGTGATAGATTTATTCCAATCAATCCCCTGTTAGCAGGCCGTGGTGTCCCTGTTCAGTTAACATTCTTCCCAATGATGCCTGTTCGCCTTTACAGGAACAGACATTCGATATAGACTTAACCTAAAGGAGGTGAAAGCAAATGGAAAGCGAACTTTTCACGTTAGTCAAGCAAATGAACAAGCAGCTTCAAAATCTCGACAAGCGCTTTGATGAACAGGAGCGTTCCTTCAAACAGGCAATTGAGGAAAGTGAACAGCGCACAAATGTTAAATTCGAGCAACTGATCAAGATGACGGCGAAAAACTCGGAAGACATCGTTGCCCTGCGCCTCGAAATGAAAGAACGAACGGACAAGCTGGAGCTAGCCAGTTACCGCCACAAAACCGACATTGACCTCCTCTTTCAAGAAACCCTGTCAAACAAACGCGACATCGCCCAATTGAAAAACTAATCATAAAACTCCCCGTTTAGTCTTCTGTCGAATCGAAAATGGGGAGTTTTGTACGTAAGAAAAACCTCCTACATAACCGCCAACTGTTATCCAGACATAAATCAGACAAAAAAAGATAAAAAAATCCGAAAAACCATTTAACATTAGAGCCAACCTGTCGATATAACGAGTGTAAGCATCCTTTTGGCTCGGGCGGCCGACCAAACCAGAAGGAGTTGCTGACTAATCTATCTGGCCTACAAGGACGTGGGCGACACTTCAAGGAGGAAGTATATTATGATTATTAACAACAACATCCCAGCTTTAAACACGTACCGTCAAATGGGTATCAACCAAGGCGGCGCACAAAAGGCAATGGAAAAACTATCTTCAGGTCTTCGCATTAACCGTGCAGGAGATGACGCTGCAGGTCTAGCAATCTCTGAAAAAATGCGTGCACAAATCCGCGGCTTGGATCAAGCATCTCGTAACTCTCAAGATGGTATCTCTATGATCCAAACAGCTGAAGGTGCTCTTCAAGAAACACAAAACATCCTTCAACGTATGCGTGAACTTGCGACTCAAGCCTCAAACGATACAAATGTTGAAGTTGACCGTAACGAAATTCAGAAGGAAATCAATCAGCTAACCTCTGAAATCAACCGTATCGGTAACACAACTGAGTTCAACACTCGCAGACTATTAAATGGTGACTTGTCTTCTTCATATGAAGTAGCTCCTGAATCAACAACAGATGCAATTACAGTAGATGTAACGAAGGCAATTACTCAAACTGTTATTGTTGGCGAAGAGCCGGTGTCTTGGTCTGATGCTGATTCTCAAGTTGATTTTGATATTTCTTTTACAGGACCTGCGGCGAACGGGTTTGATTGGTCAACTTTAAATACTGACGAAACAAATGAACTATCAATTACAAGAACAGCTGACGGTTTCACACTATCTTTTGCGGGTCAAGATAGCGCTGCAGAAACTTTAGTAATTAATGCTGAAGCACTTGCCTACGATGCTGAGAATGACACATATACATTTGATAACCATGGAATTTCATTCTCGTTTACAGGTGAAGATGTTGAAAATTGGGCAGAAGGTGAATCTGTTACAATTGATTTAAATAAAGTTGACAATGCAAGTGGTGATGTTACTGGGGGAGTTAACACCATTGCCGAAGCGCAAGACTGGACAACGAATACAATTGCTGACCCTACTACAGAAACTGGTGCAGCTTTGACTAACTTTGAAGTTAATGGTGATTCTGCGGAATTACTTGCAGATGTTGCACAAGTCCATGTGGCGTGGGATAGTGCTGGTGGTGAGCTTTTGGTTGATTTCCGAGATGTTGACGGTAATTCTATTTCATCAAACACACTTTCTTGGGATGGAACCACAGCAATTTCATATAGCTCAAATGGAGTCTCATTTGACTTAGATGCCAATGACGCTACTGCTATCGAAGGGACATTCTCATTAGAAACAGCTACGACAACAGTGACAGTTACTCCAGAGGAAACTACAGCTGCCCAATTTGAAGATCGTTCACTATCTTTCCAAATTGGTGCGAATCAAAACCAGGCACTTAAACTAGCAATTAATGATATGCGTTCAGAATCTCTTGGAGTCAGTTCGACTGGAGCTGCAACTCAATGGGTTGAGATTTCTAGAGGTCATGAGTCATTAATTGAGGCTGGCACAATGATTACTGGTGATGATGCTGTTGCAGAAGGCTTAGATGCAGATAAATTTTATGTTCAAGCAACTTTCACATCTGGTAATGATGTGACAGACGGTACGAATGCTGCAGGAGTGGAACGTGGTTTATCCATGGAGAGCCACGAATCAGCTGCAGCTGCAGTTACAATTATAAATGATGCAATTGAACGTGTATCAGCAGAACGCTCTATGCTTGGGGCAACTCAAAATCGTCTAGAGCATACAATTTCTAACTTGAACAACTCTGCAGAGAACCTGCAAGCTGCTGAATCTCGTATTCGTGACGTGGATATGGCGCGTGAGATTATGAACATGACGAAGAACAACATCTTGGCTCAAGCTTCTCAAGCGATGCTTGCGCAAGCGAACCAAGCGCCGCAAGCGGTTCTTCAATTACTTGGATAATAGCATTTTCTTTTCAAAAGACTCTGGCGATGCCAGGGTCTTTTTTCTCGTGCTCAAGGGTGAAAAAAGATCGGGAGGTCTGGTCTATTTTCCTAGTTCGACAGGGTGAGTGGAACATTATCCCTAGTGCTCATTATTCAATTTTCTCGGACAGTAGGCAGAAATGTAATAATAGTTTGAATAGTTGTGGAGGTGGTGGTAAATTAGGATTTGGTTGTAAAGGATGGGAACGGGAGGATGAGGAGATGGAGAGGATACTGAGGTGGAAAGGGTGGTTGCTGCCGTTTTTTAGTTTGGCACTTTTACTTGGCTGTTCGGCAAATGATGAGGTGGAAGGCGAAGCGGATACGGAAGGGGAATTGGTCGAAGCAACGGCTGAAGAGGAAAGGGAGTTGGAGCCTGTGCCGGTTGCGGCGAATGTTGAACGTTTCCAGCATTCTGAGCCAGACATGCTCATGCGGGCTGAGCCGGGTATGTATCATGGCGACCAGTATGACGAGGAAATCGTGCTGGACGCTTTGAAGGCTGCGGTAGAAGAAGGGATTGAGGGGGAGGAGCTTTTTTATGTTCTCCTCGATTTAGTGGCGGAGGATTATCGAAAGTATCAGGATTATTTTGATCAAGTTGAAATTACGAGGCTGGACGTGACAGACCGCCCTGGTGAAATGGAGCTGGATGTTGAAGAGGGGGAAGCGCGTATCCCGCAAGCGAATGTTCAGGTGCTGTTTGATTCGAGTAGAAGTATGACGGGAACGGTCGATGGCGCTGTGAAAATGGAATTGGCGAAGGAAGCGGTGGAAGATTTTCTGGCGCAGATGCCGGACAACACGCATGTTTCCCTGCGTGTATACGGCCATAAAGGAGATAATACAGCGGAAGGGTATGCGGAGTCTTGCGCGGGTACGGAGCTGATGTATCCATTCAGTCCGTTTGAAGAAGACGCATTTTTAGAGGCGCTCGATCAGTTTGCGCCAACCGGATTTACCCCGATCGCCGCTTCGATTGAAGCGGCGAAAGAAGATTTGTTGGCCGCGGGCGGGGAACAGATTGAAAGTATTATTTATATTGTCAGTGACGGAGAAGAAACATGTGAAGGTGATCCGGTTCAGGCGGCGAGAGAGTTGCATGAAAGTGAGATAAACGCAGTTGTGAACATTATCGGTTTTGATGTGGCGAATGAAGAGCAGGAAGCGCTAATGGAGATAGCCGAGGCGGGTGGTGGTGAATATTTTTCAGCTGATTCAGCAAATCAATTAAAAGAAATTCTCCGCCAGCGTCGAAATGAGCTGATTAGCGAATGGCGCGAGTGGCAAAATGAAAATCTCTCCGAAAGTAGAGTGAGGCAGCAAGAGATAGTCGGAGAGTCGAGGGAACTGCAGATGGAGATGACCGAACTGACGAGAACAGAACAAGAAAGAATGGTTACGCTCTCTCGGCAATTAGAGGATGAGCTTGATATGAATATGCTGCAGCTGCGCAATGCCGCGAACAGCCGCGCTCTTGCTTTGCGAAATTACATGACGAGCACGTCGCTGCAAATCAGAAACGAAGCCGTGTCGACCGGCCTGTCGGAAAGAAATGAAGTGCTGCAAGAGGGATTAAACGAAAGACATAAGCTGTATAGAGGAGAGGAGTGAATAAAATAAAGGAGTGAACGGACATTTTTTAGTTAGGCTATCTTAAAGGGAACGAGACCCTTTTACGATAGCCTATTTTTTTAATCTAAAATTCTCCTTTTTGTAAAAAGTGAACGGGAAAAAGCCGATAAATACAAAAAAGAGGTGTCAGGCCTGTTGAAAGGAGAATCCGAACGATGATCATTCGCCACAATGGAATGGCGTTAACCGCCTATCGTCATTATCAGCAAAACAGCTTTTTGCTGCAGCGTTCAATGGAGCGCCTTTCTTCAGGTCAGCGGATCAATCGGGCGGCCGATGATCCGGCGGGTCTGGCCATTTCAGAAAAAATGCGCGCGCAAATCCGTGGTTTGGAGCAGGCGGCCCGAAATGCGCGCGACGGAATTTCCGTTTTGCAAACAGCGGAGGGGGCGCTAGCCGAGACGCAGGCGATTTTGCAGCGGATGCGGGAGTTGGCTGTGCAGGCGGCAAATGACACGAACACAGACAGTGAGCGCGAGGCGATTGCAAAAGAGCTTCAACAGCTGCGTGAGGCGATTGATTCGATTGGGAACTCGACGGAGTTTAATACGAGAAAGCTGCTTGATGGCTCTGGCGATGGCGAGAAGGTCTCACTTTCTTTGCAAATTGGCGCCAATAGCGGTCAAAGCATGCAGATCGAGTTTAACGATATGCGGGCGGGTGCTCTCGGGCTGGATGAAGAAGATGCCCTGGACGTGTCGACGCATGAAAAAGCGGAAGCGGTGATCGGGAGGCTGGAGAGCGCCTTGCGTCAAGTTTCATCAGAGCGTTCCCGAATCGGCGCCTATCAAAATCGGCTTGAGCATACGATTTCCAATTTGACGAATACGGCGGAGAATCTGCAGGCCGCTGAATCACGCATTCGCGATGTTGACATTGCCAAAGAGATGATGGAATATACGAAGCGGTCGCTTCTTGCCCAAGTCTCGCTGGCGATGATGGCCCAGGCCAATCAGCAGGCGCAAATGGTGTTGCGCTTGCTTCAGTAGACGTAAAGGAATGTTCAATGAAGAAAGAGGTCGTCTGAAAAAGGGCTCCCATTTCCCTTTAGACGACCTTTTTCTCATTTTACGCATTGATAGAGACCGTTTCTAAACGGGTATATAGTAATAAGGGGAGTTTATTACAAGGGAGGCGAGTATGAATAAACGAAATGAAGAACAACTAAGTTTTTTGAAAGAACAGTTGGAATGGAGTAAGCGCCAAACCTGGTTATTGGAAGAAATAGAGATGAAACTGCGCGCGATGAAAAAAATCGCAGAATATGCGTTGGAAGCCGATTTATCGGAGGAAGAGGCAAATCTGCTTAACCGGGAAATTACGGAATGCCAGCAGGAAGTGAAAGCGTTGCAGAAACAGCTTTCTCCTGATTATGTGCATTAATAGCCGCTCATTAAACAAAAGGGGATCGATTGCCGATATAATGGAAGAGGAACTTTGATGAAATGGGTGATCGGATGGAGCGCTATATCGATGTAATGAAGCAGGCACTGGCTGTCATGGAAACAATGGAGGAAGGGTTGGCTCATATTGCGACACAATTGCATGAAGGGCGTGTTGAGCAGTCCCTCCCTTTATTTGAAGATGTCATGACGGCTTATGCTGTGCTGGAGCGGTCGCTTTTCCCTGTATTTACTGAATTAAAGAGCGACGCGGAAAAAGGTGAGCTGATCAAGCTGCGCCAAAGCTTGGAAATGATCCTGACCGGCTACGAAGAGCAGGAATACGGACGGGTAAAAGAGGTGATTCAGTTCACCGCCCTGCCGAAAGTGAAGCAAGTGAAGAGTGGGCTGGAGCAATTGTTCTCTCCGTTTTTAGTTTCTTAAAATAGATAGAATGAATAGGAGGGGCGCCTGGATGGAGGAGCGCTTTTGTCCTGAGTGTGGACATGTCAAGGAGGAGTGGACGCTTCCTTTTTGTCATGCCTGTTACAAGCAGTTTCGCCTGGAGATTAATCAGGTGAAGGAGCTGCTGAAGAAGCAGCCGACACTTTCTGTTATGGACATTGCACGGGAAACCGGGTTGAGCGTGCGGCGCCTGAAACAGATGCTGGAATTTGGTTCTTTTCAGCGTCCTGATTATTGAACAAAAGGAGGTGTTACAATGGATATTGCTTTACTGTCTATGGCGATGAGTCAAGGACAAGTACAGCAGCAGGCCAGCATGGCGGTGATGAAGAAGGCGCTCGGTAATGCGGAGCAGCAGGGAGAGGCGTTGCAGAAGCTGATGGGTTCGGCCGATGCCGCTGCGATCCAGCATGCCGCCCAGCCGCATCTTGGTGGTTCAATTGATCTGAAATTATAGCAAAGCGACCTTCAAAGGGGGATGTCAACCTTTGGAGGTCTTTTTTATGGAGAAATGGTGAATCACTGCTAAACGAATGTGGTACACCCGCCGATATAAAAGATAACAGAATCTGCGGAGGTGCCACGTATGGACGTGAAAAGTGCTTCATCTCAAGGGTTGTCGAATGTCTTTCAGTCAAGTAAAAGTGATTCAGCTTCAAAGGAATCACCTTCCACGATCATTGAAAAAGGAATTGCATTTGCGAAAGAACAGTTTAAGGAAGAGGTCACAAAAGATCGGCTTCAAAAGCAGGCGGACAGCATGAATCAGCTTCTGGAAACGAATATGACAGCATTGAAATTTAACATACATGAAGATTTGAACCGGACTTATGTCCAGGTGGTGAATAGGGAGACTGATGAAATCGTGAAAGAAATCCCGCCGGAGAAGTTCCTTGATATGGTCGCCTCCATGCTGAAACAGGCCGGCCTAATTGTTGATGAACGAGTTTAATAAAGAAAGAAGTATGGAAAGGAGAGCGAAACAGTGAGAATTTCAGGTATGGCAACAGGAATGGATATTGAACAGATCGTAAAGGATCTAATGAGAGCGGAACGGATGCCGGTTAACAAAATGATGCAGGACCGCCAGACGATCCAATGGAAAATGGAGGACTACCGTGAAATCAACCGAAAGCTCGATACATTCCGAAACAACACGTTTGACTCGGTTATCCGTCAATCGAACATGCTGGCGAAAATCGTCACCAGCTCAAACGAAAGCAAAGTAACCGCGACCGCCGCAGCGAATCCGGGAAATGTTTCGTTGCGAATTAGTAACATCCAACAACTGGCAAAAGCAGCGTCTTATAACAGTACAGATAAAATTTCTGGAGGTGAGTCTAAGGTTAACCCGACAGCCACATTAGGCTCACAAACGTTTGCAGGTGAAGCGGCAGAAGGAGAAGCAAAGTTTGAGTGGCAGTCAGGGATTGTCCATCGTGAGAATGTTCGTCAGTCCACAGCCTCTGATACGGTTGACCTAGGGAAAGAAAATATTGTAAACCCAGAGGATATGGTTGTTAAAGTCAATGGAAAGGTCTATGATGTTGTGCTTAATGGAGAGGACCTAAATGAGAATTCTGTGCTGCTTGATGCAGAGAGTGGAACTTTACGGTTTGAGGAGCCTTTAGCTGCTGGAACGACCGTGCAAACAGTTTATATGACAGATAATGAAACTGAGGAATTCACTCTGGAAACAGGAAGAGCGACTTTTCAGGTTCAAAAGGGCGGGCTTGATGCAGCTTCTCTTTCCATTACAGCTGGTTCTACAACATATTCTGGTGCAGATATTATTACTGACCCTGAAGAATGGGGCGATGGACAAGAAGGTAAGGTGTTTGTCAACCTTGATACAGGGCAGATCAGGTTTAATGAAGAGCAGACGGATGTTTCAGTCACCTATGCGCAAAGCTATGCTACTGCAGGGATTTCTGCCTATAATGAAAAAGGTGAAGAAGTACGCGATAAATTTGTCTTTACAGCAAATCAGTCATTAAATACCGTCTTTACCGAACTTAGTCGTTCTCAAGTCGGAGTAAATGGGTTTTACGACGAGCATTCTGATAAAGTAAACATGACCCGGACGGAGACGGGGGTGTTTAACGAAAACGGAGATGAGATGACTTTTACTGGTTTTTTTGCTAGTGCTCTAAAGCTGGATGGTACACAGGAGAGCGGCGCGCAAAATGCAGTATTTGAACTCAATGGCTTAGAAACGGAACGACGCTCCAACACGTTTACTGTTTCCGGAATGACGATTACGTTAAAAGATACAGCGCCTGATGAAGAAATTACGCTTGGCGTTTCAACCGATACGGATAAAGTGTTTGATACGATCAAAGGCTTTATCGACGAATACAATGAGCTGATTGATTTTGTAAATGGCAAGATGACGGAGGAGCGCTATCGTGATTATAAGCCATTGACGGATGAAGAAAAAGAAGCGCTGTCCGAGAAGGAAATCGAACAGTGGGAAGAGCGTGCCCGCAGCGGTTTGCTTCGTAATGATCAGGCATTGCGCACGCCGTTTGATCAAATGCGTGTCGATATGTACAGCTCGGTTTCGGGGGAGCTGGCTACCCAATTTAACCATTTGTCGGCGATCGGGATTACGACGACCAATGATTATATGGCCAGAGGAAAGCTGGAAATTGATGAAGACAAGCTTCGTGCTGCGATTGAAAGCGACGCAGAAGGGGTTTTCCAGCTGTTTGCGGCGGACGGAGACAGCTTTGAAGAAAAAGGGATTGCCAGACGTGTGCGTGACACGCTCGATGGGGCGATTTCCTCGTTGGCCGAGCGTGCCGGTGGCTTCCGCGGGTTAGTACAGAACCATCAGTTTACGCTTGGACGTAATTTGAATGATATTAATGATCGGATTTCAAATTTTGAACGTCGCCTGCAGCAGGTGGAAGAGCGTTACTGGCGGCAATTTAACGCCATGGAAGCAGCGGTTCAACGAGCGAACCAGCAGGCAGAATCGCTCTTTGCCCAGCTATATGGAAATCAGGGACAATAATAAGGAATTATTTGCATCAATAGACTGTTATCGGCAATTATTTATAGTATAATAGTCTTAGAGTATGAGCCAAAAGGAAGGGTGACATGATGGCTGCAACACATATGCAAGCTGCTTACAAACAAAACGCAATGAAGACTGCATCTCCTGGCGAGCTGACATTAATGCTTTATAACGGCTGCTTAAAGTTTATCAAGCAGGCGAAACAGGCAATGGAAGCGCAAGAGATTGAGAAGCGCAATGAAGCGATGACAAAGGCCCAGAACATTATCCGTGAGTTGATGGTAACGTTAAAGACAGACTCCGAACTAGGTCAGAATATGATGAGAATGTATGATTTCATTCTCAATCGTATGGTCGAAGCCAATATTAAAAACGATGTTGTCATGTTGGAAGAAGCGGAGGAGCTTGTAATCGAGTTTCGCGATACGTGGAAGCAGGTTATTGCGGCTGACCGTCAGCAGCGTCACGGTGCGGGTGGTCAAGCCTAATGTCTGTCATCAAGACGTTATATCTCCAGACAGAGGCACTTTTTTCCTTTGTGAACGACCCTTTTCCGAAAAAAGATGAGGAGCGCGAAGCCTTTTTAGCCGAGCTTGATCAAAGGCTGGACGAACGAGAGAAGCTGATCGCGCAGGTCGACCGGTCGAGCTTAAATGAAGCAGAGCAGAAGCTTGGCGCCGAACTGATTAAATTAAATAAACGTTTAATGAATCGGCTGGAGCAGCTAAAACAGGAGATTCGCATGAATCTAACCGAGCTGCAAACGAAAAAAGCAACCAACCGAAAATACGAAAACCCATACGAAGGCCCCGGCTCAGACGGCATCTTCTTCGACAAACGTGGAGTGTAAGAACAGAATCCCCAGGCCCGGTGTTGGCCTGGGGATTCTGTTCGAAACAGACGCGGAACCGACGCCGGGTTTTGAAAATCAGGATGAAGTGGTTTTCTTCATCCTGATTGGCGTCGAGAGAAGCGGCTGTAAGAGAGTGAAAATCAAATCCCCAGGCCCGGTGTTGGCCTGGGGATTCTGTTCGAAACAGGCGCGGAACCGACGCCGGGTTTTGAAAATCAGGATGAAGTGGTTTTCTTCATCCTGATTGGCGTCGAGAGAAGCGGCTGTAAGGGAGTAAAAATCAAATCCCCAGGCCCGGTGTTGGCCTGGGGATTCTGTTCGAAACAGACGCGTTACGCGGCCGGCTGAAAGAAGCCTGTTTTCAAGCATAAAAAAACAAGGCAGTGGCTCCGTTCTGCGCAACTCCCATCCCGAACTCGGTATCGGAGTTTAAAACCATGCGCTGAACTCGCACACTGCTTTGAGCGTAAGCAAAAAAGGGAAAAACAACCGTTTTGCTTAAGCTCTATCCCACTTCCTCAAATTCTGTGTATTCGAGGTTGAATTCTTCGGCGGCATCGAGCACTTCGGCTGGAATGTCGATGCTTTCTATTTCATTGAAGCGGCTGAAGCTGGCCGAAGTTGTTGTTTGCATGGGGAGAGCTTCTCCTTCCAATGTAAGGGAGAAGTCCATTGACATGTCCATTTGTGTCTGGTAGAACGTTTCTTTATCAATAAGAAGCGTGTAATCAAGCGCTTCAATTGTAGCCAGGTTAGCCATTGAATCAAGCGTATTGGCAAATTCTTCATTGACCAGGCCGTTTAATTCCTCGGCGAAGCTCGGTAAAGCCGAGGCCGCTCCTTCGACATGGATGCGGTAATGCTTCGCTTCCTCTTCTATGGTGAGATGATCGGCGTATTTCAGTAACAGTTCAAGCTGCTCGGTTGGCTCGATTTTTCTTGTTTGCAGCTCTGATACGTTTTGCGCTAATTCGTCGGGATATGTAAACCAGGCATTTTCCATCGCATCACGGAAGTAAATTTCATTGTCCACGAGATACATTTCGGTTTCAATTTCCCCCATTTCAGGCACGTCCACAATCATCTTCTGGTAAGTGGCTAACGGTTTCTGAATGAAGTCCATGACCATTTCTGAGTCAGAAGTAAAGGTTTCTCCGTCGGGGAATTGCATCGTCTGCTGCATTTGCAATTCGGAGCTGATGCTCTTAACTGCCGTCATCACATCAACCGACCGAAGCAGAACCTCTTCAACAGAAAGAGCGGTTTCCTCTTCCTCTTCATGTATCTCCTGCTCGGGATTCGCCGGGGCATCGGAATCAGTATCGGCCGGTTCGCCGCACGCTGTCAAGAGCAGAACAGCAGAAACCCCGATACATACTCTTTTCCAAGCTATCATTCCAGTGGCCTCCCTTCTTATTCCATCATCTCTCTTACTTTACCAAACTTTTACGAATGATTATAGTAGGCAAAAGCTACGAAATCCAAAAAGGCACCCCTCCTGCTTTCTGGCGCCAAAGAGAGTGTGCCTTTTTCTTATTATGCGTGAAGGCGGGGAAAAAAGCCCTCATGGGGAACGAGGGGCTTCACACATTATAAAACCAGCCATGCTAATATGGGTGAGGAAAGGGTAAGTATTATGAGCATGGACTAGTGGAAGGGGCCATCCTAAACTCTATTGCATATTGCAAATTTGTCTATATATGTAAACCTTTATTACCATTCTAATGGGAAAAATGTCAGAAAACAAGGAAAAATTTAGATTATTCCAAAAAATAATCATTTTTGATAAGAAAGTAGGATATTCAAGGCGGAAAGTGAAGCGTTTTCAATTTTTTTTAATCCATTCGTCAAAATATTTCAATTTCTCCTGAAAGTTCGACAGGATAAGCGTTTGACATTGATTATAAGCACTGCTATAGTAAAAGTGTGGAAATTATCCACAGTATTTTAGTTACGAAGGGAATGTGAAAGCATGCAAGGAAAAGTAAAATGGTTTAACGCAGAAAAAGGTTTCGGTTTTATCGAGCGCGAAGATGGGGACGACGTATTCGTTCACTTCTCTGCTATCAATGCTGAAGGATTCAAGTCTTTAGACGAAGGTCAAGATGTTGAATTTGAAATTGTTGAAGGTGCTCGCGGACCTCAAGCTGCGAACGTTGTTAAGCTTTAATTCACATTCCTGGGTAGGAAAATGAATCATAGCTATAACTATTCAAACCCGCTTCTTTCTTAAATAGGAAGAAGCGGGTTTTTCATTTGAAGGATAACAAAAGCGGATATCTTTACGGAAAATCAACAAATTTAATCTGAGCTACATAATATGTTTAAGAAGGGTTTATAATGGGGTATATAGAAATAAGTACATAGAAAAGGAGGAGTTCTTAATGAAATACAATATTCGTGGTGAAAACATTGAAGTAACTCCAGCTTTACGAGACTATGTTGAGAAAAAAATCGGCAAATTAGAGCGTTATTTTGATACAACGCCTGTAGCGGATGTCAACGTAAGAATGCAAGTGTTAAACAATCAACATATAATGGAAATTACGATCCCGATGCCTCAGTTGCTATTGCGGGCAGAGGAAGTTCATACAGACATGTATGCGGCGATAGACAATGTGGTGGAAAAGTTAGAACGTCAGATTCGTAAGCATAAGACGAAAGTGAACCGGAAGTTTCGTCAAGAAGGCAGCTTGAAGTATATGTTTAAAAATGATCTTGAGCCGCTTGAAGAGGAAGAACCGGTTTCAGATGAATTAGAGGTCGTGCGTACGAAGCGGTTTAATTTAAAGCCGATGGACGCGGAAGAAGCGATTTTGCAAATGGATATGCTCGGACATAACTTTTTCGTCTTCTCAGATGCCGTCAATGGCAATACAAATATCGTATACCGCCGAAAAGATGGAAAGTACGGTTTGATTGAGCCGGAAGCATAAGAAAATCACGAGATGTTTCAAAAGCTGGATGAGGATCCCTTTTGAAACATCTCTTTTTTAGGTTGCCTCAAGGAAAAGCGTCGGCTTCGCGCGGCTTTTCTTAGCCCAATGTTTCATAGAGCTGCTGCTGCATGAGAACCGTGTCAATCGGGCAGGAGCTTGCGTCGCGGCCGTATTGCCAGGCCCAGACATTTGCTTCACAATCAGGCCCGCTTGGCGCATAAGGTGGAAAGCGCCGCTTCGTCGTGACGCCGGGCCCAGGCTCGGCGCTCCAGATGACAGCCTGCTCGCCGACGAGCGGGGTTGCTTCCGCCGCCTGACAAAAAGCTTCATTAAAAGGTCCTTCATCCGGGTCGGCATAAAAGCCGGGACGGAACGGGCTTTCATAGAAGGTCTCGACCCAGGCGGCGAGCCATGCGGCATCAACGTCAAAAAATTTTTCCACATTGGCAAAGATAAAGCTGCCTTCCGCCAAGCCTAAGCTTCGCGCCTTGAAAATCGCGTTACGCGCCGCGACAGAACCGGCCCGTTCGCCGACTGCTGCTGAAAAATTGTTGTAAATCGGCAAAAGCTTCATTCCTTTATCGCGGATGAAATGAGCTTCATCCACCGTTAACCCATCGCTCATTCCTGCAATATCTGATAAGTATCGCCCCCAGAAATCGGGCTGACCGAATTCCTGGACTACACATTGATAGAAATCCTCTGTCACACGGGCCGCTGAATCAACGCCCCAGTTTAAAATCGCCATGTCATCCCTCCTCATGCCCAGTGTATGCAGCGGGGACGATCTGGGCGAATACTTATTTCAGAAAAACTTGACGGACAAAGGAACTTATTGGTGCGGGAAGAACGGCCTTCCATCGCCGGACGCGAGAAGGGGAAGTCCTTGTAAGCTCCGATTTTACCTGCTAAAATTATCGTAGTGTGAAAATGCTTCATGCCCGCTTGTCGGGTGGGCTGAAAGAAGAGAGGACGAATTCGATGTTAGGTCTATTAAAGAAAGTAATCGGCGATCCAAGTCAACGTCAATTAAAAAAGAACGAAAAAATCGTTGAACAAATTGAAGCGTTGGCGCCTGAGATGAAAAAGCTGTCAGATGATGGTCTTCGCCAGAAAACAGAAGAATTCAAGCAACGTCATCAGCAAGGAGAATCACTTGATGACTTATTAGTAGAAGCGTTTGCGGTCGTACGCGAAGCGGCGACACGCGTCTTGCATATGACACCGTATCCGGTGCAACTTCTTGGGGCGATTGCCCTTCACCAGGGAAATATTGCCGAAATGAAAACTGGGGAAGGGAAAACCCTTGTCGGTACGATGCCTGTTTATTTGAATGCCTTAACGGAAAAAGGCGTTCATGTCGTGACTGTGAATGATTATTTGGCTCGCCGTGACTGCGAAATTATGGGTGAGCTTTATCGTTTCCTCGGGTTAACGGTCGGACTAAATGAATCCGGACTGTCGAAGGAAGAGAAGCAGGAAGCGTACCGTGCTGATGTCACCTATAGTACAAATAATGAGCTTGGGTTTGATTACTTGCGTGATAACATGGTGCTCTACAAAGAACAAATGGTTCAGCGTCCGCTCCATTTTGCGTTAATTGATGAGGTTGACTCGATTTTAATTGATGAAGCGCGGACACCGTTAATTATCTCCGGCTCTGTTGAGCGTTCGACCCAGCTTTACCAGCAGGCAAATTCTTTTATCCGGACGTTAAAAAAGGAAGAGGACTATACGCTTGATGAAAAGACGAAAAGTGTGCAGCTGACTGAGGAAGGGGTTAATAAAGCCGAGCGTGCTTTTGGCATTGATAATTTATATGATCAACAGCATGTACAGCTGAACCACCATCTGACTCAGTCATTAAAGGCGCACGTCGTGATGGCGCGTGATACCGATTATGTCGTCGAGGACGGCGAGGTCGTGATCGTTGACTCTTTCACTGGACGTTTAATGAAGGGGCGGCGTTACAGCGACGGGCTGCATCAGGCGATTGAAGCGAAGGAAGGCCTGCCGATTCAGCGTGAGAGCATGACGCTTGCCTCCATTACATTCCAGAACTATTTCAGGATGTATCAGAAGCTTGCCGGGATGACGGGTACGGCGAAAACGGAGGAAGAGGAATTCCGCAACATTTATGGAATGGACGTCATGGCGATTCCGACGAACAAACCGATTGCCCGTGATGATCGTCCTGATTTAATTTTTAAAACGATGGAAGCGAAGTTTAAAGCAGTCGTTAATGAAATTGAAGAAAAACATAAAAAAGGACAACCTGTTCTTGTCGGTACGGTAAGTGTCGAGACATCTGAACTTGTCTCAAGTCTGTTAAAGAAAAGGCGGATTCCGCACCACGTCCTCAATGCGAAAAACCATGAGAGGGAGGCCGAGATCATTGAGAATGCGGGGCAAAAAGGCGCCGTCACGATTGCGACGAACATGGCCGGCCGTGGTACCGATATTAAGCTGGGTGAAGGGGTAATCGAGCTTGGCGGTCTCCATGTGCTCGGAACGGAACGGCATGAAAGCCGGCGGATCGACAATCAGCTCCGCGGTCGTGCCGGCCGTCAGGGTGATCCGGGTTCTTCCCAGTTTTATCTATCGATGGAAGATGAGCTGATGCGTCGCTTCGGCTCTGATAACATGAGAGCGATGATGGAAAAGCTCGGGATGGAAGATGATCAGCCGATTGAAAGCAAGCTCGTTTCCCGTGCGGTTGAAACAGCGCAAAAACGCGTGGAAGGCAATAACTTTGACGCGCGGAAGCAAATTTTGCAATATGATGATGTCATGCGTGAACAGCGCGAAATCATTTACAAGCAGCGCGTTGAGGTCCTTGAATCGGATAATCTTCGTGAAATTGTCGAATCGATGATCAAGTCTGTCATTGAGCGCACCGTGCGCCTCCATACGCCGGAAAGTGAAGTGCCGGAGGACTGGGATCTTGGTGCGATCGTCAATTATATGAAGGCCCAGCTTTTGAACGAAAATGATTTGACAGAGCAGGAGCTGCGCGGTCTCGATCCTGAAGAGATGATCGAGCTGATTACCGAGAAGGTGCTCGCCAATTATAATCAGAAGGAAGAGGAATTTACGCCGGAATACATGCGTGAATTCGAGAAGGTCATTATGCTGCGGACGGTTGACCGGAAGTGGATGAACCATATTGACCAAATGGATCAGCTCCGCCAAGGAATTCATCTTCGTGCATATGGTCAGAACGATCCGTTGCGTGAGTATCGTTTTGAAGGATTTGAAATGTTCGAGCAGATGATTGCGTCGATTGAGGAAGAAGTATCGATGTATGTGATGAAAGCCCAGGTACAGCAAAATCTTGAGCGCCAAAAGGTCGCTGAAGGGCAGGCTGTTCATCAAAGCACAGAGCAGCAGCCTAAGAAGCGCCAGCCGATCAGAAAAGGGGTCACCGTCGGGCGGAATGATCCGTGTCCATGCGGCAGCGGCAAAAAGTACAAAAACTGCTGCGGCGCATAAGCAGCTATATAAAATAACGAGGTAGAGGTGCAGGATGGAATTAGTAGAGATTAAGCAAACGCTGACAGCAATGGCAAAGCGATTATCAAATTTTAGGGGGTCTCTTTGACCTCGATGAGAAGCAGGAACGCATTGCCGAATTAGAAGAGAAGATGACCGATCCTGATTTTTGGAATGATCAGGAGGCGGCTCAGGCGATCATTAACGATTCCAATGCGTTAAAGGAGCAGGTCAATGGCTTTTTGGCTTTAGAATCGGAATACGAGGATTTAGAGGTCTCATATGAGCTGGTGAAGGAAGAAGCCGATGAAGATTTGAAACAGGATCTGGAGCAGGGGGTCACCAGCTTAAGTGAAGCACTGAACCAGTTTGAGCTTCAGCTCTTGCTAAGTGAGCCGTATGATAAGAACAATGCGATTCTTGAGCTCCATCCCGGTGCCGGGGGAACTGAGTCACAGGACTGGGCTTCGATGCTTTTGCGGATGTACACGCGCTGGGCAGAGCGAAAAGGGTTCAAGGTGGAGACGATGGATTATTTGCCGGGCGATGAGGCCGGGGTGAAGAGCGTCACGCTGCTGATTAAAGGCCACAATGCGTACGGTTATTTAAAAGCCGAAAAAGGCGTCCATCGGTTAGTGCGGATTTCGCCGTTTGATTCGTCGGGGCGCCGGCATACGTCGTTCGTTTCGTGCGAAGTGATGCCTGAGCTGGATGATAGTGTCGACATCGACCTCTCACCGGAAGATTTGAAAATCGACACGTACCGCGCCAGTGGGGCCGGCGGTCAGCATATCAATACGACTGATTCGGCTGTGCGGATCACCCACTTGCCGACAAACACAGTCGTCACTTGCCAAAGCGAACGCTCCCAAATTAAAAACAGGGAACAAGCGATGAAAATGATGAAAGCGAAGCTGTACCAGCTCAAAATCGAAGAGCAGCAGCAGGAACTTGCCGAAATCCGTGGCGAACAAAAAGAAATCGGCTGGGGAAGCCAAATCCGCTCCTATGTCTTTCATCCATACAGCATGGTCAAGGATCATCGCACCAATTACGAAGTCGGCAATACGACAAGCGTGATGGACGGCGATCTTGACGGCTTCATCGACGCCTATTTGCGCCAGGCCATCGGCGGGGTGGAGCAGGAGTAGATGGGGTGGGGCATATAGCCATCCCCGTTTCATAACACCAAAAAAGCCGTTTCACAAGAGCGGCTTTTTTGCTTTCATATTCTCAAGTACGATTTGGGAAATAAAAACCCCCAAGGCTTATGACCTTAGGGTGAATTGGTCCATAACGCGATGGACAACGTAGTATTATAATATTCAAAACAGCCGATTTTATGTGAATGGGTATTAAGAAAAGGGGTTGAGACAAAACGAGCTTTAACCTATTGGCAATGGCTTCACACGCCATAAGCCCGTTGTGAGAAATCCACTCACAACGGGCTTTAAAAAAGATCGAGGCGGTTCCGCTCATTGCTTAGAGACTGGGCAAAAGGTTGTTTTTTACCGTTTGCCCAGTCTCTTTTAAACTAAAATCACGACATTCGTGTGAAATGGCCTGTAACGAGACAGGCAACGTATGGATAAAGTATAACTTACTCTAAATAAAATAGTCAAGGGTGACTACAGATCAAACAGCCATTTTAACCGTGATTTGATAGCGGGTAAATCACTTTCATCGATATTTCCTAAATATGCTGTCAAACGAACTTTGCTAACAGTGGTTGTTTCTTCTACTTTAGCAGCCGAATCTTTATCAAGAAAATTATATTTAGCTTTTTTTAAAAAGTAATGAGTGGCAACTTTCGGCACAATTCTTTCTGCTCCTTTTCTTTTTACTGTTTTTGTTTTAAGTTTGGTGGTAAGGGGAATTACTTTAACATTACCAGAAGAAGAGTTGACTCGATTATTTGAAATAACAAGGACAGGACGTTCTCCTCCTTGTTCATTTCCGACATTTTCTCCAAGCATGCAAAGATGAATTGCCCCTTGTATCATTGGACGAGCTTTTTGAACATCTTCATTTTCAATCCATTTATGAGCCAGTTTAATCTTTCTTTCAGTCCAATTTCTTATTCGTTCTTCTTTTTTGGCTTTTACAATTCCTAAATCTGATTTTGACATAGCTTACCTCCATTTTATTCAAATTTAGAACATCACTGTTTTAGCAGCAGCTTGTTCTTTTTCGACCAGTGTTACTTGTAAATCGAGTGCATTGGCAATAGCGATTAAAGTATCTAGTCTTGGAACGGTAGTAGAATTTTCCACCCTGGCGATTTGCGATTGACTCATATTTACTTTAGCTCCTAATTCCGCTTGCGTTAGCTTCAATTGTTTGCGCCGCGCGACAATCGATTCAGCGAAATAGGCCGCTACTTCAATCTCCAGCTTTCGTTCCTGCGGGATCGAAGTAATATGTTGAGCCATCTCCTCCCATGATTTCATTCTTGATCCTCCTTTTTTAACGTCTTTTCCATCTGTATCGTTTTCCTATAAGCCTTCATTGATTATGATATCATTTCATCTTTTTCATTACATTTTTGCACAATAGTCGTGCCAGCCTTCTTAGTTCGTCACCGCGCTAATGGAGTCGCGTTTACTTCCGTGAGAGCTGATGCTATACTACCAAATGGTTTGGATATGATAGTAAAAAGGAGTGAAGCGGATGATAACGTCCCGTAAACGGAGAGGGCCTCTCAATCACAAGCTGCAATTATTGGTCGAATATACATACATCCTGACAGGGTCGGCGATTGTCGCGATCGCGTTTAATTTATTTTTACTGCCGAACAAAATCGCCTCGGGCGGGGTCAGCGGCATTAGTACGATTGTCAATGCGACATTCGGGATTGAGCCGGCGTTTACCCAATGGGCTTTCAACATTCCTCTCTTCATTCTCGGAGTGTTGCTGCTTGGCGGGTTCAAATATGGAATCAAAACATTGGTCGGCACATTGTTTCTCCCATTTGTTGTGTTTTTAACGCGGGAATGGTCAGTCGGCTTTGAGGATGCGCTGCTCGGTGCGTTATTTGGCGGAATGGGAGTGGGCCTCGGACTGGGAATCGTCTTTCGGGCGAGCGCTAGCACAGGCGGCACGGATCTCGCCGCGCAAATTATTCAAAAATTCACCGGCGTTTCCCTTGGGGCGTGCGTCTTTATTTTAGATGGCCTGATCGTCTTGACATCGGCGATCGTTTTCGGTCTGGAGCTGGCGCTATATGCGTTAATTGCTTTATTTGTGACGGGAAAGACGATTGATTTAGTGCAAATGGGGGTAGGATATGCAAAGGTAGCTTTAATCATCTCCAATCATCAGGAAGAACTGCGAAAAAGCATCCTGCGGGATGTTGATCGTGGAGTAACAAAGCTAAGCGGCTATGGCGGTTATACGGAAGAAGAGAGACCCGTCTTAATGTGTGTTGTCCATCAGAGTGAGGTCACAAAATTGAAACATATCGTTCAAGCTGTTGACCCGCAAGCGTTTGTCATCGTTACGAACGCCACGGAGGTGCTTGGAGAAGGGTTTAAGCACGCCTAACAAAAAAGAAATCGGCTATAATGTGCTTGGAGGAAACTCCTGCAAAACGAATCAATGGAGGGAAAGAGATGAAGAAATTTCTACTTGTGCTAGGTGCTGTTTTTGCTTTGACAGCTTGTGGAGGCGGAGGAGAAGAGCCAGCCCCGGCTGATGAAGCTCCAGTTGATGAAGCCCCGGCTGAGGATGCGGCCGGCGAAGGAGAAGAAGCGGCAGGTGATTTTGATGCTGAAGCAGCTCGCACGACATATGAAGCAAGCTGTATCGGCTGTCACGGAGGGAACCTGGAAGGGGGAGTCGGTCCTGCTTTGGCTGGAACGGAACTCTCAGCGGAAGAAATTGAACATGTCATTTTAAATGGACAAGGCACAATGCCAGCGCAAAATCTCCCGGAAGAAGATGCGAATAACATCGCTCAATGGATTAAAACTCAATAAAGCAAAAGCCCTGAAAAAGAGAAAGCGAATCTTTTTCAGGGCTTTTTTCGACTGAAATATAATTGTAATAAAATTGGTTCTCCATAATTTTTAATAAATGGTATAATGGATAGGCGAACCGACAGGATGAGGGGAAAGCAGTGCTTTTTCTACAGCATTCGTAATGGACAAGCAGTGACTTGTGAAATGACGGTAAGCGGGGAAGTGAACAGTATGATTGAAATGAAGGATGTATGGAAGACCTATTCCAATAATGTAAAGGCGATTAATGGGATTAATATAAAAATTAAAAAAGGTGAGTTTGTCTATGTCGTAGGACCGAGCGGCGCCGGAAAATCGACATTTATCCGTCTGATGTACCGTGAAGAGAAAGCGACGAAGGGCGAAATTATTATCGATAAAACGAGCTTGTCAACGATTAAAGAAAAGCATATCCCGTTACTGCGCCGGAAAATAGGGGTGGTGTTTCAGGATTTCAAACTGCTGACGAGCTTGAGCGTGTATGAAAATGTGGCGTTTGCGCTTGAAGTGATTGAGGAAGCGCCGGATATGATCAAACGCAAGGTGATGGATGTGCTTGATATCGTGCAGTTGAAAAACAAGGCGCGGTTTTTGCCAAGTGAACTATCAGGTGGAGAGCAGCAGCGGGTGGCGATTGCCAGAGCGATTGTCAATCAGCCTGATGTTCTGATCGCGGACGAGCCGACGGGAAATCTTGATCCAGATACAGCTTGGGGAATTATGGACATCTTAGACGATATTAACCATCGCGGCACGACGGTTATTATGGCAACTCATAATAAGGACATTGTCAACACGATCAAGAAACGAGTTGTCGCAATCGAAGGCGGGCGCGTGGTTAGGGATGAAATAAGGGGGACCTACGGCTATGAAGCTTAGAACTCTCGGACGCCATGTTCGGGAAGGCAGTAAGAACTTAGGACGAAATGGTTGGATGACGTTCGCTTCGATAAGTGCGGTCGCCGTCATGCTGTTTGTTGTCGGGGCGTTTTTGCTTCTGATTATGAACGTCAATCATTTTGCTTCTGTTATTGAGGACGATGTTGAGATACGGGTTTATATTGAGCTGACGGCAACACCGGAACAGCAGGATGAGCTTCGAGCTCAAATTGAAACAACACCGGATGTGGCCGAGGTGACGTTTTTAGGAAAAGATGAAGGACTCAATCAGTTGATTGACAGTCTCGATGAACGGGGCCAGGTCTTTGAATCGATTCGTTCGGAAAATCCGCTGAATGATGTGTTCATTGTCGAGGCCAGCAGTCCGCAGTTGACAGAACAGGTTGCGGGGCTGCTTGAACAGATGCCTTATGTGGAACGGATTGACTTCGGGAAAGAGGTCGTGGAGCGCTTGTTTGCCTTCACCGATTTATTTCGCACAGTTGGTCTTGTGCTCGTGTTGGCGATGATGTTTACGGCAATGTTTTTAATTGCCAATACTATTAAACTGACAATTGTGGCTAGAAAACGAGAAATTCAGATTATGAAACTTGTCGGGGCAACCAATGGGTTCATCCGCTGGCCATTTTTTATAGAAGGAATGCTTTTAGGAGTCGTTGGATCTTTGATTCCGATTTTGTTGATTGGCTTCGGCTATTCATACGTCCTGTCAAACTTTGGGGAGCGTTTTGAACTCATGTTCTTCTCCCTGTTACCTGTGTTCCCATACATATGGCAGATCGCAGCGTTGCTTATCGGAATCGGAGCTTTTATCGGTGTTTGGGGAAGTATCGTATCTGTGCGGAAGTTTTTGAAAGTATAGAGGCTCGGTGATTAAGAAGAAAAGTTTTACAGGAAATGAGGAGGAACGGCTGAATGAAGCAAAGGTTGGGTTTAGTTGCAGTTGCATTGTTGCTGGTTACTGGTTCTTTAGGCGCGGGCTTATTTGATCACAAGGCGTTGGCTAACTCGGAAATCGAAGGTAAGATTTCCGATGTTCAGCGTGAGCGTCAGGAGAAACAGGAAGAGGCGAAGAAGACAGAAGCGGAAATCCAAAAGCTTGAGACTGAAATGCAGCAACTGAATGACGAAATCCGAAAGATTGATCATGAAGTGGCGACAACGAGTCAAAACATTCGTGACAAACGAAGCGAGATCGAAGAAGTACGCGCCCATATTGAGGCCCTTCGTGCGGAGATTGCTGAGCTGGAGGAACGAATTGCCGAAAGAGACGTTCTGCTGAAAGACAGAGCGCGCGCGATGTATCAGAGCGGTGGCTCGATTAACTACCTGGAAGTCATTCTTGGAGCAAAGAGCTTTGGTGATTTTCTCGACCGGGTGAATGCTCTGTCTGTCATCGCGCAGCAGGATCGTAACATTATTGAAGCTCATATTGAGGATCAGAACCGGCTTGAAGAGGCGAAGCTGCAAGTGGAGCAGGAGCTGCAAACACTTGAAGGGCATTTAGCCGAGCTTGAGCAGATGATGGCCGAGCTTGAGTCGCAGCGTCAGCAAAAGGATGATCTGATGAACCGTCTGCAGCAGCGCGAAGATGAGCTGCATGACGATCTTGGTGAATTGGAGAATGCCGATGAAATTCTCCGCGCCCAAGAGGCGGCGTTGAAAAAAGAACTCGCTGAGTATGAGGAACGCCAGCGTCAGGCCGCAGCGGCCGCAGCTGCTGCGTCTCGAAGTGGAGGCGGTGGTGGTCAAATGCACAGTACGCCGGCGGTGACGAACTCCGGTTTTATGCGGCCGGCAACGGGAAGCATCACATCAACATTTGGCCCACGTAGTTCTTTTGGAGGACGGATGCACTACGGAATTGACATCGGTAAGAACGGTCGTACCGGAGATGTGCCGATTGTTGCCGTTCAGGATGGAACAGTCGTAAGTGCAAGCTATATGAATGGCTATGGAAATACTGTGATCATCGCACATTACGTCGAGGGACAGCTGATTACGACATTGTACGCTCATATGGAGCGCATAAATGTGTCGAGCGGACAAAGTGTCTCGAAAGGGCAAACGATTGGAATTATGGGGAATACAGGACGCTCGTTCGGCGCTCATTTACACTTCGAAGTTCATGAAGGTGGCTGGAACGGAGCGAAGTCCAACGCGGTCAACCCGTTAAACTACATTCCGAATTAAGGATTGGTACGTTACAATAAAATCCTTAAGAAGCATATAAAATTAAAAACGAAAAATGAAGTGAGCTTGAGCCAAAACTAGCTTTGATCCTATTGGCAATGGCTCCATTCACAACAGGCTTTAAAAAAGATCGTGGCGGTTCCGCTCGTTGCTTAGAGGCGGGGCAAAAGGTTGTTTACCTTTTGCCCCGCCTCTTTTAGTGCGCCACGCATGGCGCGTAGCTAGGCGGTGAAAGTCCGCTATGGGGGCTGGCAGTTGCCAACCATTAGCCAAGAGCAAGGGTGTCCAT
>NZ_JBEPKD010000024.1:0-61082 GCF_040544555.1 Halalkalibacter oceani
GGTGCTTTTCCCTTTTGAGGATGGTCGAAGCAACGAGCGTAGTCAGCACCCGGTTTTAAAAAGCATACAGGGAAGCGGGTTTCTTCCCTGTATGCAGCGTGCAGAAGAAGCCGTTGCCAGCATCGAAGGGAGGGCGCTTTTCCCTTTTGAGGATGGTCGAAGCAACGAGCGCAGTCAGCACCCGGTTTTAAAAAGCATACAGGGAAGCGGGTTTCTTCCCTGTATGCAGCGTGCAGAAGAAGCCGTTGCCAGCATCGAGGGGAGGGCGCTTTTCCCTTTTTGATGTGGCGTAATAGAGGAAAAGGTCGGGTTTTTGATTGTTGAGAAATAAGAAATTGTCCCCATTTGCTGATGAACTGGCAAGTGGGGTTTTGCTGTGAAAGGAAAAACAGAGATGAATAAGGACAAATGGACTATAACTGGTTTTATGCTCGGCTTGCTTTTGATTTGTGCCGGCTGTTTTCCGGAGCAACAAGTGGCGCCCCCTACTCCGCCTCCAGTGACAGAGGGGGAGTTGATCGTCACCTTTTTTGATGTCGGGCAGGGGGATGCGACTCTGTTTCAAGCGGAAGAGACGACGATCTTGATTGATGCCGGGCGGCACGACCGGGAGGAGGTTGTGTCTTTGCTGGAGGACAGTGGGGTGGAGCGAATTGATTTGTTTATTGCGACTCATCCTCACGCTGATCATATCGGCCAGGCTGATCAAGTGCTGGATGCCTTTCCGGTGGAAGAAGTATGGATGTCCGGCGACAGTCACACGACGAAAACATTTGAACGGATGGTGGCTGCTATTGAAGCTTCGGGAGCAGATTACTATGAACCACGGGCCGGCGAGGAATTTGAAATTGGTTCGCTGCTGCTTGAGGTTCTGCACCCGGAAGAACTGACAGGGGATCTTAATAACGGTTCGATTGCCGTTCAGGTTCATTTTGGCGACGTTTCGTTTTTAATGATGGGTGATGCGGAAGCAGAGGCTGAGGAAGAAATTATCGAGCGCTCTGCTCATTTGCAGTCGACCATTTTACGGGTGGGTCATCACGGCTCTTCGACTTCCACGACGCCGGCTTTTCTGGAAGCGGTGAAGCCTGAAGCAGGGATTTATTCAGCTGGCAGAGAGAATGAATATGGGCATCCCCATGCCGAAGTTGTCGAGCTTTTTCAGGAAAAGAATATTCCATTGTACGGAACCGATCAGCACGGGAAAATCGTTGTCGAAACCGATGGAACGTCTTATGAAATAATTTTGGAGCATGATGAATAAAGTAATGGGGTGATCATCGTGAAAGCCGTCATAGACCGGATTGTCGATCAGGCCTTTGTTGTGCTGCTGGTCGGAACAGAGGAAAAAGAAATGATTTTTCCGAAAGAGGCATTTTCGTTTCCGGTGAAAGAAGGACTTCAGCTTGACATTGAACTGGCAGGCGATCAGCTGCTGCGGGCAGAAAAGGCTGACACGCCGAACAAGGCTGATCCGCTTGAAAGATTGAGAAAGCGTCAGCACAGCCGCTATAAGCGAAAGGAAAGGTAGGGAGAACGGGATGAAAAAGCAATTTGCTGTCATTGGACTGGGGCGCTTTGGAAGCAGTGTTTGTAAAGAGCTTTATAAATTAGGCCATGAAGTGTTGGCAATTGATTCACGAGAAGAAAAAGTCAACGACATTACGCGCCATTCGACCCACAGCGTAATCGCCAATGGCACGGATGAAAAAGCACTCCAATCATTGGGAATCCGCAATTTTGATTATGTCATTGTCGCGATTGGGGATGATATACAGTCAAGCATTCTCTGTACGCTGCTGTTAAAAGAGCTCGGTGTTGAAAAAGTGTGGGTGAAAGCACAAAACTACTATCATCAGCGCGTATTGGAAAAGATCGGCGCTGACCGGATTGTCCATCCGGAGCAGGATATGGGCATCCGGATCGCTCAGCATATCATTTCGGAAAAAATTGTCGACTACATCGAGCTTTCGCCTGATTACAGCATCGTCGAGCTGATCGCGACAGACAAGGTTTCCAATCAATCACTCGTTGAGTTAAATATCCGCGCTTTGTACGGCTGTACGATTCTTGGGATCAAAAGAGGGGATGATATTAATATCGCCCCGACGCCGACGGATCGAATCCAGCAGGGGGATATTTTAATCGTGATCGGCCATAAAAACGACCTGAAACGATTTGAAGACGAAGGAATGTAGACTTATAGTAGCACGATAAAAGATACTCATCATAAGATATGAAATGTGAGGTTCTCTCTATAAGTAACAAAAACAACGTGATAATAATGTTAATGCAGGTTATAGTTAAGGATAAAGGTGTGCAAGGAGGAAATGACAATGGAAGAATACTTTCCATTACAAGATTGGATAGAGAGAAACCAATTGCTGAAATTGACTATTATTCGACCAAAAATAGGCAGACAAATATTGCATGGAAGATTAATCTCCTATGATAAGGATAAACTGTCATTACTGTTTTATGATGATGATCGCAAAGAAGTCATTCATATCGTGCAGAATGAAATTGAACAGATAGAAGCGGAAAAGTAAGACCCTGGAACAAAAGCTGAGGCTGGGAAAAAGGTTGTTTTTTTACCTTTTTCCCAGCCTCTCTTAGTGAAGCGTTACTTTGATCAGCCGCAGCCTGCGATTTTCCGTTTCCTCTACTTGTAAGGAAAGCTGCTCATAGGTGAATTCATCCCCCTTAGCGGGAATACGCTGAAACTCCTCGACGAGCCAGCCTCCCAACGTGTAATAGGATGTATCTGGAAGCTCGACGTTCATCAGCCGCGCGAAATCATCAAGTGAATAATCGGCATGAAAAAGATACGTCTTCGGATCGAGCTGCTTCACAAGCTTGATCGTTTCATCATGCTCGTCCCATATTTCCCCGACGATTTCTTCCAGAATATCTTCAAGAGTCACCAGCCCTGATGTTCCGCCAAATTCATCAATCACGATCGCCATATGAATTTTATTTTTCTGCAGTTCCGGTAAAAGTGACGAAATTTTCATCGATTCTACAACGAGTAAAGGTTCCCTGATCAATGACGGGATATCGACATTTTTGTCTTGAATATAGGCGGTAAGAAAATCCCGCTCGGACAAAATGCCGATAATATGATCGATCGTTCCATCGTAAACAGGCAAACGTGAAAAACGTTCCCGGAAAAAGATCTCTTTAATCTCCTCCGCCGATTGATTGACATTGATGGCGATAATGTCCATTCGCGGCTTTAAAATTTCGCCGACAAGAATATCATCAAAATCTAAAGAGCGGTGGACAAGCTCTTTTTCATTTTCATTTAAGACACCCTCATCTTCACTCAACTGCACCATTACCTTTAACTCCTCCTCCGTAATAGAAGGAGTGATCTGTTTATTGCGAATAAGCAGAGAAACGGCCTTTCTTAGCTGCAGGAACACCCAGGTGACCGGAGTCAAGATCGTGATTAGAACCATGAGAATCGCGGAAACGCGTAACGAAAATGGTTCAGCAAATTCTTTAGCAAAGGATTTTGGCATAATTTCCCCGAAAATGAGCACAAGAATGGTAACGACAAATGTACTGACAAATACGCCGGTACTCGGCCCGAAGAGATCTGTCGCCAGCTGTGCTGAAATGGTCGCTGCGGCAATGTTGACGAGATTGTTGCCGACGAGAATGGTTGATAATGCTTTATCGAAATTCTCTATAATGTAAAGCGCCTTCTTTGCGCCGGGACGATTTTCGTCAGCGTAGCTTTTTAAACGGATTTTATTTGCGCTTGAAAAAGCTGTTTCAACTGAGGAGAAAAAAGCAGACAGGATTAACAAAATGAAAAACAGGCTGATCATACTTAGTGGTATTTCGTCCAAACAATATCACACTCCAAGAGGTTTTATTCTTATTATAACGTAAACCTCATTCAATCGTTACTGTTATGATGTCCGTCTGATGAAAAATTAATAGTTATTCGGTTATGTCTTTTGCCCAGCGTGGGCTGTTATGAAAGCGTCAGAAAAACAGTAAGAGATAAAGCCATGTTTCGCGATATGTTCTCGTGGGTATTTATCAAGTAAAGAAAACGCTGAGGAGGGGTTAGGATGAATAACCAGTTCGCGATGGATAATAATGTTATGAAGCAGTTGCAGATTATCAGAAGCTTGCAAAGACGTTCAGAAGCAACGGTTCAGTCGTTATATGCGCAGGCCATTCTTGAATACTCGCTCTATCATGACAAGAAGAAAAGGCTGCTCGATCAGATTGACCACGCATTGGAAACAAATGACCGCGAACAATTTCATCAATATTCAAAAAAGTACAAACAGTTACTTGATGACCATCGCAAGGGAAAAACGGTTGTAGAAAACGGATTTGAACTCCATTTAACCTTTGAGACATAGAAGCGGGCTTATGTCGTTAATTTAGAATACCCTGGCAGCTATAAAATTCGTAAAATGAGGTGAAACTGATGTGGACACTGTTAATTATTTTATTAATTCTCTGGTTACTGGGATTCAGCTTTGAAGTCGCAGGCAACCTGATCCATTTGCTTCTCGTTGTTGCCTTAATCGTGCTGATCATCCGCCTTGTAACCGGGAGAAGAGTTTAGCAAGATGAATAAACAGACTGACATTTGTAGAATGGAAGGAAAGTCAACCGGCTCTTGGGTGATGTGAAATTCAGGAGCGGGGCTCTCCCCTTCGCAGACTTTAAAAAGGATGTACGGATAGATACGGATTGTAAGAAAAAGGCTGGGAAAAAGGTGAAAAATCTTTATCCCGGCCTCTTCCCGTCATTTTTTCGTTCTTCTATCAAAATTACGTTAAAAGGTTGTAAGCGTTTTGAAAAATAGGCTCGCCTTTTACATAATGTAAAAACAAATAATGAAGAGCTTCTTCCTCCGAATGAAAATGTTGTCGAACCTCCTCATAGGCAGAGGCTAAAAACGGGTCGAGAGCAAGCAGTTTCTTCATGCGCTCCGGCTGAAAGCTCATGTGAGGCCAGCCTCCTTTCCGTTTGTTCGCTTTATTATATGGCAGGTGGGGAGAATGGTTCGAAAATAATGTATAATAAAAACAAGCAGAGATTCACCGCTCTATCGCATGAAGAAGGAACGCCATGCTGACGGGTGCAAGGAAGCAATCAAGAAGATCGTAAAGGAATAAACTGTTGATTACGCTATGGAGGGTAAAGGAGCGTAAAATAGACAGAGCGCTTCTCTTCTCTTACCATAGGTACAAAGATGGAGGAAGAAGGTGATTTCATTGATTACTGTATCAAAGCAGGAAAAGCAGGTTGAAGTAAATGCTATCAATGAAGAGCGGATTGAGGATTTTCTAAAAAAGTATGAACATCTTGTATGGAAATATGCTCACCGATATACTCTCCACCCCCAGATGAATGAAGATTTGATTCAGGTAGGAATGATTGGTTTATTACAGGCGATTAAACGTTATCAGCATGATCGCGGACGATCCTTTGAAGCTTTTGCCATCCCGACAATTATTGGAGAAATAAAGCGCTATTTGCGCGATCAGACATGGAGTGTTCACGTGCCACGCCGCATCAAGGAGACCGGTCCACGTATCCATAAGAAAATAGATGAATTGACAGTCAGACTTCAACGGATCCCATCAGTGGCGGAGGTCGCAGATGCACTGAAGATAAGTGAAAGGGAAGTCAAGGAGTGTCAGCAGGCATGGCAGTCGTATCAAGCTGTTTCCCTGTTTAAGCAAACTCACCGCGATGACGAAGACCTGACCTTATTGGATGTCATCCCATTGTATGAAAATGATGTTGAGCAAGTCCATCATTCTCTCTACATGGCGGAAATGCTGAGTGGTTTACCGGAAAAGGAAAAGCAGATTATTTTTTTAACTGTGATGGACGGTTTTTCGCAAAAGCAGGCGGCAGAAAAGCTCGGCCTTTCGCAAATGCAAGTATCACGTTTAAAGCGAAAAGCGTTGGAAAATTTAAAATGCTATGTCAGCTGAAACAATGACGCTCGCACGACGGGTTGAAAATGTAAGGAGAGCCGAGGCCACTGAAAAACCTCTTTTTCCGTAACTCGAAGAAGAGTAATGGCTCCGCGCGTTGCACGCCTTGCTACGAGAAACCCACTCGTAGCAAAGGCTTTCAAAATCAGGCAACGGCTACGCTCATTACGAAAAAGCTGTTGAAAAAGTGAAAATCGTACTTTTTCAGCAGCTTCGGAGAGCCGGTGTTTTTAGAGCTTGGAGAGCAAAGCCGGCTTCTCTTTGACGGGCAGTAGAGATGGACATTTGGATCATAAAATAAAAGCAAACGATTGCAAAAGAAACATTGACAAAAGTCAGAACATTTCGTATAATAATCCTAATACCTTCCGACCGACTAGTCAGTCTGTGGGTATTTGCTTTACGTGAAAGGAGATATAGAGATAAAAATGAAGAAAAAGCCTACAAAAGAGAGAATTATAGAGACAGCATTACGACTTTTTGAAGAGAATGGCTTTCATGCTGTGACCGTCGATCGGATTGTGCAGGAAAGCGAAACATCAAAGGGGGGATTTTATCATAATTTTAAATCAAAGGATGAGCTTCTCTACACGGTCCACGATTCCTTTATCACGTACATCCTTGATAAAGCCGAGGATGCCTATAACCGGTTTTCGACTCCGGCGGAGCGGCTTTATGAAACAGTCAGATCATTTGTGATGATGTTTGATCTGTACCGCCCGCATGTCACGGTGTTTTACCAGGAATCGCTCTATTTAAGCAAGGAGTATTTTGAAACGATTAAACGTAAGCGCGATCGCTACAAAGAGAAAATGTTTCGCGTCGTTAACGAAGGGATTGCCTGCGGGGAATTCAGAAAAGAAATCCCGGTACCGATTACTTCTATGGCGATTTTCGGAATGACGAACTGGACATATAAATGGTACAAGGAAACGGGCCAGTATTCGATTGAAGAAATCGCCGATATTTATGCGGATCTGATTATGCATGCTGTCATGACGAAGGAAGCGTTAGCAAAGCCGGAGTATGCGAGATTCTTTTTGACAAATAAGCTTGGCTAGCTGCTTTCGCCCTGGAGAGATGTAGGCTTGGATGGGAGAAGAGAAATCTTTACATAACAAAAGGTGGTGTAAAGAGAGATGGATATGTTTGATCACATTCAAGAATTAGAGATACGACGTGAAAAGGTGCAGCTTGGTGGTGGACAAAAACGAATCGATGCGCAGCATGAGCGTGGAAAGCTGACCGCAAGACAGCGAATTGAGCTGTTGCTTGATGATGGAAGCTTTGTCGAATTAAACCCTTTTATCGAACACCGCAGCTCGGCGGAAGGACTTGCAGAAGGACCGGGTGATGGGGTAGTGACAGGCTACGGAAAAATCGCCGGCCGGTCTGTTTTCCTGTTTGCCCAGGATTTCACCGTGTTTGGCGGGGCACTTGGCGAAATGCACGCGAAAAAAATCGCCAATGTCATGGATCTGGCGGCGGAGAACGGTGCGCCGATTATCGGCTTGAATGATTCAGGCGGGGCGCGAATACAGGAAGGGGTTCTCTCGCTTGATGGCTATGGCCATATCTTTTACCGAAACTCGATTTATTCTGGCGTGATTCCGCAAATCTCCGTCATTCTCGGGCCATGTGCGGGTGGTGCGGTCTATTCGCCGGCGATTACTGATTTTGTTTTTATGGTGGAAAAAACGAGTCAAATGTTTATTACGGGACCAAAGGTAATCGAAAGCGTCACCGGGGCCAAAATCAATCATGAAGATCTCGGCGGAGCGAGCGTTCATTCAACGAAAAGCGGCAATGCCCATTTTACGGCGGCAACGGAAGAAGAAGTGCTGGCTGACGTTAGACGATTGGTGGAATTTCTTCCTTCCAGCTATGAAGAGAAGGCGATTCGCAAGCCGTCCGCGGCGAACAGAGAGACTGGAGAGCGCGTGCAGGAGCTGGTCGATATCGTTCCGGTCGATGGCACGAAGGTTTATGATGTCCGCCAGGTGCTCACTGCGATAGTCGATGACGGTGATTTCATGGAGGTTCAGGCCCGTTTTGCAAAAAATCTCGTCGTCGGCTTTGGCCGGATTGCCGGAGAAACGGTTGGTCTTGTCGCCAATAATCCGAAAAACATGGCCGGCGGTCTCGATATTGATTCATCCGACAAGGGCGCCCGCTTTATCCGCTTTTGCGATTGCTTCCATATTCCGCTTATTACGTTTGAGGATGTCAGCGGCTTTATTCCGGGTGTGAAGCAGGAGCATGGCGGCATCATCAGACATGGGGCGAAAATTTTGTATGCGTATTCCGAAGCGACGGTGCCGAAGATTACCGTCATTCTGCGCAAAGCCTTCGGAGGAGCCTATGTCGCGTTAAACAGCAAGGCGATCGGCGCCGACCTCGTCTTTGCCTGGCCGAATGCCGAGCTTGCCGTCATGGGGCCGGAGGGAGCGGCGACGATCATTTATGCGAAGGAAATCCGCGAGAGCGCTGATCCGGAAGCGATGAGAAAGGCGAAGATTGCCGAATATCGCGAGCGATTTGCCAATCCGTATATCGCCGCGGCGCACGGGATGGTCGATGATGTCATTGATCCGCGCGATACGCGGAAAGTTCTTGTTCAATCATTAGAAATGCTGCGTCATAAGAAGAAGAAGCTTCCTGATAAAAAGCATGGAAATATCCCTCTTTAAGAAAGCGTTTTCACTTACTGTTGTGTCTTTTAAAAAATAAAAGTGCAAATGAAGGGAGTGAAGGGGCCTAAAGAGGCTGCCATGACTATGGAAAAAAACGACGTATTATCTCAATTTAGTAAGTTCCCGACCCCATCCTATGAAGAGTGGCAACAAGTGACGGAAACATCATTGAAAGGAAAATCGTTTGAGACATTGCTGACGACGTTGCCCGACGGCATTGTTCTTAAACCGATGTATCAAAGAAAGGATGTCCAGCAGCTCCTTTTGCAGGATCAGCTGCCGGGGCAATTTCCGTTCACGAGAGGAACCCGGTCGAAGCATTCCTCCTGGCTGATTAGCCAAGCGCTTTCAGCCGCAACTCCGAAGCAATTGAATGAAGAGCTTCACCAAGCGCTCGCTGCCGGGCAGGAGGTGCTGCATATTGCGGTTGCCGAGGAGGTGAAGCGCGGCAACATCGCCGGGCTTGAAACAGAGCAGGTTGGCGGAGTGCCAATATTTGATCTTGACGATATGCGCGAGTTGTTTTCCGCGATTGAACCAAGCCGCTACCCGCTTTACCTTGATGCCGGAGAAATCGCGACTCCGCTTCTCGCTGCTTTGGCTCTGGTGTCATCGAAGGAAGGGAAGCCGCTGTTTGGTGTGGTCGGAGCCGATCCGCTGCACGTGCTGGCGAAATATGGCAGGCTGACCTGTTCCTTAGCAGAAGCCTATAAGCAAATGGCTTTGGCGGTCCGCTGGGCGAGCAATGATGCTCCCGGCTTGCGCACCGTATTGGTTCAGGCTCATCATTACCATAACGGAGGCGCCAGCGCGGCGATGGAGGTAGCCTGCGCATTGGCGACAGGGGCAGAGTATGTCGCGGCGTTGATCGACAGCGGGCTGACAGCCGATGAGGCGGGAAGCGCGATTGCCTTTTCCTTTTCTGTCGGCAGTGACTACTTTACGGAAATCGCCAAGCTCCGGGCCGCCCGGACGTTATGGGCAGCGATCATGGCCGAGTTTGGCGCCGGGGAAGAAGCGCAGAAAATGATCATTCACGCGCGGACATCGCTTTTTACGAAAACAGCCGAGGATCGTCATGTCAATCTGTTACGGGCGACGAGCGAAGCGTTTGCGGCAGCGGTGGCCGGGGTCGACAGCATCGAGGTCAGTCCATTTGATGAAGCACTACAGCAGACGACCTCATTTTCAAGAAGGATCGCGCGAAATACGTCGCTTATTTTGCGAGAAGAGGCGCATATTGGGCAAACAATTGATCCGAGCGGTGGCTCATGGTATGTCGAGCATGTGACAGAGGAGCTCGCTAAAAAAATATGGAAGCGCTTTCTGGAGATTGATGAAGCCGGAGGGATTGTCGAAGCGTTACAGCGTGGCGTGATCCAGGATGAGATTGAAGCAATGTGGAAAAAACGGGTTCAGCAGGTGGAAACGCGTAAGCAGGTGATTGTCGGCAATAATCAATACATCAACCTGATGGAGAAAGAAGATTCCGTCACGCCGCGACAGGAAGAGTCAGGTGATGAGTACGCGGCCCGGGTTCAGCAGAAGCTTGCCGAAACAAAGACAAGGATCACCCCGCCGCAAACGCTGGCAGAGATGGAGCAATTGCTTGAAGAAGGCATACCGTTCTCGACGCTGCAGCAAAGCTTGAAGCAGCAGGAAGGAAGCGGCGCGACCGTTACCCCGATTCCGCAACGCCGGCTTGCCGAGCCTTATGAAAAGCTGCGTCACCGCAGCAGGAGGCTTGCCGCCAAACAGGGCGAAATGCCGGCCGTGCTCATTGTCGGACTGGGAGCACTCGCTGATTATAAGGCGCGAGCTGATTTTATCGCCGGCTTCTTCCAATGCGGGGGCTTTGATGTCCGTCAGACGCCACTTCATGCTCCGGAACAAGGCGATTTTTTTGCGCAATGTCAAATGATCGTCCTGTGCGGCCACGATGAGGCTTATGAAAAAACGGCGCCCGGTCTGATTGAAAATTGGCGCAGTCAGGCAGCGGCTAAAAAATATTTCATAGCGGGCCGGCCTGATCAGTCTTTGACGGACAAATTAAAGCAGGCTGGACTCGACGGAATGATCGATCGCCGGACGAATGCTTATACTTTTTTGTATGCCTTGCAGGATTGGCTGAAAGGAGGAGACGATGAGTAGGAAACCGAACTTCCAGCAAATGTCCTTCCCGTCACCAGGACGGATGAAAAAGGTTGAAGCAAAGACGAGTTTTCAAACGATGGAGCAGATTCCGATCAAATCGTTTTATCAAAAGGATGATACGGCCGGCCTCCCTTATTTGGACTATGTCGCGGGAATCGCCCCGTTTTTCCGCGGACCGTATCCGGCGATGTACAAGGCGCGTCCATGGACGATCAGACAGTATGCCGGCTTTTCCACAGCCGAGGAAAGCAACGCCTTTTACCGCCGCAATTTGGCCGCGGGCCAGAAAGGGCTGTCAATCGCCTTTGATTTGGCGACGCACCGTGGCTATGATTCCGACCATCCGCGTGTTGTCGGTGATGTCGGGAAAGCAGGCGTGGCTGTCGATTCCGTGCTCGATATGAAGCTGTTGTTTGATGGCATCCCGCTTGATCAAATGTCGGTCTCGATGACGATGAACGGTGCGGTGTTGCCGATTATGGCCTTTTATATTGTCGCGGCGGAGGAGCAGGGCGTCCCGCTCTCGAAGCTGTCAGGAACGATTCAAAATGACATATTAAAGGAATACATGGTGCGCAACACCTATATTTACCCGCCGGAAGCTTCAATGAAAATCATTGCCGATATTTTTGAATATACGTCCGTCCATATGCCGAAGTTCAACAGCATCAGCATCTCCGGCTATCATATGCAGGAGGCGGGGGCAACGGCGGATATTGAACTGGCCTATACGCTTGCTGACGGCCTCGAATATGTGCGTACCGGGATCAAAGCCGGGATGGATATTGATTCCTTCGCGCCGCGGCTCTCCTTTTTCTGGGCGATCGGAATGAATTATTTTATGGAAGTGGCGAAAATGCGGGCGGCGCGCTTGATTTGGGCGAAGCTGATGAAGTCGTTTCAGCCGAAAAATGATAAGTCGCTCGCACTCCGGACGCATTCGCAAACATCAGGCTGGAGCTTAACCGAACAGGATCCGTTTAACAATGTCGTCCGCACTTGCATTGAAGCGATGGCCGCCGCTCTCGGTCATACGCAATCGCTTCATACGAATGCGCTCGATGAAGCGATTGCGCTGCCGACCGACTTCTCGGCCAGAATTGCCCGCAACACGCAGCTTTATTTGCAGGAGGAAACAGGGATTACGAATGTGCTTGACCCGTGGGGCGGTTCATATTATGTCGAGGCGCTGACCGCCGAGCTGCTGGAAAAAGCGTGGACCCATATTGAAGAGGTGGAGCAGCTTGGGGGCATGGCAAAGGCGATTGAGACCGGGTTGCCGAAAATGCGGATCGAAGAAGCGGCGGCGAGACGGCAGGCGCATATTGACTCCGGCAAAGAAGTGATCATCGGTGTCAATCGTTACCGACCGAAAGAAGAGGAACCACTGGAGATTTTGAATATTGATAACACTGCTGTTCGGACGGCGCAAATGAAGCGGCTGGAAGTGCTCAGAAAGAACCGTAATGAGGAGGACGTGCAGCAGCGTCTTGAGGCGATTACCGCTTCGGCCCGGTCGGGCAAAGGCAATCTGCTTGCGCTTGCAGTAGAGGCGGCCCGGGCAAGGGCGAGCCTCGGAGAAATCTCATTCGCTTATGAAAAGGCAGTTGGACGACATAAAGCGGTAATCCGCTCGATCAGCGGCGTCTACCGTTCAGAATACGGGGAGAAGGAAGAAATGAAAACGATTCGCGAGATGACGGACCGGTTTACGGAGCACGAAGGAAGACGGCCGCGGATTATGATCGCGAAGATGGGCCAGGATGGTCATGACCGCGGCGCGAAGGTGATTTCTACCGCCTTTGCCGATATGGGCTTTGATGTTGATATTGGCCCGCTTTTCCAGACGCCGGAGGAAGCCGCTTTACAGGCTGTTGAAAATGATGTTCACATTTTAGGAATGAGCTCTCTGGCGGCAGGCCATAACACGCTTTTGCCACAGGTGATCGAAGAATTAAAGCGGCTTGGGCGTGAAGACATCCTAGTGATTATCGGTGGTGTCATTCCGCCACAAGACTACCCGTTTTTACGGGAGAAGGGGGCAGCGGCGATTTTTGGTCCGGGCACGGTGATACCGGTAGCGGCACAGAAGATTATCGAGGAATTAAATCGTCGCCTTGGCTATGAATCATCGTCTTAAAACAGCACGATATCTTTACCTGCTTGCATAAGTCTCTGCCAGAAAGGAGGAGCCTGAGATGGAGAAACCTTTACCGAAGCGGAAGGAACTGAGGCTGGAGGACTATGTTCAGGGTGTCAGAGCGAATAACCGGGCGATGCTGGCCCGGGCGATCACCCTCGTTGAAAGCAATGCCGCGAAGCACTTACAGCTGGCACAGGACGTTTTGACAGCAATCATGCCTTATACCGGCCAGTCGATACGAATTGGCGTTTCCGGCGTGCCCGGAGCGGGGAAAAGTACGTTCATTGAAGCGCTCGGCACGATGCTTTGCGAGCGTGGACATCGGGTGGCGGTGCTGGCGATTGATCCGACGAGCTCGCTCTCGCGTGGCAGTATTCTTGGTGATAAGACGAGGATGGAGCGGCTTTCCAAGCATCCAGGGGCGTATATTCGTCCTTCTCCAACGGGAGGAACATTGGGCGGGGTCGCCCGGAAAACGCGGGAATCGCTGATGCTCTGTGAAGCGGCGGGCTATGATGTGATTATTGTCGAGACGGTTGGTGTCGGTCAAAGTGAAATTACCGTCCGCTCAATGGTCGACTGCTTTGTCGTGCTGATGCTGACGGGAGCAGGGGATGAACTGCAAGGGATGAAAAAAGGCATTATGGAAATGGTTGATATTCTGCTCATTAATAAGGCGGACGGCAAAAACAAGCCGCTCGCCGAACAGGCCCGCGTTGAGCTGGAACGGATTCTACACCTGCTTCCCGCTGTAACGGAAGGCTGGGAGCCGAAGGTTAAGACGATTTCGGCGCTTGAAGAAAGCGGGATCACCGAATGCTGGCAGCTGATTCAGCAGTTCCATCAGCATATGAAGACAACGAATCTGCTGGAGCAGCGGCGGCAGGAGCAGGCCGACAGCTGGCTCCGTTCGCTAATCGAGGAGCAGCTGCTTGCCGGTTTTTACGACAATGAGCGGGTTAAAAGCGAGCTTCCAGAGCTGAAGGAAAAAGTGTTGAACGGCAAGCTCAGCCCGACAAAAGCCGCCTTAAGTCTACATGAAATCTATATAAATCAGCCGTAACGAATTGTCTGAAGATGAAACATCCTAACATTGGGCTGGGCATAACTACTGTTTTACCTGACTGTCGAACAAAGCACTAACGTAGCGAAGTCGGTTTCAGGAGCGGGATATCCCTTCATGAGGCAAAATACTTGTTCTCTCCTTCAAAAGAATCGTAAGAAAGAGGCTAGGCATAAGGGGAAATAACCTTTTGCCCAGCCTCTCTTAAATTGTGACTATCCCTCTTTGTATCGACTCTCCATACCCGCTAAAAGAGTTTCAAACGGTACGGTATAGACGTTTGCTTTCATCCCTTTCGGATCAAAGTAGGCGAGAAGCAGGCTTTCCTGCTCACGATATCCGCCATCTTTTTTCGCCGGAAGTGAAAATGGAATCCGTTCGATCATCGTATGCTTGTGCAGCTCCTTTTCGCTCAGCTGCAAAGCGGCGAAGGAATCGGAGACGAGCGTCGGCTCTGTGGCGAGCAGCTTGATATAACGCCCCTGCTCCTCCTTTGAGAGGGAGAACGTCCACCATGTTTTACGCGGCTTATGTTTATGGTTTTCAAAAAAGTCGACCATCATCAGCGCGCGAATGACAGCGGACGGAGTTTTTGTCGTGATCGTTGACAGAAATTGATCAAGCCGGCGAAATAAATCCTCAAGCTGATGACCGATCCGTGACCACCCTTGCTCGTCCCAGTAATCGCCGAATGCCTGGAAAAAATCGAACGGGGAATCGAATTCCTTTTCAACTAAGTATTCGATTGTCCGATCCATCCGATGATCGTTCCAATACTTTTCAAGGACGTCCTCGACCCGCTTAATCCGGACAATTTCGTCAAAGCTCAGCACATTATTGCCGAGAATTTCATAAGGGGCATTGTCCATGTAAAGATAATCATGATCCTTTGCCCTCAGCCTCAAACCTGTCCCGCGCAGCATTTTCAGGAACCCTAATTGCAATTCCTCAGGACGTAAGGCGAAGACATCATTAAACGTCCGTCTAAAGCTGCTATAATCCTCCTCCGGTAAACCGGCGATTAAATCGAGATGCTGGTCAATTTTACCGCCGTTCTTGACCATTTTCACTGTCCGTGTCAGCTTTTCAAAGTTTTGCCGGCGCTGGACGAGCTCGTTCGTCGCGTCATTCGTCGACTGAACTCCGATTTCAAAGCGGAAAATGCCCTTCGGCGCATGCTCATTTAAAAACGCCAATACTTCCGGCCGCATAATGTCAGCGGTAATTTCAAATTGAAAGACGCAGTCCTGATGGTTGTCAATCAGAAAGCGGAATATCTCCAAGGCATAATCGCGTTTAATGTTAAATGTCCGGTCAACGAATTTAATTAATTTCGCTCCGTTTTCAATTAAAAAAAGAAGATCAGCCTTGACCTGTTCGATATCAAAATAACGAACACCGACTTCGATCGAGGATAGACAAAATTGGCAGCTGTACGGACAGCCTCGACTCGTTTCAAAGTAAGTGACACGCTGGCCGAGAGCAGGCAAATCCTCGGTAAAGCGATAAGGAGACGGGAGATCGCCGAGCTTTACCTTAGGACGCGGAGCGGTGATGATCACTTCATCCTGCTTGCGGTAGGCAAGTCCGAAAACGAGGTGATATTTTTCTGTTGTCGACAGCTCCTCTAAAAACTGCTTAAATGTCTCTTCCCCTTCGCCGATGACGATAAAATCGACGGCGGGCAATGTGTCCATCCATTCTCTCGAATCGTAGGAAACCTCGGGACCGCCCAACACGATTTTTGTTTTCGGCAGCACTTTTTTCAGCTGATTAATGACTTTGATCGTTTCTTCGATATTCCAAATATAACAGCTGAACCCAATCACGTCCGGCTTACGCTCATAGAGGTCGGCCACAATCGACAAAGTCGGGTCCTTGATCGTATACTCTACGATTTCGACCGGGAAATCCGGTTCGGCGTATGCCTTTAAACAACGCAGGGCTAAGCATGTATGGATGTATTTCGCATTCAACGTCGTGACGACGGTTTTCATTTTGACAATCCCTCTATTCTCTTAAACGAACTTTACTTCTCACTAGTTTACCAAAAAATGAGGAACAATCCTAATGACGTTCACCTATTTTTTCTTTCTCCTATTGACAGTAAAGGTGTAACTGTTATATGGTTAATTACATAACTAACTAACCATGTAACATAAAGGTGGTGAACCAATGTGCGGTCATCCTTAGATGAGAATCGGCCGATTTTTCAGCAAATCCGGGAAATGATTGAAGAGGAGATAGTAGCTGGTCAGCTTCAGGAAGAAGAAAAAGCGCCATCTACGAATCAGTTAGTCGCTCATTATCAAATCAATCCGGCGACCGTCTTAAAAGGGATTAATCAGCTCGTCGATGAAGGAATTTTATACAAGAAAAGAGGGATTGGGATGTTTGTTGCAAAAGGAGCGCGAAGCAAGCTGCTGGAGGAACGCCGACAAAGATTTAAAGACGAATATGTATGGAGAACGGTTCAGGAAGCAAGAAAGCTTGGCATTTCCATCGCAGAGGTTCAGGCGATGATTCAATCCGTTGAAGAAGGGGATGAATAGTGATGACGAAAAGGATTCAAGCAGAGCATGTGACGCTTCAGTTTGGAAAGAAAACCGTTTTGAACGATATTTCCTTTGAGCTGGAAGGTGGAAAAATATACGGGCTGTTAGGACGTAATGGAGCTGGGAAAACCTCTTTATTGTCGCTGCTCGCCGCCTTTCAAAAGCCGACTTCCGGACGAATGATGGTCGATGGAGTCGACGCGTATGAAAATGCCGGCATTATGGAAAGTGTGGTTTTTGTCCGTGAAGAAAAGCGTGAATATGAAACGGATACGGTCGCCAAATGGCTGAAGGATGTTGCCAAGCTGAGGCCGCTGTTCGATCAGCAGTATGCCGAGCATCTGGCGCAACGGTTTAAACTGCCGCTCACGCAGCGAGTCGACAAACTATCGCGCGGGATGCAGGCGGCGCTCGGCATTACAATTGGTTTGGCAAGCCGTTGCCCGATTACGATTTTTGATGAAGCTTATTTAGGTCTCGATGCCCCTGCTCGTGAGCGCTTTTATGAAGAAGTGCTGCGGGATTATATGGAGCACCCGCGGACGATCATTTTGTCGACGCATTTAATTTCCGAAATGGATTCGCTGTTTGAGGAAGTGCTCGTAATAAAGGACGGCTCGCTGCTGCTTCATGAAAAAACGGATGAATTGCTGGAGCAAGGAGCGACGGTAACAGGGGCGAAAGAGGTTGTGGAAACGTTCATCGCCGGCCGGAACGTGCTGAAGCAGCAAAGCCTTGGCGGGACAAAATCAGCGATGATTTATGAAAAGCTTACAACAGAAGAGCGGAAGCAGGCGATCCAAAATGGCTTGGAAATCGGACCAATTGCTTTACAGGAGCTGTTTATTCACTTGACGGAAGGAGAGGAAGAGGAATGAATCAGAAAGCGAAAAAAGTGATGCGTGGCATTTTTTCCATGTATTTGACGTGGACGGTCTGGTATCTTGCCTTTTGCATCCTTGCGATCATTGGCGTCGCGGTATTCGCGGCGAATCCGACTGGGGAATGGGAGTGGTCGCTTTTACAGGGCGCGATGCAGGCAAATCGGATTTATATGCTCGTGCTCGGAATCTTATCAATGGGTGGATTGCTAACCTATTTTGTCTCAAACGGGGTCACGCGGCGTGATTATTTTAGCGGGGTGGCCGCTGCGGCTGTGCTGTTAAGTGTCTTTCTCGTGATTGTCACCGGCCTTCTTCATGGAGCAGAGCGAATATTCTTCGGCTGGGGACTAAGCGAAGAAAGCCTCGGGATGACGTTTGTGATGGCTTTCTTCCAGCTGATCGTCTTTTATTTCGTCGGCTGGCTGATCAGCGCGGGCTTTTATCTGTTTCATTGGCTCATCGGTCTCGTTTTTATCGCCATCGGGATTGTCATTATTTCGATTTTTGACTTTGTATGGGGCAGGTTCGGACAGCAGCAGTTTGAATTTCTGCCGGTAACTGACATTTCTCCAGCCGTCGGCATGATCATCAGCCTGCTTTTATCATTCGGGCTGATCAGCGTGATGCGAATGCTGACGAAGCGCGCTGTCGTCAAGCCGTAACTAAGAATAAAGAGCCAGGGGGAAAGGTGAAATCAAGCTTTTCCCCTCAAATACGTCCTATAAGGGGCTGTTCCTGTAAAATTACCTCGAGCCTAACCTTTTCCGCCATTAGCTGAAGATAATTCGGATTCTCACTCTATTCTCTTCTTTGCTATTATAATCTTATCCATGAAAGATAAGAGTTATTTGATGTGTCAATGCGAATTTGCTGTCTATGAGCTGCGCTTATTGTAGGGAACTGTGTTGTATAAACATTGTAATATAAGCTACCATAAGCGTAACCGTTTCTTATATAATCTTCATTGTTGTAAAGTTTATATGACGTTGTAATATCATTATTAGTTTGGGAACCTTCGACCCAATTAGTGTGGTTAACCCTCCCGTTGCTGTAATTGTAACTTAAAGTTATTTCTAAATGTGTTACAGGCACCCCAGCCCTTACCATAACGGTGGTTCTAGTTTCTGTCATATCACTAAACGGTAGAATAGTAGATTCATCTAGGTCGAAACTAATTTTTTCCTCAACTTCGATACGATATTTCTTACGTTCTTCCTCATCACCAAATAATAAAGCCTCAGTTGCTTTTGGATCAGCGATTGAATCTAAGAACTCATTTTTTTCTTTCGTACTTAATGATTCGTATGCTTCAAGAGTTTCCAGGCTGAAATCATCTAAAGTATCTTTATTATTTTTTAACACCTCCATATACTCAATCATGTCTTTTCTTAAGTCATTGTTTACTTCCTCTGTTGCTCCCAAAACCTGATAAATGCCAAAGAAACATAAAAAGATGAAAATACACACAAAAAATTTCTTACCCATTACGAGCTCTCACTCCTTTTATAAATGGAGCATAGCATTCCTTAATTGGAAAAACAACCAAATATAGCTTAAAATATGAGTTATATGGAAATTATTAAATAAATTAGATCTGATTTTATTAGGGATATGAAAGGGCTTACCCTCTATAGATGCGGTATTTTCATCTATGTAGGTTTTTCAGATTCATGCAGCAAAAACAAGCATCGCCGTCTGCGGAAAGCGTGCCCTATTTCGGTAGCGAGGTTGCTAAACCAAAAAGAGCTTGAGACAAAACTAGCTTTGGACCTACTGGCAATGGCTTCACACGCCACAAGCCCGTTGTGAGCAACCCACTCACAACGGGCTTTAAAAGATCGTGGCGGTTCCGTTCATTGCTTAAAGGCTGTGACAAAAGGTAATAAGCCTCTGAGTGGCGCTATCCCACTGGAATCGTCAGCGGCAGCTTCCAAATTTGTTCCTCGAGGTGCAAGCGGGTGAGTTTTAAGGTGAATAAGTCCGGCAGTGGGGTGGCGAAGTCATAGCTTGCGATAAGCTGATTGGTATCTTCAAGGTAATTCGTCGTCGAGAAGACCGGATAGATTTCTTCGTTATCCTGAATTAACGACAGGCTCAGTCCGCTGATCGGCTGAACATCGCTAATTTCAATCATGAGACGCCTGCCATCCGTTTCGGCCTTGTTGATGAGAAGATCATTGACAAACCGGTTTGTTGTGCCATCTGTCATCTCGGGAATAACAAGCTCTCTTTTATAGTAAAGAGGCTTGGCAAATACTGTAATATCGAGATGGCTAAGATCATCCGGCAGCTCCGGTGTGTAAAATTGGCGCACCTTGACCTGTTCTGTTTCGTTTTCCAGTGGAAGGGTTTCGCTATGGAGTGCTTCATATGTTGCGCCGTTTTCATCTGTCAACAGCGAATCAAGGGCATAAGAAAATTCATCAGCCTGATACTGTTCCATCACGGAAGTCACACTGATCGTGATAAAGAATCCTTGCTGCCCGTCCCAGTCCCCGGTTTCAATCGTTTCAAATTCGACATCCAAATGGCTATTTTGATTTTCGATCTGTAAATCCACTGCGGATTCCGTAGTTTGACAGGCACAAAGAAAACAGAGCATGCCAAAAAGTGTCATCCATTTCAACCGTTCTTCACTCCACTTCTAAAGAAAAGCCGCTACGCGTTTTTTTTTAGTGTATCATGTCGAACGTTGTCTTCCTAGAGTGAATCATGAAGAAAAAGGTTATTAACATGGCAGCGCAGCTCACGGAATAGTTAAGAAATAGCCGCGGAACTGCGCTTCTTTTTACGCTTTTGCGGCATCTCGGGCAGCTCATTGACAGAGATGACTTGATCTGTTTTTTTCTTTGGTGGACTCCAGTATTGTTCATTGCCTGGCAAATCATCGAACCAGGCTGCCTCATCCGGGCAGTCGAGAACCATAAACTTCCCATAGTTATTGTCACGTGACTGATGATATTTTAAATAAGCCTTGCCATCTTCAATCGCCAAAATCTCAATTTTACCGGAGGTGTGACTCATCGACAGGCGGACGCGTTTGCCTAAACCGGACGTTTTCGCTTTGGCAGCTTCGACAATCTGGTAAGCCTCTTTCAAGGTGAGAACAAAATCGTTATTGCCGGCGACAGGGCGGTTGATAAAGAAGTAATAAGGTGTCACCCCGGCCCATGAAAGCTTGTCCAGCAATTCGGCCAGCACGTCCGGGTCGTCATTGATCCCTTTTAAGATGGGAGTTTGATTGACGACAATCGCGCCAGCGTCGTGCAAGGCATCAAATGCTTGCTTCGCTTCTTTCGTAATTTCAACCGGGTGATTGATGTGGGCCATAATATAAATGCGGTTTTCAGCTGTGGAGTACTGCCGGATGAGGTCAAGCAAGGCCTCGTCCTCGTAGATTCTCATCGGGTTAAAAACCGGCAGCTTTGAGCCGATGCGGATAATCTTTACATGCTCGATCTGACGGAGCTGTTCGATAATCATCCGCAGCTTTTTTGTGGCGAGAATCAATGGGTCGCCCCCTGTCAGGAGCACATTGTTAATCGAAGATGTGTTGGCAATGTAGTCAAGACCGGGCTTGACATCGGACATCGCTTCTTTGACATCATTGCGAAAAAGCCGCTTGCGGAAGCAGTAGCGGCAATAAGCCCCACATACTTCTGAACAAATGAGCAAAGCGGTTGTTTCATATTTGTGCTGACAGCCGGGAACGACGTAGTTCGTATCTTCATCAGAAGCATCCCAACGCCCATATTCCTCTAATTCTCCTTCGTTGGGGATAACCAACTTTCTAATGGGATCGTTCGGATTATTCCAATCAATTAAACCGAGATAATATTCATTGACGCGAAAAACAAATTTTTCTGTGATTTCTTTTAGCTTCGCCCGTTCTGATGCTGGAATTTCCTTGATTTTGTCAATATCCAGAACATATTTAGGTTGTGCCAAACAGATCATCCTCCTTTGTAAATAAACATCACGTCAAGTATAACAATAAAAAAATGGAATAGTCAAAAAAGATAGAAAAACAGAGGGGGGCTTCTATACGGCAGGCGCAGACTTCGCTTACCGTGTAAAGCCCTGGTCAAAAGGTGAGTTCAACCTTTTAACCAGGGCTCTTCTTTCTGAAAAAAGTATTATTCGTACGCCGCTTCTAAGAAAAGCTGCTGCGCGGTTTTCTTATTCGACTTTTTCGTAGTCTTCAAGACTGTCGGCGACGATTGGTACGCTTGTATCAACGTGACCAAACAGTTCCGGATGGCTTTCCCCATCGATTAAAATTTGCGTTTCGTTAAAGCCGAATTGCTTCATAATCATGGCCACTTGCTGAAGAATCATTTCTTCCGTGCCAGATCCGGCCTGCGCGTCCAGCAGTTCAGCGGAGAAAGAAACATGAGCGACACCTTCAACTTCTTCGACGGACTGTACTTCGACATTGTCAGGGATTAAGGATACAAGCCCTTCCTCATCTTCGGTCGGACCAGCAACCCATTCTTGCAGGGTAGCGACAAAAACTTCATCTTCTGCCGCTTCGATTTGCCGTTCTACTCTAAACATATCCATGACCTGATCGTCGGAGAAAACGAGCTCAACAGGGACGCTGTTGTCCTGAGCTTCACCGTCTGGAGTTTCGGATTGATCAGGTGTTTCATCTGTTACTGGTTCTTCTTCATCTGCAGGTGTTTCTTCTCCTGATAGGTCTTCATTTTCTTCTAATTCAATGTTATCAGGAGCCGGCTCGGGCTCTTCTGGTGATGTTGTTCCTTGTCCACACGCAGCGAGCGCGAGGAGTAGGAAACTGGCAAAGAGCACCATCCATTGCTTTTTCATTATTCTTCCCCCTTTACATCGTGTGTGAACGATTTTCCACACAGAGGATAGTGAGCTTTCCTCTTACGGCAGTATGTAGGATAAGTCCTATCAGTTAAATTCTACAACATTCAGGTTGAAATTCAATCCTGAATTTAGACCTAGTCCGCTCCGTTTTGACAAAATAAATGCCGGAAAGTCCGACATGTGGGACCTTCCAGCTAGGGGGGACGGGGCGAAATGGTTAAAACATTGGAAAAACATACTCAATCAAAAACCAGATAATCCCGAAAAAGATAATCAAATAGGCTGCATATTTAATAAAAGTCGCCATGACCATACTATTGTTTTCTTTTTTCTCCACATGACGTTCTTCGACGTCAACGTTTCTTCTATTAGCCATCGTTCTCCCTCCTAAATAAGGATTGTATAAAGTAGATACCCTTCATTTCCCGCTTTAAACGTCGGGCTTGTGACCGAGACGGTTTCTTCTGGACATAAAAGGGGTAGGATGGGGATGAAGATGGTATAATGAAAAAAACTGTCAACAGGAAGGGATTTTGCTTATGCCACAATCGAAAGCATTCCGTATCGGTTATGGAATTGCGCTTATTTTTCTAATCATCTATTTGGGAACATTAGTCGATTGGATTTTTCAACCGATTGTTGTTCTCGTGCAAACATTGTTTGCTCCGATTATTTTGGCGGGGGTGTTGTTTTACCTGCTGCGGCCGTTTGTCAACTTTTTGTCACGATGGATGCCGCGCAGCCTGGCCATTTTGGCGTTGTATTTATGTGCGATCGCGTTGTTGACTGCGTTAATCCTGCTTGTCGGACCGGAATTGCAGAAGCAGTTTAACAGTTTAGTGCGAAACGCGCCAATCTTCATTAATGAGATCCGGGATATGTTCATCAATTTACAGGAAAATGAATACATTGCCCGTTTCCAGCCGGGAGAGACGGTCACATTTGAGGAGATTACGTCCCAGCTTGCCGATTACTTGAATCGGATCGTTTCGACTGTCGGCTCAAATATTGCCAGCTTTATCGGCTTTATCGCCAATGTCGTGATCATTCTCATTATCATTCCGTTTGTCCTGTTTTATATGCTGAAGGAGGGGGATAAAGCGCCGAAGCAGGTGCTCAAATTTTTCCCGACGAAGCAGCAGCAGGAAGGACGCCGTGTGCTGCACGACATGGATGAAGCGCTAAGCTCCTATATCCAGGGACAAATTATAGTCAGCTTCTGTGTCGGTGTGCTCGTCTATATCGGCTACTTGATTATCGGGCTCGACTATCCGCTCGTCCTGGCTCTCGTGGCGATGTTTACGAATGTCATTCCTTTTGTCGGTCCGTGGATCGGCACCTTTCCCGGCGTCGTTGTCGGCTTCATTGATTCGCCGTTTATGGCATTATGGGTCGTGATCGTCGTCGTGATCGTCCAGCAAATTGAGAGCAATTTAATTTCACCGCAAATAATGGGAAGAAAGCTTGATATCCATCCGTTGACGATCATCCTCTTATTGCTTGTGGCGAGCCGTTTTGCCGGCTTGCTCGGTTTATTGCTCGCCGTACCGACCTATGCTGTAGGCAAGGTGATTGTCTCCCATACGTACCGCTTATGGAGACTGCGCAGCAAGCCGACGAATTGACATCGCGGAAGCGGATTTGTATCGTGGAAGAGGAAGAAAAAACAGATCGAGGAGTGGTAATGATGGCATTTGAACAAGATGGAATCATTCAAGTGGAACCGGAAGAATTAAAAGAGCTGTTAAAGCAGGAAGACCGGCCGATTATTATTGATGTGCGCGAACTGGATGAATATGAAGAAGCTCATATTCCAGGACTGCCGTTAATTCCGATGCAGACGATTCCGGCTGTCGCACCTGATCTTGATAAAGATCAAGATTATCTCTTTGTTTGCCGAAGTGGAAACAGAAGTCAGAATGTCGCTCTTTATTTGCAAAATCAAGGCTTTACGAATGTGAAAAATTACGCCGGCGGAATGCTTGCCTGGACAGGCGAAACGGTATCGGGCGCGGAATGGGTTGTCCGTTCACCGGAGGAATTGAAAAAGGAAAAGTAAGGGAAGGCATAAACCCGCCCGAATGTCATGACAAGCAGGAGAACTCGTTTCTTCCCTGCTTGTCTTATACGGCTTTCTCGCTGATAGTCTTCTCTGATCCTTTGTTCATAGGTATTACGTCGCCTGTGGACCCACGAATTTTGTCAAAGTTAGGACGTGTGCTTTTGCTTTATTTCTAGTAAACTAGTAATAGGTTTTCAGAGGTTGTGACGACTGGAGGATGGGCCAATCATGAAGATGAAAGTGACATACGGCATCATAATGCTTTTCTGTTGTCTTGTCTTTGCCGCAAAGGGTGTGGCGGCTGAGAAGATTTATTTTTACATAGATGGACAAGAACAACGCTATCAGGGAGAGGTAGTAGAGGAAGCAGGCAGCTTATTGGTTCCATTGCGTCCGATTTTAATGAATCTGCATTTTATCGACGATGAATGGGCGTTTACTTCGCGGGAAATAAACGAGTTTCTTCGTGAAAAACGGAGCGGGCAGCAGGAAACGCGCAGCGGGCAAGGGGAAGATGAGGAGCAGGAGATGAATCCGCTTGAAGCCGTTCCCCTTTTGCGTGACCTTCCATTCGTTGAGAAAAATAACCGCGAAATGATCAGGCTCGAAGACGTGATTCGGCTTGGGTTTGATGGGTATTACTATCAAAACGATAACATTCTGCAAGTGAATACGCCTGCTTTTATGGAAATTGCCGGGCTGGTCGTCGGTGATTCGCGGCAAAAAGTGTCCGGGCTTTATCCTGATGTGCACTGGAACACAGGATTTGGTCAGGCTGCCGAGCTGAACGGCTTTATCGGTGAGATGGTTCCTTATACGTATAAGGACCGCTACGGATATGAACGGACGGAGGAAGTTCCTGAGCTGCAGGTCGAGATACAGGATGATAGAGTCAGCTATTTATTCGTCTCAACGGACCGGTTTCCGACTTCGAAAGGGGTGCAGGTAGGGGACGAGCTTCGCGATGTGTACCGGCTGTACGGCAATCAGTACGTTCGTGATCGAATGGATGGCAAGCAAATTATCGTGTATGATGTCGAAAATGGCTCAATCTGGTTTATTGCCGATCAGGATCAGGTGATTGAAAGAATCGCCTATTGGGATCATCATCTTCGCGGCTTTGGCGAACAGCAGGCTGAGCTTTTGCCTGAGGATGAAGAAGAGGAAAAAAAGTGATCAGAGATGATCACTTTTTTTCGAATAGCTATGTTTTCCGTGGCGGGCATTTTCCGCTGCCTGTTCATTTTTTTGCTGATTACGGGCATTGGAATCCTGCTTCTTTTTGTTATTGTCTCCCGTTGTGGCCATCGTCATCGTTCACCTTCTTTCTACACGTATAGGATGTGCTACTTTGCTGGAATTATAAGAAAAGGTTTACCATTCCTTGCGGAGGGGAATGTAATAGGTAACCTAACTAAGGAAAGGTGGAGATGGTCATGGCAATGAAAAAAACGTTAATGGCAACGGCGGTAGCGAGTGCGGCAGGCGCGGCGACAGTGCTTTTGCGTAATCCTGACACGAGAGAAAAAGCCAAACGAGCAGCCCTTGAAACCTATTCAAAACTAACCGGTCGAACGGCCGAAAACACAAAACAGGAAAAACAAACAAAGCTTGGGCACTCTCATCCACATGACTATGCCGATAATAAAATGGTCAATGAAGGCGCGATGACAAGTGTCCAGTATTATAATGAAAAGCAGCAGCAACAACAGTCATAGTTGACTAAAACAGCTGTAGGCTGTAAGCGAAAGCCATGTTTTTCGATAAAACACATCGCAGCGATGGAAGGCTTTGTTCCGGATGACGTTTTCCATCGCTGCTTAAGCCCGGGACGAAAGGGGAGAATCAGAACCTTTTGTCTCGGGCTCTTTATGATTTCGGCGAAGTATGTAATCCGATTATGGGAATGCTATAATAAGGAAAAAGACTGGAAGGATGGAGTGGATAGAATGGTTATTATTCGCAATAGAAATATAGCACATATTCCGGTGCTCGACGTCGTGAAAGCTGAATTGGAAGACCAGGGGGCGCCGGCTGTTTTCTTTTTGCACGGCTACACAAGCGCGAAAGAACACAATCTTCATGTCGCCTATCTTCTGGCTGAAAAGGGCTTTCGTGTCTTACTTCCTGACGCGCTCCATCATGGAGAAAGAGAGGGGCGTCTTTTCGGAAGGGAGCGGGATCTCGCCTTTTGGGAGATTGTGCTGACCTCGATTAAGGAGCTTGAGCAGATGAAGGACGCTTTAGTGGCTGAAGGAAGCGTCGATGCAAATCGTCTCGGCGTGATCGGAACATCAATGGGGGCGATTACAATGTATGGCGCGCTCGCCGCCTATCCATGGATTCAGACCGCCGTTTCTTTCATGGGCACCGCTTATTATGAGACATATGCGAAAGCGCAGATCGCGATGCTTGAGCAGGATGGGGAACTGCTTGACACAGAGTTAAAGCAGCGGGTGCTTTCACAAATACGTCCTTTTGATCTGTCGCAGCAGCTTGATAAGCTGGCGGGTCGTCCATTGTTCATCTGGCACGGGACGGAAGACCAGGTTATCCCGTTTCCTTTTTCTGAAAAGCTGCACGAGACCATCGCAGCGAGCTATCAGGACAAGCCCGATCATCTTCATTTTTCCGCCGAGGCGAATACGCCTCATAAGGTTACGAGAACAGCCGTACTTAAATCGGTCAGCTGGTGCGAAGAGCATCTTCTCGGCAGAAAGGTATCGTCATAAATGAAGTCAATTCAATGGATGCAAGAAATTCAGAAGCTGATTATTGTGACGATCGGTGCGCTCTTTTTAGCAGCGTCCCTTAACTTTTTTCTCATTCCGGCAAACGTATTTGCCAGCGGCTTTACAGGGATTGCTCAGCTGTTGGCTTCGGTGCTGCCTGTTTCGACGGGGATCTTGTTATTTGTCCTGAATATTCCTGTCGCGATTGTCGGCTGGCTGAAGATCGGGAAAAGCTTTACGCTCTACAGCTTTATTAATGTCGCACTGACGACATTGTTTCTCGAGCTCTTACCGGTTTATGAATTTTCGCCGGATATTCTGTTAAATGCTGTCTTTGGCGGGGTGATCGCGGCAATCGGAGCCGGGATCACGCTGAAATGGGGGGCTTCATCAGGCGGGGTCGATATTATCGCCTTGATTTTATCAAGGGTGAGCGACCGGCCGGTAGGGATTTATTTCTTTGTGATCAACGGGTTCATCGTCATCACTTCGGGGTTTTTATTTAATCCGGAGAAAGCCCTTTACACGCTTGTCACCTTATATGTAACATCAAGGGTCATTGATGCGATTCATACGCGTCATGTGAAGCTGACGGCCATGATCGTCACGACGAAAGCGGAGGAGCTTAAAAAAGCGATCCACGACCGGCTGACGCGGGGCCTGACAAGACTTCCGGCGAAGGGTGGCTTTATGGCTGATGATAAAGAAATGTTGATGATTGTCATTACCCGTTATGAATTATACGAGCTGAAACATGTCCTTCAGGAAGTCGATCCGCAAGCCTTTACGAATATTGTCGAAACAGCCGGGATTTTCGGTTTGTTCCGCAAGGAGTAAAGGAGGCGGGGAGCAGGTGAAAACATGGCTGATTATGCTGCTGCTCGTGCTGACAGCTTGCGGACTCGGGGAACATAGGGCCATTGAGGAAAGCGAAACAGCAGACGAAAAGCGAGGTGAAGAGGCAATGCCTGCCAACTGGCTTATGGAGCTTCAGACGAATCAGGCAGGGGAGACTATTCAAGTCGAACTGCAGGTCGTAAACGAGGATGAAAGCGATCATACTCTCGCCTTCTCCTCCGGCCAGCGCTATGAATTGATTTTGCGTGACGCGCACGGAAACGAGGTCTACCGCTTTTCTGATGATCGCGTCTTCATGATGGCGATCACGTATGAGGAATTTTCCCCGAATGAAAAAAAGACCTTCCGCGAGCAAATTAACACAGCAGAGCTTCCCACCGGAACCTATACGCTGGAAGCAGAACTGCTGGTCGCAGCGGTTGACAATGAGCCGCTGCCAGAAGGCGAAGTTTTTCGACAGGAAGTGAAGGTTGAGGTGGAGTAATACACCGTTTCATTTGAGTAAATTTGTTATCGGGAGAAAAATAAAAAAAACCGTCTCAAAAGGACGGGCTTTCCTTTTGAGACGGCTTCAGCAACGGCAAAGGAGTACGTGTAGCCGCTCCTATCACGAATCAGCTTTGTCCTGCTTCTTCCATCTTTTGATTGCTTCCTGCTGGATTTTCTTCTTCAGCCGGGTGTACTCATTGTCTTCCTGCTTCGTTTCCTCTGAGGATCGGTCTGCTTTCCCACGTTCCGGGGCGGAAGATTCCCCGTACCAGTAGGTGAAGAAAGGTTCTTCAAGCTTTTTCATAGTAACCTCCTTTCTGTTAGCGAGTCAATTGGATCAGATCGATGATTTCTTCGTTCGTCAATTCGGTAATCGGCTGTTCACCTGCGGCGAGAATATGATCGGCCAAGGCCTGCTTTTGTGTCAGCATCCGGTCAATCCGTTCCTCAAGCGTGCCGACTGTCATCAGCTTATGAACGGTGACATCCTTCGTTTGCCCGATCCGGTAAGCTCTGTCTGTCGCCTGATTCTCGACAGCCGGATTCCACCAGCGGTCATAGTGAATGACATGGGTAGCGGCTGTTAAGTTCAACCCGACTCCTCCGGCCTTGAGCGAGAGAACGAAGAAATGACAGTCATTGTCTGATTGGAAACGTTCGATCGCCTGCTGACGCTTTGCCCGCGTCAAGCTGCCGTGCAAAAAAGGAACCGTTTCCTTGTAGCGCTCCTCAAGAGCTTCCGTCATTAGCATACCCATTTCTTTGTATTGCGAAAACAGCAGCACCTTTTGCCGGCGTTCGACCATCTGATCGGTCAGCTCGAGCAATGTTTGCCACTTTCCTGACTGATGATCCCGGAGCGTCGTCTCCTTTAAAAAGTGAGCCGGGTGGTTGCAAATTTGCTTGAGCTTCGTTAAGCTGCGCAAAATTAAGGCCCGCCGCTCGAGAGCGCTGACTTCATCCAGCTTCCCGACGATATCGTCGACGACTGCCTGGTAAAGCGCCGCTTGCTCAACCGAAAGATGGACGCGGTGAATATGCTCTTTTTTCTCAGGCAGTCCAAGCTGCAAGGCTTCGTCCGATTTCTTTCGTCTGAGGATAAGCGGATGGATCAGCTTTTGCAGCTTGGCGAGCTGTGCCTCGTCCTGCTCTTTTTCAATCGGCCGCATAAAGGAAGCCTGGAAATCCTGATACGTGCCGAGGTAGCCTGGATTTAACACATCAAGCAGTGACCACAGTTCGCGCAGCCGGTTTTCAATCGGGGTGCCGGTCAGCGCAATGCGATGGGTCGCTTTAATCTCCTTGATGACGCGCCGCTGTTTCGTATCGACATTTTTAATGTGCTGAGCTTCATCTAAAATCAGCCCATTCCAGGAAATGCCGTGCAGTAGCTCATGATCGCGTACGGCCAGCTGATAGGAAGTCAGCACGAGATCCCAGCTGCCGGCCTGCCGGCATTGTTCCTCTGTGAGCCTCGTTTTGCCGTGATGGACGAACAGCCGGAGAGTAGGAGCAAACTGCTTACATTCCTGAACCCAGTTATAGAGAAGAGAAGTAGGGCAAATGAGTAAAAAAGGTTTTTCTTCCTGCTGCGCTTTGCGCTGCTCCTCAAGAACATAAAGAATGTAGACAATCGTTTGAATCGACTTTCCAAGTCCCATATCATCGGCAAGGCAGCCGCCAAAGCCGGTGCGTCGCAAATGAGCGAGCCATGAAACGCCTTCGTGCTGATAAGGACGGAGTTCCCCGGTAAACTGCTCCGGTAGATCAATTAAAGAAGGTGTAGCCGAATACAGCTCCTTCAGCGCCGATGTCAGCTGATTCCCCCAAGAAATATCAAGCTCAAACGATTCGCTTTCTTCTTCGGCCAGCTGGTCATCCCGCCATGCTTCCAAAAAGGACGCTTCCTCTTCAATCCGCTGCAAATAAGTGCGCAGCTGCTCAGCTAAGGAGCGGTCCCAGGCGATCCATTCTCCATTGGCGTAAAGAAAGGGCCGCTGACCATCAACGAATTCATGGAATTCCTGCGGACTAATTGCCTGATCGCCAATCGCCAGCTCATAAGTGAACGAAGCAACACTTTGCCAATCGAGCAGCGGCTCGCTTTTCGCCTCGCGGTTAAGTGGATGAGTCACCGCCAGCTTGACTTTCGGTTTTTTCTTCGTGGTCATCCATTTCGGCACAATGAGATGAAAGCCGCTGGCGCTAAGCTGTTCATCCTGCTCGGTAAACAGCTCATATGCCTGCTCGGCCGTTAACGAAAGAACCGGGGACGACAATCGAAGCTCCTTGAGTAGCGGCAATTGGGTTTGGGCTTTTTTTAAGTCCTGTTTTAATTGAGCGATCGGATTTTCTCTCCACGGATGTTCCCCGAGCTGGAGCTGCTCCATGTCGACCAAAAGCGATGGATGCTTTCTGTCAACCATGCACAGGGAGAGCTGCCACATTCCAGTAGAGGTAGCGGGCTCTTTCAGAACAAGACCGGAACGAAATGGCCTGGCCTGCAAAGCGCCGATTTCCTGTTGAAAGACTTCACTGGAAAGTGGACTGTCGATTTTTCCTCTTTGCGTAAGGTGAGCCACCGCTGTCCGCCATTTCGGCTCAACCGTTTGCACCCAAGACTGATAGGCGTGACGAACTTCCTCTTCATGAAAGAAGGAGCGGATCATCTCATCAGCGACCGCTGTGACAAGCTGCCGGAAGGAATCGACTGATAGTGGCGCATGCCCTCCTTTTTGAATAAATGACGTGTTCGGTCGAATCGAGCGTGCTGACAAGGGCAGGCTCTCAAACCATTCATCAAAAGGAAAGGAGGATAGCGTCCATTGTCCGGATGCTGCCGGTGTAAATGCGCCATTGATAATTTCTGTCTGAATCGCCGCAAAAATGGCGAGCCAGCTTTTTAAGTCAGGCGCCAGCTCAATGTCCTCGTCGTCATACCAGCTTGAAAATGTCGCCAAATGCGCAACGAGGCCTTCAACCGGAAAGATAAGCCCTTCGATCGGGAAGGAATAGTGGGTCATCTGTTCCTGCGCCTGATAGACAGTGATCGTTCCGGCTAACGAGCTGTAGCTGCGCGAATCGAGCGGAACATCAATCACCGCTTTTTCATTCTCGATAAACGTCCCGAAAAAAGAAGCCTGGTCATAGCGAAAAAGGGTAAGCTTCAATTCAAAGGGTGGATACATAAAAGGATATTGAAAATTAACGACTTGATCAAAGCGGGAACGTGGTGGTTCCTCACCCCAGATGAAAAAGGATTGATCAAGCCAGCCGCCATGGACGATAAGATTAGAGGCCAATGCGTTTCAACTCCTCGATAAACGCACGATACGTGCGATACATTTTCTTTAATTTCGTCAAGTAATCAGCAAATCGAAAAAGGGTTTCGTCCTGCTCGTAAATGCCCTTCAACTCTTTAAGCAGGACGGCCGCCTGTTCATAATGAAGGCGTGATTTCTTTTCGATCAGACGGATGACGAGCTGATGATAAACCGGCTTTGCATAGGCCGGAGCATCACGGCGCAGCGCTTCAAGCAGCTCAACCTTTTCCGGCCGCATCCGCAACGGATCGCGTTCATGCTTTAAAAAATAATCAGCAGCGAGTGCATATCTCTTCGTTGTCAGAAGGAGCTTTTCGAATGTTTTCGCCGCTTCGACCTGATGCAGTCTCCGTTTCAGCTCGGGCAACAAACGGTTAAGCAGTTCTTCCAGCTCATCATCCCGATAATGCTTGCTGAATGTCAGAAAGCGCTGGTAGCTTGGCGACAGGAGCCAACGGTTCCAGACGGCATCAAACTCTTTCTTATTAGCAGGAAGAGTCGTTTTCATTTCATCGATAAAAGGCTGGAGTGAGCCGAATGTCCCCTGATGTTTATGAGGAAATAAAGCATCGACCCATTCTTTCATCGTCTGCCATTTTGAACGCTGCTTCAACAGCTTGAAATGGCTTCTTAATTCCTGATCTAAATAAGGATGACGCTGCGCGCGCAAAATCGACAGCGCCGCTTTTTCATCTCCGGCAAGGAGTGCGGCATAGCTGTATGCCAAGCTGAGCGGACGCGAACAGCGCGAGCGGTCAACGGATTCGGATAAAAACGTAAAGATCGGCTCGATATAGGATGCTTCCATGTTTTTTAGCAGCTGAAACAGCAGCGGAGGCCATGGTGCTTCCGCTTCTTCAGCGTGATAGACGACGAGAAAGAGCAGCTGTTCAAGGAAAGGACGAAAGGCCCCTGTAAGCTGCATTTTCTCCCGGCCGGCGAGAAGCTCATCGGACATCGCCTGAAAGAAATAGTGAAAACGCCGTTCGTATTCCTCGTATGTTGCGGCGCGCTCAGCTAATGTATAAATGCCACGCATATAAGTTAACAGATAGAGCCAGTCATCCTCGCTCTCAACGTGGGAGAGCCGTTTTTTAGCGTCAGCTGAAATTTGTTCCAGGTGCCGATTCGTTATATAGCGCGAGGACGTGATCAGTTTATATGTATGAATAATATCCTGCTCAATCGCCGCGAAGGCACCTGCTTCGCCTTTAAACAATGATTGCTCCATATCCCGCTCACCTACTTAAGAAAAATTTCCATTCTTTCATTGTATCTTTTTCAACGCCAGAAAGAAAGGGATGGTGACCCTGGGAAAAGAAATTAACAAGGATGCAAAGAAATAGGGGTGAAAAGAAATCATAAGGGGGGCGGAATTTCGCCGAAAGTAAGCGGGTTAAAGCCTAATGGGAATGTTTTATAGCGATGTAGGGAAGGGGAACCGTCACGTTTTTGATAAAGCCCGTTATGGAGAGGTTGCTGAAAAAGTGAAAATCGTACTTTTTCGTAACTCGAAGAAGAGTAATGGCTCCGCACGTTGCACGCCTTTCTTGGAGAAACCTACTCGTAGCAAGGCTTTCAAAATCAGGCAACGGCTACGCTCATTACGAAAAAACTGCTGAAAAAGTGAAAATCGAACTTTTTCAGCAGTTTCTCACAACGGGCTTGTGGCGAGTGAGACGGTACAACTTCGGAATGCGTTATAGCACCATCGTCAACAGCATCAAAATGCCGATACTGCTCATGACGACGATGATTAAATTGGCACCTAAATAAGCGATGACAAAAGCTGAGGCGCCGCCGATAATGCCGTACCAGATGTTATCGTGAATATAGAAAATACCGGGAAAGATCAGCGCTCCTAGTGCAGCGTAAGGAACATTGCGCAAGGTTGCCTGCAGCCACGGCGGAATGCTTTCGACGTTTAGAAAGACGAGCGGGAGCATCCGTGGAATATAGGTGACGAGGGCCATCCCGGCGATAATCATCAGCATCGTCGTGCTCATTGCTGTCTCCCTCCTTTACCGGCTACCCACTCGATTCCGGCTGCCGAAAGCAGCGTCGCGGCGATAATCGACCAGCCGCTTGGCAGGAAGAGGGAAAAAATGCTGTTGAACAGAGCGGCGCTGGCGGCCAAAACGACGATTTTCCGCTGCTTTTTTAATGAAGGAACGAGCAGGGCAATGAACATCGCGTAAAGGGCTATGCTCATGCTTTGCTGCAGGGAGGCCGGAAGAATCGCGCCGACTACATAGCCGACGGCGGAATGGACGGTCCAACTGGCGTAAGCAATCAGCGAGACACCGATGACAAAGCCGGTTTTGACCGTTCCTTCCTGCGTCGTCGTGACTGCGAACACTTCATCTGTAATGCCAAACGAATAAAGCGCCTTAATAAGCGGCCGGTCCTCCTCGACTCGTTCTCGGACAGAGGCGCTCATTAACAGATGGCGGATGTTGACGATAAAAGTTGTAAAAATGATTTCAAAAGCGCCCGTCCCGATCGCCAGTAAGTTTAAGGCCATGTATTGGGCAGCGCCTGCATAGACAAACAAGCTCATCGCAAGCGTTTCCCAAAAAGCGAGGCCGGTGCTTTTGGCGAGCAAACCGAATGTCAGGGCGGCAGGAATATAGCCGATGGCAATGCTTGATCCTGCCAGAAGCCCTTGGGTAAACGGAGTTTTTTGTTTTTCAAGCGTGATACTTTCCATCTTTTCGTTCAATCCTCCTAAAAGCGTGCTACAATTTAAGCTAGATCATCGATCGTTGTACGTTATATAATATGATTGTATGTTATGTTATACATTTTAACAAGGAGAAATTTTATGGATAAAGAACAGCTATCTTTTCTGATCGGAAAGCGCCTCAAGAACATGCGTCAGCAACGGGGATGGAGCCTCGATACATTGGCTCAGCATTGTCAGGTCAGTAAACCGATGCTTGGCCAAATTGAAAGGGGGGAATCAAACCCGACTGTAAGTACGCTCTGGAAGATCGCGAACGGATTAAATGTTTCATTTACGGCTTTTCTTGAAGAACAACAGCCGTCTGTGAAAATCGTTCGCGCTGATGACGTGGAGCCGATTACCGAACAGGATGGCCATTTTAACGTTTATCCGATCTTTCCGAAAGAGGACCGGAAGCCATTTGAGCTGTTTACAGTCAGCCTGAAGCCCGGGGCGACGTACGGTGCCGAAGCACATCGGGACGGCGTTGAGGAATATATCGTTGTTCAAAAAGGAAGCCTGTCGCTTGAGGTGAGAGGGGAGCGTTATCAGCTGAACGAGGGTGATGGCATTCACTTTGTCGCGGATGAAGAGCATGACTATTGTAACGAAAGCGAGGAAGAGGATTGCGAGCTGACGCTGGTGATTTTTTATCCGGCCTGATTGCCAGGCAAACAAGGAAAGGCAGAGGCTCCGTCCTGCGTGCGAGGTGGAGGACGGAGCCTTTGCTTCGGGACTGTCTCAAAAAAGAGCACGGCGGGCTTCTTGTTTGAGACAATCTCCTTTTGCAAATCCGGCAAAAATAAGTGAAGTAACCAGAAGACGACTAAAGCAGCTGTTCTACCTGTTCACGTCGCGACAGCAGTTTTTTCAGTTTTTTCTTATGGGAATCAATTTGCCATTGATCCGACTCGAGTATCGCTTCATGCAGTTCCATCAATACATAATCAATCTCCAGGTTCATCATATTAATTAACGTTTTCGGTTCAAGTGACTTGTCATCATCCTTGTACTGAATCAGGGATCCATTTCGGTTCATCATGACTTTTTCACTCCCATCAATTTCAATCATAGATTCAATGTCGCCGGCTTGGTATGACGTAATATAGAGGGGACCCTCTGTTGCCCGTTTGACGATGCCATTGCCTTTTTCATGTTGCAATAACTTTTCGAGGGCGTTGGCCAGAGTATCATCATAAATGTGAAGGCAATCAGCAGAAAGAGTGAGGAAATCGCTATTTCGCACAAAAGGGAGTTCGTGGATCGACTCATTAAGCTCAATCATGAGATAAATGGTTTTCGCATCATAGCGCCAGAAGAGTGAATAATGTTGACTCATCATCCGTTTGATAAATTGGTGCAAGGCTTGTTTGCTCAGCTCAATGTAAACCTCAGAAAACTCCACATCAACAAACGAATCTCTCATGATTTTATGCACGCTCCTTTAACTCCCTCATGTCTTAGCTGATTAGGTTGCTATATCATATGTTGAAAAGGAAAAAAAAAGAAGCAAAATGCCCAGTTTACGGCGAAATGGGCGGGAGCTGAAAAGAAGGACAAGAAAAAAGCGATCGCAGGCATTTGTCCCCGCAGATCGCTTATTCCAATTTTATATAGGCTGCCGGCGGCTTCCCCTAAAAGCGAAATCCGTACCGCTTTGAAATAATGTCGTAAAAACCGAGCGAGTTGTAGAGCGCTTTTGTCGCTTCATTGTTAATCCCGGTTTCAAGCTCGATGCCCTTGATCTTTTGTTGTTCAGCCCAGTAAATAACATGAAGCAGCAGCTTCTTTGCAATCCCTTGATTGCGGTGCTGTTTATCGACATAAAGATCGTTCAGCCAAATATAATGGCCACCTTTGTCAATGCTCAGCCCGACATTAAAAAAGGCGGCACCGACAAGTGTGTCCTCTTTTTCCGCTACGAAAATATGAGCCTGGGAATGGGGCGCCAATGCCAGCTCAATTGTTGTTAAAAGTTGTGAATAGGCATCCTTTGGGCCGAGTGCCTCCATTTGTCCCATAAGTAAGTCCGCCACACGTTCCTGAAGGTGAGCGCCTGCTCCACTCTCGACCTTATACACCTTTACCATTCTCTCTTTTCCTCCTATAAAAAGAACATCCGAAATAAGCTCTCCTGTTAGCGTAACATAAAAGGAAGAGAGAGAGTAGTAGAATTTAAGAGGCTGCTGAAAAAGTACGATTTTCACTTTTTCAGCAGCCTTTTCGTAATGAGCGTAGCCGTTGCCTGATTTTGAAAGCCTTGCTACGAGTGGGCTTCTCGAAGCAACGTGCGGAGCCATTACTCTTCTTCGAATTACAAAAAAGGAAGTTTTTTAGTGGCCCTTACCGAAGCGGGTTTCTTCGGTAAGGGATTTGCGCAGAACGGAGCCATTGCCATGTTTTTTCTTCTCAACTTCGACTTTTGCCAAGCCCCTAAGCCATGAGCATGCGAGTGAAGCCATTGCCATTTTTTGTCCACGCGTTTTACGCCCCAAGACAGTCACTCGCTTTGTTCAATATCTCCAAACTGATGGAGTTGTTCCTGGAGGCTCGCCAGCTGCTCCTGTTCAGCCGGTGTTGAATTAGCGAATGCGGAGGAAAGAGCCTGCTTCGCGCGACTATATTCCTTTTGAACCGCTTCCCGCTGGATGTCGGTTTCGGCGGCCAGCGCGAGAAGCTCAGCCCGGGCGACGGCTTCACGCGCTTCCTGGTAAAGGTGGTTCCCCATTAACGCGGCCCTCCTTTGCGTTCGTTTTGATGAGACTGCTTGCCCTCTGTTTCATTAGCGGGCTGGACGGCGTCTTTACCCTGTTGAATGGCCCGTTTTGATCGTGATCGTTTGCTCATTATTATCGCTCCTTTTTGACATGTTCCCATTTAACATTCCCCGGATGAACGAAAGCATTCATGGAAGAAGCAAGCCGGGCATGTATAAAATTGTTAGGATTCGTTCAAAACTTTTATACAGTATCTATGGTATGATAGCAGCGAAGATTGACGGGCTTCCCTGTTTATTCTCCATAAAAGGAGGTTTTAGAAATGGAAATACTGTTTGAGACGTTTAGTTTTCGCGCGCTTTGGACACCAGAATTGTTCATTCCGCTGTTTGCTATAGGCATTCTTTATTTTCTATTGATCAGCCGTTGGCGCTCCTTTACGCTCGGTGAGCGCGTACCGCTGAAGCAGCGCTTCTATTTTGTTTCGGCTTTAGTCGCACTCTATCTTGGCTGGGGCAGTCCGCTTTATATTGCCGGTCATATTATGATCAGCTTTCATATGGCACAAATGGTTCTTGCTTACTTTGTCGCTGTCCCGCTTTTTTTATTGGGGATTCCGTCCTGGATGTTTCGGACGTTGATCGAACGGTGGAGAACACCGGCCACCGAGCAAATTGCCCGCTTTGTGTGGAGTCCGATCGTCGCGTTGTTTCTCTTTAATGGGTTGTTTTCCTTGTATCATGTCCCGTTTATGTTCGACACATTGATGCAGAACACCATTTTGCACAGCTTTTATGAGTACGGGCTGTTTTTATCGGCGGCGCTCATGTGGTGGCATATGATTGCCCCGCTTCCGAATATGTTTCCGTTGTCTGATTTGCGCCGGATCGGTTATATTTTTGCGAATGGTATTTTGATAACGCCGGCCTGTGCCTTAATTATTTTTGCCCCTGCGCCGCTTTATCAAACGTACATCGATCCATCTATTTGGGCCAGTGTCATGGCTTTTTGTCTGCCTGCTGGTGCCGAGGTGCCGCTTAACGTTTTTGCCGGGCCGGACTCATTTCGCTTTCTTGAGCCGCGGATGGACCAGCAGCTTGCCGGCGTGTTTATGAAAATCGCCCAGGAGCTGATGTACGGATTTACAATCGGTTATGTGTTTAAGCAGTGGCTTTCCAAAGAAAAACAGCAGGATGGCGAACTGACGATTAGTGATGTTCCGGTTGTAAAGCCTTAAATAAAGATATACAAAGAGAGGATATGAGAGATGAAACGATTACTTCTGTTCGTGGGTCTGGTAGTGGTGTTGAGCGGTTGTGGGTGGATGTATGAACTTGGTGGCGGCGGTTCATCTGACTTCGATATAGCCGAAGCCGGATTGGCCGTGCCTGAATTTAACTTTGTCGATCAGGACGGGGAGCCTTACGGGACAGAACAGCTGACGGGACAGTATTGGCTGGCAAATTTGATTTTTACTCATTGTCCATCGGTTTGTCCGACGATGACACCGAATATGCGCAACCTCCAGACTGCGATGCAGGAGGAGGGAATCGAGATGGGCTATATCTCCTTTACTGTGGATCCGGAGCGTGATACGCCGGAGCTGCTGAAGTCGTATGCGACAAATGTCGGGGCCAACGGGGAGACGTGGAAGTTCCTCACAGGCTATGAAGTTGAAGAAATCACCGAACTGTCGATGACGGCGTTCGCTTCACCTGTTCAGCCGTTAGATGACGGTGATATTGGTCATACAACAGCTTTCTTTCTGATTGATCCGGAAGGAAACGTCATTCGGAAGTATGATGGATTGCAAACGGATCAGGAGCCGATTATCGATGATCTAATGGATACGGTTCAATACGAATAAAAATGAATAAATATGAATGAAGAGGGGGTGAATGGAATGAAAAAATGGAGAATGAAAACGATGAACGGTTTTCTCGCGCTGTTTGCGATGATGACGGTGCTTGTGGCCTGTGGCACGGAGGAAGAGCAGGCTGGAGATTTGACCTTGGTGAATGAACAAGGGGAAGAGGTAACGCTGTCCAACAAGGACCGGGCGACGATTCTCTTTCATTTTACTGAAGTTGGCTGAGGACTTTGTCAGCAGCAGCTGGTTCAGCTGCAAGAAAACTTAGCTTTATTTGAGGATCTCGATGCCGATCTTTATGCCATAAGTGCGGATACCCCAAGTAACTCTATGGCGCTAAAGGAAGCGGGCGAATTCACTTATTCGTTTCTATCGGATGAATCGCTTTCGGTGCTTGACTATGTTCATATGAAAGATGAGGAGCATCAGATGTCCTATCGTGGCGTCAGCATCCTTGACGAGAATGGGGAGTATCTATTTCATCATATTAATGATCATTGGGGTGAGCAGATTGAAGAGACCGCTCAGCTTATTTATGATCAACTGAATGAATAATAATGAATAAAAGCGGCGGGCCGTTCTGAGCGATTTGAGCAGAGCGGTCCGCTGCTTTTTTTGGGGAGGGGAATTTAGAAAGAGCTTGAGACAAAACTAGCTTTGGACCTACTGGCAATGGCTTCATACGCCACAAGCCCGTTGTGAGTGGGTTTCTCACAACGGGCTTTAAAAGATCGTGGCGGAGTTATATTTCTGAACGGTGGTTTACCCTCTTTTTCATTTGTTCGGATAGTCATGTAGGTAACATACTTTTGTCCCACCCTCCCTTTTCTTGCTTGTACGGCTCTAACAAAAAAGAGAACATCCATGAACGTAAATCGGTTTATGATTTTTTTAAGTTATTTGAAATAAAATAAAAATACAGTTGAATTAATTTTTATACATATATATAATGAGTACCAAGATCAAAAAACGAGAGCGAGACGGAACGGGGAGAGAGAAAATGCGAGTAGGGATTATTGGCGCAACAGGATATGGTGGCGCGGAGCTGCTGCGGATGCTCAAAAACCACCCTCACATTGAAGAGGTCGTGCTCTATACGTCCTCGAAAGAAGGAATGAATATTAATGAATCTTATCCACATCTTACAGCGATCTATGAGCAGGATTTAAAGCCGATTGATCCAGATACGCTGAAAAATGAAGTAGAGGCAGTCTTTCTGGCGACGCCGCCGGGCGTATCAGCGGAATGGTCGCAAACGATTGTTGAATCAGGCTGTCAGGTGATTGACCTGTCAGGTGATTTGCGCTTGCGCAGTCCCGAGCAGTACAAAGCATGGTATAAGCGTGAGGCTGCGGCGAAGTCGATCATCGACCAGGCTGTATATGGGCTGACAGAGTGGAGGCGTGAGGAAATCCGCGCGGCAAAGCTGATCGCGAACCCGGGTTGCTATCCTACCGCGACGTTACTCGGGCTGGCACCGTTGATTCAGGAAGGGTTGGTTCGGCCTGATTCGATCATTATTGATGCGAAATCAGGAACGTCAGGAGCGGGGCGAACCCCATCTGCGATCACTCACTTTAGTGAGATGAATGAGAATTTCAAAATCTATCAAATTAATCAGCATAAACATATTCCGGAAATCGAGCAGCAGCTCAACGATTGGAACGAAGAAGTGGCGGCGGTGACGTTTCAGCCTCATCTCGTCCCGATGGTCAGAGGAATTATGGCAACGATTTATATGACAGCAAAGAAGGAAATCCGGGAACAAGAGCTGCGAGAGCTTTATCAAACGTCTTATGAAAAGGAGCCGTTTGTCCGAATTCGCAAGCAAGGCAGCTATCCGGCGACGAAGGAAGTATATGGAAGCAACTATTGCGATATTGGCGTGACGTACGATGAGCGAACAGGACGGATTACGGTCGTATCCGTCATTGATAATGTCGTAAAGGGTGCTTCTGGTCAGGCGATACAAAATTTAAACGTGATGAATGGATTCGATGAGGAAGCAGGGTTAACACTCGTGCCGATGTATCCATAATGGAGAGGTGGTACACAAATGAAGGGAATTGCTAACGCACCAGAAATGATCGAAGTTGAAAGTGGCAGTATTATTACACCAAAAGGATTCCACGCGAACGGAGTATATACAGGAGTAAAGAGAAAACGCCTCGATCTTGGCGCGATCTATTGTGACGTACCGGCAAGCTCGGCGGCTGTTTATACATGCAATCGAATCCAGGCAGCACCGTTGCAGGTAACGAAGGAAAGCATTATGAAAGAAGGCAAGCTGCAGGCGATTGTCGTCAACAGCGGGAACGCCAATGCCTGCACAGGGGAACGCGGTGTAAAAGACGCTTATGAGATGCGGAAAGCAAGCGCCGCCCACTTTCACGTTCCTGAACATTATGTTGCAGTGACATCGACGGGGGTAATTGGCGAGTATATGCCAATGGATAAAGTGTTGCCCGGAATTGAACAGCTGAAGCCGGAAGCTTCCCTTGAAGGAGCAGAGGCGTTTAACCAGGCGATTTTGACAACTGATACAATGAACAAAAAAACGTGTTTCCAGACAACCGTAAATGGGAAAGTCGTTTCCATAGGGGGAGTCGCCAAAGGCTCGGGCATGATTAATCCGAATATGGCGACGATGCTCTCATTCATCACGACCGATGCTGTCATTGAACCGCCGGTACTGCAGCAGGCGCTCTCACAGATCACGAATAAGACATTTAATCGAATTACAGTTGATGGAGACACCTCGACAAATGACATGGTCGTCGTCATGGCCTCGGGTCTGGCCGGACACGAGACGCTGACGCCGGAGCATCCTGATTGGCTGGCTTTCTATCAAGCTTTGAAACAAACATGTGAGTCACTGGCGAAGAAAATTGCGAGAGACGGAGAAGGAGCGACAAAGCTGATTGAAGTCCAGGTGAACGGAGCGCTGAACGATGAAGAGGCGGGAAAGATCGCCAAAAAAATCGTCGGTTCGGATCTTGTGAAATCAGCTGTCTATGGCGCTGATGCGAACTGGGGAAGAATCATATGCGCGATTGGCTACAGCGGCTGTGAGATCAACCCTGAAACAATTGACATTGCGATTGGTCCAATCCAAACGCTGCAGAATAGCCAGCCGCTCGTCTTTTCAGAAGAAGCGGCAACGGCGTATTTGCAGGAAGAGGAGACGGTATTCATTAACGTCGATCTTCACATCGGCACTGGAACCGGAAAAGCATGGGGCTGTGATCTGACATATGATTATGTCCGGATTAACGCCGGCTATCGAACCTAAGCGAACAGGGGGAGAAAAGGTGAAGAATATAAGTGTAATCAAATGTGGCGGCAGTACCATTTCCGAGCTTTCAGAGGCCTTTTTTAAAAGCGTGCTCCTCATGCAGCAGGAAGGGAAGCACCCAATCATCGTCCACGGCGGCGGTCCGGATATTAACCAATGGCTGGCAAAGCACCAGGTTGAGTCGGAGTTTGTTGACGGATTGCGCAAAACGACCGCCGAGGTGCTGGAAACGGTCGAAATGGTGCTTTGCGGCAAGGTCAACAAACAGGTCGTCACCCAGCTTCAGCAAGCAGGAGGAAACGTGGTCGGCTTGTCCGGCTGTGACGGGAGGCTGCTTCAGGTCGAGGCGGTCAATCAGGCCAAGCTTGGCTATGTAGGGGAAGTACGAGCGGTGAACGGGGAGCTGTTGATCGCGTTAATGGAAATGGGAATTATTCCGGTCATCGCACCGATCGGCATGAATGAGGCGGGTGACCATTATAATGTGAATGCCGACAGCGCCGCTGCCGCGGTAGCCAGGGAGCTTGGAGCCGAGCAGCTTGTGTTTGTGACCGATGTCGACGGTATTTTGAAGGACGGCGAATGTCTCGAGCAGGTCACGGCAGAGGAAATCGAGGCGTATATTGCCGACGGAACGATTTACGGAGGAATGCTGCCAAAGGTCAGGGCGGCGTTATCGACATTAACGGATACGCTGCAATCGGTAATGATTATGAACGGCAAAGCAACGACGATCACCGAGAACGGCACGGTAAAAGGAACGACGATCGTAAAATCAGCAAATATCAAACTGTCGGTGACGTGAGGAGGAAACAGGAATGAGTGCATTATTCCCAACCTATGCAAGATGGGATGTAACCGCAGTAAAAGGGGAAGGCGCGACCTTAACCGATAAAGACGGAAAGCAGTACCTTGATTTTATTGCCGGCATTGCCGTCTGTAATCTCGGTCATTGTCACCCGAAGGTGAATGCAGCGCTTGAGAAGCAGCTTCACAGCTTATGGCATGTCTCCAATCTTTTTCAAATCGAAGGGCAGGAGCGCGTCGCCCAACTGTTAGTTGATCATAGCGTTGGTGACTATGTCTTTTTCTGCAACAGCGGCGCGGAAGCCAATGAAGCGGCGATCAAACTCGCCCGCAAGGCGACGGGAAAGCATCATATTGTCAGCATGAAGCAGTCTTTTCACGGCCGGACGCTCGGGAGCATGGCGGCCACGGGGCAGGAGAAGATTCATGCAGGCTTCGGTCCTTTATTGACAGAGTTCACCTACGTTACGCTAAATGATGAGAAGGAATTGGCGGGAGCGGTGACGGCGGATACAGCGGCGATCATCGTCGAAGTGATTCAAGGAGAAGGCGGCGTACTGCCGATGAGCAAGGAATATGCGAAAAAGCTCAGCCAAATCTGTGAGCAGTATCAATGCCTGCTCATTGTTGACGAGGTACAGACGGGAATTGGCCGGACGGGAACGGCGTTCGCCTACGAGCAGCTTGAGCTCTCACCGGATATCATTACAGTGGCAAAGGGTCTTGGAAATGGTTTCCCTGTCGGCGCTTTAATCGGCAAGAAGGAATTAAAGGAAGCCTTCTCTCCAGGCAGCCACGGTTCGACCTTTGGCGGGAATCCGCTGGCAATGGCCGCAGCTGAGGCTGTTGTAACCGAAGTGTTTACGCCGGAGTTTTTAGCCGATGTTCAACAAAAGGGAGATTATTTTAAACAGAGACTTGAGCAGGCACTTGCCTCCTTCAGCATCGTAAAAGAAGTACGAGGAAACGGGCTGATACTCGGTGTAGCCTGTCACGTCGAAGCGGCTCCAATTATAACGGAATGCCGCGAAAGAGGACTGCTTGTCCTGTCGGCAGGTCCGAACGTAGTCAGGTTGCTTCCGCCGCTGATCGTCTCAAATGAGGAACTAAACAGAGCGACGGGCATTTTGGCAGAGGCGATTGCTGCCGTCAACGAAAAGGAACAGCTTTCGATTTAGAAATGAAGAAGCTGGAAAAAGAGCCGTGCAGCGGCTTCGTACGGTGTACAGTTAAAAAGGAAAATGCTTTTGACGATTAAACCGGGCACAGTCGTTGGACCATGCTTCAAGCCTGGAAAAAGGGGAGCTTACCCTTTTATCCACGGCTTTTTATCAGAAAATCAATGTATAAAGATCAACATTTCAGTATAAGTATTCACAGGCGGAGTGGAGGGAAAAGCGGATGAAAGGCTATGTACTATTAGAAAACGGAGATAGATTTGAAGGAGTTCTGCACGGAAGTAATGGGGAGGTTCACGGGGAAATCGTCTTTTTTACGGGGATGACCGGCTACCAGGAAGTGTTAAGTGACCCTTCTTTTAAAGGCCAAATGGTTGTGTTCACGTATCCGTTAATAGGAAATTACGGGGTAAATGAAGCAGACTTTGAAAGCGCAAAGCCCCAGGTCAATGCGCTGATTGTTAGTGAAGTATCCGAAGAAGGCTACCACTATGAATCAGGCTGTTCCTTGCTGACGTATTGTGAGAATCATTCCATTCCGTTGTTTAGCGGAGTGGACACAAGAGGAATCGTCAAACGGATTCGTGAGCATGGCGATATGCGGGCTGTGTTAACAACAGACCCGGACAACGTCAGTTTTGCCGACATCGTCCCATTAGGAGAACAGGATGTCGTCGAAGCGGTTTCGCAAAGCAGAGTTCAAACGTTCGGCAGCGGTGAGCATCATATTGTAATGGTCGATTTCGGTTACAAGAAATCGATTGTAGATTCCTTGCTGCAAAATGGCTGCAAGGTGACTGTTGTCCCGTATTTAACGTCTTTTGAGGAAATTGAACAGCTTGCCCCGGACGGTGTTTTGTTCACAAATGGACCCGGCAATCCAAAGCAATTGAACAGCCAGCTGCCGTTGATCAAGAAGGTGGCGACAACGTATCCGACAATGGGAATCTGTTTAGGCCACCAGCTGTTGGCGCTTGCCTTTGGTGCGGATACGGAAAAGCTGACATTCGGACATCGCGGCGCCAACCAGCCTGTAATTGATACGAAAACAAAGCAGGTGTATATGACGTCGCAAAACCACAGCTATGTCGTCACTGAGCCGTCGTTAAAAGGAACCGGCTTTGAAGCGAGATATATGAACATTAATGATGGTTCAATCGAAGGACTCATTCATCGCGATTATCCAATCTTAACGATTCAATTCCATCCGGAAGCTCACCCGGGGCCATCAGACAGTGAGCAGCTTTTCTTCACATTCATTGACATGTTGCGGAACAAAGGGAGAGAAAAAGCATATGCCTAAAGATTCGACATTGAAAAAAGTACTCGTTATCGGCTCAGGGCCCATCGTTATCGGGCAGGCAGCCGAGTTCGATTATGCCGGCACCCAGGCTTGCCTAGCGTTAAAAGAAGAAGGAATCGAAGTGATTCTAATTAATAATAACCCGGCTACGGTAATGACCGACGAAGCATGCGCCGACCGCGTTTATTTTGAACCGCTGACGGTCGAAAGCGTCGAGGCGATTATTAAGAAAGAAAAGCCGGACGGCATTTTGGCGACGCTCGGCGGGCAGACCGGGCTCAACCTGGCGATGGATCTCCACGATGAAGGAATTCTCGAACGCTACGGAATCAACTTGCTCGGAACGCCGATTGAGTCAATTAAAAAGGGCGAGGACCGAGAAGAATTCCGCGCTTTGATGAAGGAATTGAATGAACCGGTACCGGAAAGCGAAATCGTGACGACAGCTGAAGCTGCCTTGGCATTCGCCGGGCAGGTCGGCTATCCGATTATCGTTCGCCCGGCTTACACGCTTGGTGGAGCCGGCGGCGGGATCGCTAAGAATGAGGAAGAGCTGAAGCGGATTATAAAAGGTGGACTGGAGCTGAGTCCGATCAGCCAATGTCTCGTCGAAAAAAGCATCGCCGGCTTCAAGGAAATCGAATATGAAGTGATGCGTGACAGCAATGATACGTGCATAACGATCTGTAATATGGAAAATATCGATCCGGTTGGCATCCACACCGGAGATTCGATTGTCGTCGCTCCTTCGCAAACGATGACGGATGTCGAATATCAACTGCTCCGTTCCGTTTCAGTGAAAATCATTCGGGCGCTCGGCATTGTTGGTGGCTGTAACATTCAATTCGCACTTGATCCGTACAGCAAGCAATATTACTTAATCGAAGTTAATCCACGGGTCAGCCGTTCCTCGGCCTTGGCGTCGAAAGCAACCGGTTATCCGATCGCGCGGATGACGGCGAAAGTCAGCCTCGGCTATCATCTGCACGAACTGATTAATCCGGTAACAGGACACACATATGCCAGCTTTGAGCCGGCACTTGACTATATTGTCGTTAAATTCCCGCGCTGGCCGTTTGATAAATTTGTCCACGCGGAACGGACGCTTGGCACGCAAATGAAAGCAACCGGTGAAGTGATGGCGATTGAGCGCAATTTTGAAGCGGCGATTCAGAAGGCGGTTCGCTCACTTGAACTAAAGGTCGATGGGCTCACTCTTCCGATCATTTCCAAGAAGACCGATGAAGAGCTGTGGGAGCTGCTGATCAATGCTGATGATCGTCGCTTTTTTGTCATCATTGAGCTGCTCAGACGCGGCTATTCAACGGAAAAGCTTTTTCAGGCGACACAAATTACCCAGTTCTACTTACGCGGCTTTGAACGTCTCGTCAAGATGGAGCGGGACATTGTAGCGTCTTCGTTTGAAGCGGTGACGAAGGAAGAGCTCTACACGTATAAAAAAGCCGGCTTTTCTGATGCCTGGCTCGCCGGTGCTTGGAAAGTGACGGAAGCCGAGCTTCGGGCGAAGCGTAAGCAGTGTGCGATTACGCCTTCTTATAAAATGGTTGACACATGCGCTGGTGAATTTGAAGCGTCGACAGCTTATTTTTATTCGAGCTGGTCCGGCGAGCATGATGTCGTCCCGTCAACCGGCAAGAAAAAAGTGCTGCTGCTCGGCTCCGGTCCGATCCGCATCGGCCAAGGAATTGAATTTGACTATTGCTCCGTTCAAGGAATTCAAGCATTGCATCGTCTCGGCTATGAAGCGATCATGATGAACAACAATCCGGAAACGGTCAGCACCGATTACGCGACTGCCGACCGCCTTTATTTCGAGCCATTGACTGTCGAGGATGTCCTCAATGTCATTGATTTGGAGCAGGTCGAGGGCGTGATCGTTCAGCTTGGAGGCCAAACGGCGATCTCCTTAGTTGCCGGGCTGGAAGCGGCCGGGATCAAAATTTACGGCACAAATCTTGATACGATTGATCAGCTTGAGGACCGCGGCCGCTTTTATGCGTTTATGAGAGAAGTCGGCGTCCCGCATATCCCGGGGGAAACAGCTGAAAACAAAGCAGATGCGCTGAAGCAGGCGAAGGAAATTGGCTATCCGGTTTTGATTCGTCCTTCCTATGTCATTGGTGGTCAAGGAATGATGCTGTTTGAATCAGAGCGTGAATTTGTTTCGTATTTGAACGACGAGGAGCAGACAATCGCCTTTCCCCTGCTGATTGATGCTTACTTGAAAGGAATTGAACTCGAAGTCGATGCGTTAACGGACGGAGAGGAGGTCTGCCTCGCCGGAATGTTTGAGCACGTCGAGCGTGCCGGCGTTCACTCAGGTGACAGCGTCGCCGTGACACCTCCTTATACGATCTCTGATAAAATAAAGGCCCAGATTGTCGATTACAGCGACAAAATCGCCAAAGGGATGGAGTTCCGCGGCATTTTTAACATTCAATTCGTTCTGCACGAAGAAAAGCTCTATGTGATTGAGATTAATCCGCGTGCCTCGCGGACAGTGCCGATTTTAAGCAAAATTTCAAATGAACCGTTAATTGACTATACAATCCAGCTTTTGCTCGGCGTGTCGCTTTCGTCGCTCGGGCTGACAAAGGGAAGTCTGGCTGAGCCGAGCTTCTATACAGTGAAGGCGCCGATTTTTTCCTATCAAAAATTAGCCGGCCTCGATCCGCTGCTTGAAGCGGAAATGAAGTCAACCGGCGAATTAATGAGCATGAGCCATGATTTAGCTGAAGCGTTTCATAAGGCGTTCGCCTGGTCAAAGGCGACTAAGCCGAAGCTCTATTCAAAGACAGGAACGATTTTTGTCGATGTCGCCGAGGAATTTAAAGAAGCCTTTCTACCATTTCAACAGCGGCTGGAGGAGCTCGGTTTCACGCTGACATCCGAGCAGTTTGACGAGTGGATTCAGAGCGAGGAGGCAATTGCGTTAATCAGCTTGCCGAAGCTCGGGACAAAAGATGGCACGGAGAAACGGCAGGAAGCGTTAAAGCAGCGCTGCACCGTCATTTCAGAAATGACGACACTTGCCGCGATGTTAAAAGGGCGTCAGGTGGAACACATTAATTACTACGCAATCCAGGATTTATGGAATAAAGAAAAAGCCGTGCTAAACGGCTAAGGAAAGGTTCGGTTAATGATGAACAATCAAATGACAGCCCCGATCACGGGCCATGATTTTTTAACATTGCTTGATTTCACACCGGCACAAATTGATGACTTGCTCGCTTTGGCGCTAAAGGTCAAGCAGGAGCCGGAGCAGTTTGCGGAAGCCTTGAAAGGAAAATCACTTGGGATGATCTTCGAGAATGCCTCAACGCGGACCCGTGTCTCGTTCGAGGTCGGGATGACGCAGCTTGGCGGCCACGCCCTGTTCCTCAGTCCACGCGACATGCAAATCGGCCGGGGAGAGCCGATTAAAGATACAGCGAACGTCTTATCGCGCTATGTCAATGCGATTATGATCAGAACAAACTCACATGAAACGGTCGAACAGCTTGCCGAGCATGCCTCGGTTCCGGTGATTAACGCCTTGACAGATGCCTACCATCCTTGTCAGGCAATGGCCGACCTCCTGACGGTTTACGAGCAAAAGAAAACGTTAAAGGGACTGAAGCTTGTCTATGTCGGAGACGGGAATAATGTCGCTCACTCTCTGCTCGCGGCAGGGGCGAAGACCGGGATGGATGTGACGGTTGCTTCGCCGGCGGGCTACGAAGTGGATCAGGCTATTTTTGAAAAAGCCGTCGCGGCCGCCAAGGAAACAGGAGCGGTGTTAACGCAGTCCAATCAACCGGAGGAGGCCGTCAAGGACGCGGACGTCATCTATACAGACGTCTGGGCAAGCATGGGCTTTGAAGCGGAACAACAGGAGCGTGAGCAGCATTTTGCCGGCTACCAGGTGAACGAGCAGCTCGCCTCCCTGGCGAAAGCGGACTATCAATTCCTCCACTGTCTTCCGGCCCATCGCGGGGAAGAGGTAACGGCTGAGGTCATTGACGGCGATCGCTCATTTATTTACGATCAGGCGGAAAATCGCCTTCACGCCCAAAAGGCCATTCTGTTGTCCTTATTAACGACAATCTAATCTGTATTTTTTCGTTAATCCCTCCTTTTCTGGGCAAGCTACAAGAAAAGGAGGGATGTTAAGTTGGGACAAAACAGACAGTTCGAACCAGGCCAAAAAGCGCCGAATAACGGGATTTATGTTGAGATTGGCGAAACGGGAAGCATGGTCCAGCGGCCGAAATCCGTCAAGCTGCATGCCGGAGACACATTCCCGGAAACGTCAAACCACAATCGCAAATGGACCCCGAGGCCGAAGGTGTAGGGGCGGGGGTGTATAAGGGCTTATTGTAGGTAGGGCTGTAGATTTCTTTTTTTTTGCTCTCTCTACGCAGAACGACTGGCAAGTACGTTTTGAACTCACGAAGAGTCTAAGAATGACAAATAGGAATAAATCCATATAAAAATCCTGATTTTTATATGGATTTTTATATGGAGTTTGAGTGATGCATGGTATAATTAATTGAAATTAGAATAGACTGGAAGTGAAGTTAATGGAAAAGCCTCGCTTTAAAAAAGAACAAATCGTACCAGCTACCATAGCGACTAAAAAATTTGCTGATGTACGAAAAAAAGCAAAGCATAGCCCTCAGTTTATTTCAGATCATAATGAGATTGATTCCGTAGTCCTTGCCTATGACGATTACGAAAAAATGTATATGGAACTTCTCTACCTGCGTCAATTAAATTGGGAAAGAAAAATAGCAGACCGCATTAAAGAGGCTGAGGCAAATGGTACACGGTATCAATTAGATGAAGCAATGTCGAAAGATGAATACGAGAACTTTCAAAAGCTTGATCCAGATCTTATTTCCGATGAGGATTTATTTGAAAAATGAAATCAGAGCGCAGATTCCTGCTGCAGTTTATCGATGCAAATGCGCTAAAAGAATACCGGAAATTAGATGGATCAGTAAAAAAACTAGTAGACATAGCCCTAAAGAAATTAGAAGCGCGAGCTAATGAAATAGGAAAACCCCTCGAAAGAAAGCTGAAAGGGTGTAAAGAGATCAAATTCCGTAAAAACGGCATCAGGATTATTTTTCGTATTGTAAAAGGACAGTAGAAATTGTAGAAATTATTGCCATCGGTTCACGGGCGGACGAAGAAGTTTTTCAAAATGCCTCACATCGTCTTAAACATATGGATTAGAAGCTGTCAATCTCGCTTAAATGGCAGCTTTTTAATCACATTATAAAACGAACATTTTGGCCATTACGAGAGAAGAGTTGATGTACGGGTTATTGGGCGATCTTACTTTTGCTCAGGAAATCCGTTATTTACTTATCTTTACTCTTATTTTAATCGAAGTGATAACCAAACGCCGCAATTTTCCTGTCACGGCGCTTGGTTATGTAAATGTATGACCTTCTCGTTCACCCTTCCTCCATCACCGTAACCTCGCCGGCCTCGATTCTGAAATTCCCAATTACCGTTATACCATCGACATCATATAGCGGGATGTCCCGCGGTTTGGCGTTCTTCATTAGCTGCATTGCTTCCTCGGGGTTTTGCGGCTGAGGGCCTTGAAGGTCTTCCTTTTTGACATAGCCGGTTGTCTTGCCATCTGAGCCATAGGCGCTGATCAAGTCAGGCTCTTCTTCATAATTTCTGGCATCCGCCGCTGACCCGTATGTCTGTCCATTTTCGTTAACTGGGTAAACAATGGACACCCGGTCACTCGGCGCCTCGGCTTCCGAATGAGCAAATGTACCAATAAAGTAGCCACCGGTGCAGCCAAGCAGAAGGGTGATCGCACCTATGAAAAAGCTTTTTCGCATCTTTGCTCTCTCCTTTATAAAAAAAGTGATGTAGGTCAAGCAATTATCTGTTATGATAATTCAATTATAGCAATCCTTTCCATGATCGCAACTGATAGTTCAATTACCTTTTTCCAACCTTTCTATAAAGCGTAACTACTTCTTTGCTTCGTGCGTTATATAACAGAGAAGGTTACTGAAAAAGATCAGCCTGGGATCTATAACGTAGTGTTCCTTGGCCGAAAGACCGGTATCGAAACGTCCAGCCAGTATAAAATGACGGAAAAAGGTGAACTGCGTAGAAGGAATTAATCTCGACTATTTGACCGAATGTATGATGTTATATTTAAAGAAAAATACCCTGGAGGAAAAGATGCCGCTCACATTCGCACATCCCGCTGCCGTTTTGCCTTTTTCGCGCAAAAGTAAATATGTAAATTTCTTAGCGATGGTTCTTGGAAGCATGGCGCCTGACTTTGAATACTTTCTTCATGGCCGGCCATATGGCGAAATTGGTCATACGGCTTACGGATTTTTTGCTTTCAACCTGCCGATGGTAATCATCGTTTATCTCGTGTATGTCACTTTCATCCATAAAACGTTGCACCGTCATTTACCTTCCTTCTTACAGGAAGCTGCTCCGGAAAAAGCTCCTTCAACGAAGCCGCTGCAAGCTATTGTGTTTATCTACTCGGCTTTATTCGGGATGCTGACGCATGTCGTATGGGATTCCTTCACCCACTTAGGCGGCTTTATCGTCACACGGCTTTCCTTTTTGACGTACAGCTTTCAGCTGTTTGGCTTTTCCATTCCTGTTTTTAAGCTGCTTCAGCATGGAAGCACCGTTGCCGGGCTCGTGGCGATTTTTTTCTATCTCGTTTACCGGGCAAGAAGAAACCCCTATGAGGGGGAAAGGGTAAGCAGCCGGCAAAAGCTTGTTTATTGGTTTTTGATCACGTTGCTGACGCTGCTTTTCTTCGGTATCTGGCAATTGGTCGATCGCGTCTCACTTGCCGCTTACGGAGTTCACGTCGTGAGGATTATCGATTCGGCGCTTATTAGCTTGTTGCTCGTCTCTTTGCTTCTTTTCAAACAAAGGGCAGAGGTATAAATGTTGCGCTCCTACTGAAACAAAACGATAAAAACAACCATCAGGAAGCGGAAAACTTCTGATGGTTGTTTTCTGATCTAGAAAGCAAGCTATTTTAATGGACGTGCTTTAAATTTTGATGGGAGAAGAAGTCTGTTGAAACGTAAACCGTTAACGATAAAATGAGCGTCACACCTAAATCGGTTGGAAACGTCAAATAGATCGGGTAAGCAAGGGCAAGCAGAAGGGCTCCATGACATAGAACATTTAACGGAAAAGGGACCTTGCTTTTCATAATCCATAAGAAGGGTCTTATGACAAAAGCCAACAGAACGCTCCACAGGAGAAAGAAAACAAAGCTAACTTTTAGCATATCAATGAAAGAAAATCCTATCAGTGTGTTTTCAACTCTGAAAGCAAACATGGCCATGATCATAGTTGTAAGCAAGCTTAATGTAAGTATGAAATAGATTAGAAATCTACTGTACACTTGAAATCCCTCCAAATTCAAAACGGTATGCTTTTAATACAATAGTACCAATATGTCTATTGTCCTCGCCGTACAATGCTGGGGCACTGAAGCCACTGCGCTGCACTCGCATTCGGATTAAACCTGATCCATCCAGGACTATCGAATTAGTTGGATTGAATCCTTTTGCCAAGGTAGCATATAGATCCTGATCCCCCCTAAAGGTCACAAAATTTACCTTTGTCTAAAAAATATATTTGTTTTTAGACTTTTTCATAATATAATGCAGTTATACTACTATTTTACTAGAGATTTGAAATGAAAAACGATAATTTTGATGAGGATGATACTTTTTTTAAAACTACTAGTTTGGAACGTAGAAAAGCTATTAATAAACAAAAGAAGCTTTAAGTATATAGGAGTAAATATTTTCCTCTCAGCTTTCACGTCGATTAAATGGTTTACATCCAGACCTATTTCAACAGCTTTTCCTTGATTTAGTCGGACAAATTCACGCTAAAACGCATTATACAACACTCATTATGCCATTAAAAATCATGGATTCAAGCAACATGCCGCTCAATCTAACCAACAATAAATGGGCTAAATTTCGCCACACTAAAGCGGCTGTAAGATTACATTTACCGCTTGTTATTATGGAAAAAGGAACGTCATATCCTGAAAAAGCCTTGGTTACAACAGCAAAGGAACATGATCGTAATCAGCTTGAAGTCATGGTTGATGACAAAGAATGCATGTATGTGTTTGACCGCGGTTATCTCGACTATGAACGCTTTGACCGAATGACGGACGATGGTTACTTTTTTCTATATAGACTAAGGAAAAACGCTGTAATACGGGTAGTTGACGAGTGTAAACTACCTAATGACTCATCTGTTTTAACCGATCAAATGGTGTTGTTTGGAACGACTCAAAACCGTGCTGAAAACTACTTTCGATACTTTTAAAATTGATGGATTCCAAAGGGAATGAGCTTCAATTAATCACCAACCGATTGATTTGAGTGCAGAAGAAATTTCAGAGATGTACAAATCACGCTGGGCGATCGAATTGTTTTTCAAATGGGTCAAACAACATCTCAGCATCAAAAAGTTCTAGGGTCAAAGTGAATGGGTATCCAAAACCAACTATTTATCGCACTGATTGTCTTTTGCCTACACGTTCTCGTTCAAATAGAAACGGCGAGTAAGCGAAAAATCTTGCAAATCAGCCGTTATTTAAAGGCTTCATTATGGAAACCAGCGCATATATGGAGTAGGAAGATTGAAGGGAAAACCATCCCTTAAAAGGATTTTGTCGTCGTCGCACTAGTCAATTGTAAAGTAATTACGAAATGGAGGGGCCACATTTAATTGAGTATTTACTTTTTTGGCTCTAAACACCAAAAGTAGTTAACCAGAATATTCTAACACTATTTATGCAACGCTAGTGTGAGATTCTATACTATTATAAAAGGAATAGAGGGGTGTTTTATGTATTTTTTCTATAAAAAACGACAACGAAGTATTTCTGTAAACTTAATTTTTATTTTAATATTCAGTAATTTCTTAATGTTCGGGTCTTTAGTTCATCAAGTTCAAGCCGCTACTATTGATTTGGATAGTGCTAAGAAATTTTCTGTTGCAGATTCTAATAATAACGAGTGGGTATTTGGGACTGTTGGATTAGAGGGTGATAAAACAGGGGTCTTAAAAGTAAAGTTAGATAGCAATTGGGAAATTTTAGATGAAATAACTTATAAAGTATATCGAACTGACGGAAGTGAAGTTTTTACAACAGATGTAAAAGCTCTTATGGGAGCAAGAGCATCGAATGTCTCTGATTTTAGTGTGTATCCGCTTTCAGGTGGTAGATCTATAATAACTTGGGAAGGGACAAATAATGGCTGTAGTGGTTCATTTCAGTTTATTATGTTAGACCTCAGGGGGAACGTCATTAAGGAAGCCACTAATATTAGTACACAAGCATCAACTTATAATTGTTACACTGGGGCAACTGAACTAACTAATGGCAATATCGCTTTCTTTTGGCAGCATGCAGGAAATGAGTATTATTTACGAATATTTGATTCAAACGGAAACCCAGTAACGGAACCTACTTCGATTACAAATACGGGGACGAGAGAACTCCCTGCTGGCTCTACATATGAACATTCAATAGCAGCAAGTAGCGATGGGACTTTTATGATAACCTACCATAGTTACGATTCTGGTTACTATCAAGGTGTCATTTATAACAATAATGGCACACAAAGGACAGTAAATGGCTTTAATCACTTTAAACTTTCAGATTTGCCTAAACCTAGTGGGGGTGCTTATTCAAAAGTTGTTGGACTAACGAATGGAAAGTATGCGGTATACTATCGTACTCATGCAGAAGGGAAGGTTAAATTTTTCAATACTAGTGGTGAGGCTATTGGAAATGAGATAGACACTGATTTAGTTTGGAATTTTATAAGTTTGGCCACTGGTGGTTTCTTAGTTGCTGAAACTCCAGAAATTCGTGCGAAACATTATGATAATGATGGAACACTTCTTGAAAATTGGAAATCTATAGATAATGATCAAGGTGACGGTTGGTCCGAATTATTTTTTGCTGGCTATGATCAAGGGTTCGGTGTATATAATTCTATGACTGGAAATATAATTTTGCATGGTATGGGTGAGGTTACTGTTCCACCGATCGAAAACAGCATGATCAGTCCAACTAGTGTAACATTCGATCAAAATGAAGCAAATCAGTTGGATGTCGAAGTGACGATGACACTAAACGGAAATACGTTGTCAAGTATATTAAATGGAACCACGTTACTGCAGGCCGGAACAGATTATGAGGTATCAGGCAATACAGTAACCATTAAGAAAGAGTATCTGGCCAAACAGGTTGTAGGAACAACAACGTTAACATTTACGTTTAGTTCCGGCGATCCACAGAATTTGGAAATAGAGATAAGTGATACGACTCCATCTTCTGGTGGTTGCGCAGATTCTATTCCGCCAGATTATAGATGTGAGGATTTTGAAAGTGTAGATCCAACTGGGAGTGATTATAGCCCGAGAACTATAGGAGATTGGACAGTAGCGATACTTCAGGAAAATGGCGCGCATGATCCAAATGCAGTAATTGGTATCTTTAATGAAAATGATAATCAAATGTTGGATTTAATGAATGAGCATGATGTAGGAGAGTACGCACTATTTAAATTGACTTCTGGAGATAGCTTTAAGCTTGTTTCATTTAAAGCAAAAGAGATGGGTCAAGCTTTATATACAGTATTAGGTTATAAGAGTGGTGTGCCAGTACCTAGAGCGGAATATGATTTTAATGCTTCTACTTTAACAACTGTAGAACTGACCAACCCTGCTTGGGGGAATATTACAGAGTTTCGTATCGTGCAACAAAAAAGAGAGAAAGATATTAGTTTATTGATTGATGATCTTGTGGTTACTGATGCAGACGCAGGTGGCGAGCCTGTACTGCCAGAGTTGGAGGGCACGGTAAGTATCACTGGAGAAGCCAAGTTTGGCAGTACCTTTATGGCGGATATTAGTAGAATTACGTATAGACCGAATGCGACGACTGATAATCCAACATATCAATGGTATCGAGGAGCCACGTCAATCTCAGAAGCGACCTCGCCAACGTATACGCTGGTAGAAGCAGATATCGGAGAGACGATCAAAGTCACGGTTACAGCCGATGGAACAAATGCGGTAGGAAGTGTGACGAGTGCGGAAACAGCTGTGGTGGAAAAGGCGGATGGTCCAAGTGCTCCTTCTGCACCAACCGAAGTGAGTAAAACGACAACCACCATTATGTTACAAGAGGAAGCAGGCCAAGAATACAGTGGAGATAACGGGACAACATGGCAGGACAGCCCGATCTTTAGTGGGTTAACGTCAGATACGGAGTATACGTTTATTACGAGAGTAAAAGAAACAGCGACCCATAAAGCCTCGCCAGACAGTGAAGGTACAACGATTCGAACCGAAGCGATTCCAGTAATAGGAGGCACGGTAAGTATTATAGGAGATACAAAGTATGGCAGTGAGCTAACCACAGATCTAAGTGACATCACGTATACTCCAACTACGACGGAAGATGTGCCGACATATCAATGGTATCGAGGAGCCACGTCAATCTCAGAAGCGACCTCGCCAACGTATACGCTGGTAGAAGCAGATATCGGAGAGACGATCAAAGTCACGGTTACAGCCGATGGAACAAATGCGGTAGGAAGTGTGACGAGTGTGGAAACAGCTGTGGCGGAAAAGGCGGATGGTCCAAGTGCTCCTTCTGCACCAACCGAAGTGAGTAAAACGACAACCACCATTATGTTACAAGAGGAAGCAGGCCAAGAATACAGTGGAGATAACGGGACAACATGGCAGGACAGCCCAATCTTTAGTGGGTTAATGTCAGATACGGAGTATACGTTTATTACGAGAGTAAAAGAAACGGCGACCCATAAAGCCTCGCCAGACAGTGAAGGTACAACGATTAAGACTTCTAAAGTTGCCACATATACTATAACCTACAACGGAAATAACAATACGGGAGGCACAGTTCCAACCGATGGCGGAACGTATGAAGAAGGAGACGACGTAACGGTACTTGGCAATACTGGTAATCTAGTAAGAGCTGGTTACACGTTTGCAGGCTGGAACACCCAAGCGGATGGAAACGGAACGAATTATGAGGCAGGAGCGGCATTTTCAATAGGAATTAAGAACGTAACGCTCTATGCAAAATGGATAGCTATTCCACCTTCTGGAGGAGGGGGAGGCGGAGGTTCAACTCCACCGCGTACTCCAACACCTAATCAACCAGGAACAGAAATCATCACCGTTCCTGTAGAGACAGGGAATGTCGGATCTGGTTCCACTGTAACACAAACGCAAATTACCCGTACGACGGATCCAAATGGTAGGGTTAATGATGAGGTTGTATTAACACCTGAGCGGGCAAAAGAAACGGTTCAAAGCGTTACAGAAGCAGGCCAAACGCTAGCTCGTATCGTGATTCCCGATGAAAAGGATGCTGTGTCACAAGTGAATGTAACGATTCTACAGGAAGCAGCAAAAGAGTTGGGAGATTCTCGGATTGACCTGGAGATCTATACAGAAAATGTGCGGATTATTGTTCCGCAACAATCGTTAGACGGTTTCGAGAATGACTTATTCTTTCATGTTGTTCCGCTCAAGGATGAAGCAGAGAGAAGAGAAGTGGAAAACCGTGCAAGGGTAGAACAAATTGTGAGAGAAATGGGTAAAGATCAAACTGTAAATGTGATTGCTCGTCCAATGACGATTGAAACAAATATGCAAAGCAGTCCCGTGACATTGGTTCTTCCATTACGAGACGTGGAGCTTCCGACGAATCAACAAGAGCGTGAGGCATTTCTTGCCGACTTAGTCGTATTTATTGAGCATAGTGATGGAGAGAGGGAATTAGTTAAAGCTAATCTAGTAGAATACAAGGGAAATCAAATAGGTTTAGAATTTAATGTGCATAAGTTTAGTACGTTTACGATTCTTCATATAGAAGGTTGGGATGATGATTATCTTTTCCATCAAGCCTATATTAAAGGATTTACGGATGGAACCTTTAAGCCTCAGAATATGGTAACACGAGCAGAGGTTGCTGCAATGCTTGCCCGAAATCTAGAATATGATCATGCTCGACCGGTGAATCATGCCCCATTCCCGGATGTTCAAAGTACACATTGGGCATCAGGAGCAATTGAGTTTGTGAAACAAGAAGGCTTGATGAGAGGAGATAAAACGGGAACATTTCACCCGAACGCATCGATGACGCGTGCTGAGATGGCAGTGATTGCTGGTCGATATATGGAGTTAGGTGAAGGTGATTTGACAAATCCTCACTTTTTAGATGTATCATCTCATTGGGCAGCAGATTCAATTGAAGCAGCGAGCTTAGCAGGAATCGTAAATGGATATACAGACGGTACGTATAAACCAAATGGTCATGTAACACGCGCTGAGGCGGTGACAATGATCAATCGGCTATTCAACCGTGGTCCATTATATGGTATTACGATACAGAGCTATCCAGATGTCCCAGCGACACATTGGGCTTTCTATGATATCGAAGAAGCTGCACAGGATCACGTTTATACGATTCATCCAGAAGCAGGCGAAAATATAGTGAACTAAAAGAAGAGAATGGTTGAAGGTTGGACTTTCGACCATTCTCATTTATTGCACTTATGAAATAGCCGATTTAGAGAGTTTGTTTGTATTCTCACTTAATATATCAAACTGATGTAAACGTAGCCATTTAATATGAAAAACATTTAGATGAGAATATTATTTCTTTGTACTATTTCAATTATGTCAAAATGAAACAACTAGGACGAGTCTGAAAACAAAAGAATCATGTGGTATGATATGAGAAAAACGAATGGAGCAACGAGCAAGACTCAAAGACGGTACGAAATAAACATTGAACAGTGGGAACAAATAAAGCACATGTTCCCTCCTTATCAAACAGGACGTCCGACAAAACTAAGTAATCGCACGATGTTTAATGCTTTTCTTTTGGATCGCTCGAAGAGGTGCGGCATGGCGAGATTTGCCGGAAGAACGTTATCGCTCATGGAAAACGCCTACAGTCGCTTCTGCAAATGGAGAGATTCGGGACTACTTATCGCCATCTTCCAAGCCCTTCACATTGAACCGGATTTTGAAAACCTCAGCATTGATTCTACATCGATCAAAGCCCACCAAGACAGTGCGGGTGCAAAAAAAACGCAGATGGACATGAAGTAAATCAGCACATCGGCGTCAGTCGTTGGAAAGACAACCAAAAGTCATACCGTCGTCGTTCGTTCCAGTCAATGTCATTTGGATTAGTAGACTAATGGAATAGATTAAGAGATAAAAGGATAAAGTCGTTGCTCGTAACGTCCCTTATTTAGCATCTGTTTCTGTAAAGTAAAGCAATAACGGTGGTCCAGTCATACCGATACTTGTAGTTGATATCCCACCAACTATGAAATCCCTAAAGGGTGTTGCTTTAACTTTGAAGTTAAAAGTCAGTAACAATGTTAATAATAAGAGGAGGATGCTAACTCCTAATTTAAAAGTATCTATGCTAATTGAAATGAAAATTAAAATACCAATAGGTACAACAGCTATGCTTCCCAATATAAATTTTTTCAGCAGGATAAAATCAATGTCCTGTTTAATCTTCAAAATTAGTGAGATTGAGATTATTAAAGATAAAATAATGTTTATTTGTATGGCCTCTTGTGGTAAGAATAGCATTAATAAAAAAGGTGTTGCCATGATAGAAAAACCAAAACCTGTACTTGTTTGCAAGACAGACGCTACTAATATAATACATGAAAATGAATACAGTTGCCCAAATAGACCTCCTACACTGTGGTTTTCGACTGGGACAGGATGAACACGGTATAGCCGGCCCTCGAAAGCTCTTTTAAAATAAAGGAATCTGTCAATAATAACAGCGCAGCAACAATCAGTAAATAAACAATCATTCGGCTATAGCTAATTGTTTTGTTGCCCCTTTTTTATAACATACACTAAGATTAGTATAAAAAAGAGAAGAGCAAAAGAATAGTGCTCTTCTCCATGTAATACCAATCCTCAATCCTTTTCCACCTCGACCATAATCACTTCCTGGCCTTTTACATCAACAATGTCATCCTCAAAAATACTGACACTTTCAGCAGGAGGATCTTCTTTTATTTCAGCCCACATTTCAGAGTCGGGATCTATATCCTCATACGTTGCCTTGTCCTTGCGGATCTGCTCTTCCGTTGCTTCTTCAATTGGGATCATGATTACTTCCGTTCCTTCTACTTCCTCTTTAATTTCGAAGGAGCCTTCACCAGGGAGACCTTCCTGTTTATGGCACACTAGAAATGTAGGAAACGGCAGCTAATTTATGTACATAAAAAAGGCCACTTGCCAACATCCTGAAAAATACATACACTCCTG
>NZ_JBEPKD010000025.1:0-60498 GCF_040544555.1 Halalkalibacter oceani
AGCCTCTAAGCAATGAGCGGAACCGCCACGATCTTTTAAAGCCCGTTGTGAGTGGGTTTCTCACAACGGGCTTGTGGCGTGTGAAGCCATTGCCAATAGGTTCAAAGCTAGTTTTTTTTGGGGGGAAAGTGGTATAGGGACGGAGGGCAGCTTTGACCGGCGTTTTCAGAAAAGCTGCTGGACGGCTTTCTTATTGTCATGGCGCGGGTTTTCATCATCGTCAGGTTAGAATAGCGGAACCAATTTTCAAAAAAGTCTGTAAAATTATATCACAAAATAAAAAATATTCAGAAAAGATCAAATTATACTGATGATGAATCTACTAACAAGAGGAGGGTTAATTTGGAACAGAAACGCGGCATGACACGAAGAGACTTTCTAAACCGGGTTGGAAAGGTTGGAGGAGCAGTAGCAGTATTTGGAGCGATGGAGTCACTTGGGCTTTTATCAACATCAGCTTCAGCCAGTTCCTTTCAGCCTCCGACTCAAGGAGATTTAGCCCTTACTGGTAGAAATGGGAAGAGGATTCTCATCTTAGGAGCGGGGATTGCTGGAATGACGGCAGCCTATGAGCTTGGGAAAGCCGGCTATGACTGCCATATCCTTGAAGCTCGTCAGCGCACCGGTGGACGAAATTGGACAGTGCGCCGGGGCACCCAAGAGCAGGAAATCAACGGTGAGATGCAAACAGCGACTTACGATCCGGGGCACTATTTTAATGCCGGACCGGCGCGGATTCCTCAGCACCATGTGACGATGGATTACTGTAAGGAGCTTGGTGTTCCGTTGGAAGTATTCTCGAATGGAAACGAGCATGCTTTCTATTATCAGGAGAATGCCGGCGCACTGTCTAATCAACGTTACAGAAAATATGAAGTGAAGGCGGACGGGCGCGGGTATGTGGCGGAGCTGCTCGCCAAAGCGGTCAATCAATCGGCGCTTGACGATCCTTTGACAAGTGAGGATGCAGAGCGGTTGCTAGAATACTTAAGGAGAGAAGGCGGACTTTCATCCGATTATACTTATCAAGGCTCAAGTAACCGAGGTTACGGGGAGCTTCCGGGAGCCGGGGATCAGCCGGGCACGTTAGGACAGCTGCACTCATTTACTGATTTACTTCAATCAGGCATGATGAACAATTTCAGTTCAGAATACAGCTTTAATCAGCAGATGATGATGTTCCAGCCAATTGGCGGGATGGATCAAATTCCGAAAGCGCTTGAGAGGAAGCTTCCGGGTAAGATCACATTCGGAGCGATCGTCCGCGAAATCCGCCAGACAAATGGTGGAGTGCGAATCGTCTACACCACCGGATCTGGTGGAACCCAGTCGATGTCAGGAGATTATTGTATCTGTACGATTCCACTTCCGGTTTTGAAAAAAATCCCGGCTGACTTCAGCGCGGAAATGAAAAATGCGATGAACCAGATCGGCTATGCGACGACCGGAAAAATCGGCCTGCAATTTAAGAGCCGCTTCTGGGAAAACGAAGATCGCATTTATGGCGGAATCACGACGACGAATATGGATATTAACCAAATCTGGTATCCGTCTTCGGACTTCCTCGCGCAAAAAGGAATTTTGGTCGGCTATTATAACTTCGGAAATAATGCGGTGGCGCTGGGCAATATGTCATTAGCCGAGCGCCAGGCACACGCGCTGGCACAAGGGACGAAGATTCATCCTCAGTACGCCGCGGAGTTTGAAACCGGATTCTCTCTAGCGTGGCATAAGATCCGGTACAATGAAGGCGGATGGGCTTCCTATTCCGAGTCGGATTTGCAGAACTATTATCCAATCTTGAACAGACCTCAAGGACGCGTTTATTTGGCAGGGGAGCATTTAAGCTATTATACCGGCTGGATGGCAGGTGCATTTGAATCGGCACGCAAAGTGGTCACTGAAATTCACGAACAAGTCATGAAAGAAGAACCGGTATCGGCTTAATTTGAAAATGACTGGAGGATGATGAGTAAAGATGAAAAAAACGTTGAAAATGACACTGGCCTCCTGTTTTATCGGGACAAGCTTTCTAATAGGTTCCTTAGTAGGGGCGAATAGTGATAAACAGGCGATTGAAGAGCTTTCCGAGGTGACTTTTTTTGGAAACCCTTCTTCTTCGATCTCAAGCTCTGTCGCGATTCCAAGCGATTACAATGTTCTTTCCTTTAGCGGCACAGTCCCAAGCGCGATTAACAGCGAAGGGGCAACCTTGTATGAGCGGTACGGCGACACGAAAACACAGGCCATGTCGATTTTAGAAAAGTTTAAAGTCGACCTGGAGGAAAAAGGACTGTCACTGGCCGATGTTACCTATTTACGAGTCTATATTACACCTGATCCGATGAAAGGAAACGAGTTTGACTATCAGGGATGGTTTGACGCTTATGCCGAGTATTTTGATACGGAGGATACACCGAAAGTAGCCCGGTCAACGGTAGGGGTGAGCAGCCTGGTGAATTCAGACTGGCTGATTGAAATAGAAGCGGATGTTGCGTTTAAATAAGGCACGGAAAAAAGAGAGGAGTGAAAGGATATGTTCCTTCAAAATATTGGAATACCAGGTTTGATTCTGCTTTTAATCATTGCCCTCGTGATTTTTGGTCCGTCAAAATTGCCGGAAATCGGCCGGGCTTTCGGGCGAACGTTAACAGAGTTTAAGAGCGCGACGAGAGAGCTCGTGTCCGGTGAACCTGAAAAGGAACCGACTGAGCTGCAAAGCGCTGAAAAGAAGCAGTAATAGTTTGAGAAAAAAGAGGCGGTGAGGATGAGATAAAACGAGCTTTGCCCTGTTGGCGATAGCTTCATCCGTCAAAAGCCAGTTGTGAGAATGCGAAAGCTGCTGAAAAAGTGAAAATCCGTCCTTTTTCAGCAGCCTCCTCATTGCTTAGGGACTGGGCAAACGATAAACAACCTTTGGCCGGTCTCTGCCTTATTTTTACATGGTGAACGGGGAAAGGGAGTGTGTGTATGGAAGAGCTCAGGCTGGAGGAGCATTTGGGAGAGCTGAGAAAACGTCTGATTATTATCCTTGTTTTTTTTGTTCTCTCTTTTGCCGGTGCCTTCGCTTTTGTTCCTAACGTGTATGATTGGATTGTCGAAACGGCAGGTCAACAGCTGGCGATTCTCGGACCGAGTGACATTCTGTGGATTTACTTCACGCTTGCCGGCTCCTGCGCGTTGATTATCACGACGCCGCTGATTCTCTATCAGCTTTGGAAATTCGTGGAACCAGCGATTACAGCTGAAGAAAAGGGAATCGTCGGTGTTTACATTCCGGCTGTGTTTTTATTTTTTATCATCGGCATTTTATTTGGTTATTTTATTTTGTTCCCGAGCGTGTTAGCATTCTTGCAAACGCTGGCGGAGGATCATCTCGTGATGATGTACACAGCCGAAAGGTACTTCGGCTTTTTGTTCAATTTAACGATACCGATCGGGCTTCTATTTGAAATTCCGATCCTGATCATTTTGTTGACACGGCTCGGGCTGCTGAACCCGGCGCGGCTGGCGAAGACACGCAAAATCGCCTACTTCGTGCTGACATTATTGGCGACGCTCGTCACCCCGCCTGATTTGATTTCCGCCTTGATCGTGCTCGCGCCTCTCGCGCTGCTCTATGAAATGAGCATTTCGATCTCGAAGGTTGTCTATAAACGACGGCTCGCCCGCCTTGAAGCGGTTAGTGAAACGTAGGCGGAAAGGCTTTAGGGGTTATCGCGAAAGGCTAAGGATCAGCCTTTTGCGATAACCCCTGTTTTGCGCAGCAAATAAGCAGCGAGAAGCGAGCTTGTGAGCGTCACCAGCCACATCACATTCAGAAAGACTCGCACCCCATCCGTCGAAGAGCCGATGAATAGCAGGGATAACGCCAGATTGATTGCTGCCGCCCCAAATAAATAATAGCAAAAAGCCTTTGTGCGTTTGCTCAACAAATAGACGAGCAAACTAACAAAATAGAGTCCGCTTAAATAGAGGAGGATGGGAAACAGCGGTCTGAATTTCAGCGCATAGACAAAATGATCAATCACCAAAATCTCACCCGCATCCTCTATCCGGCCGCCGGTCAAAAGCTGGGTGAAAATCGCCGTATACTCCCATTCTCCCGGGTTGATTAACAGTTCACTCCCTTCATACCACGCTGCCAATAGAGAAAAAAGAAAGACGAGCAACGATACCCCAATTTGCAGTAAAATGGTAAATGAAATAGGACTCCCTCCTTAGTTTGTTTCCTTTATAGTAAATAAAAGGGAAAGATTCTTCAATCTTTTAGATCAGGATGCAGACTATAATTTTCAAAAAAATGAAAAAATTACTTGCGATCTGCAAGGAGAAAGATGTATAATTTAGGAGAAAATAGTATTATTTTCATAAATCTTTAGGTCGACAGAAGATCTAATGAAGAAGGGAGAGAAGTGGAGGCTGTAGGAAAATAGTAAGCTGGCATGCTGCTGATAAGATTGCAAATCTATCATGGCACACGTTGCTGCCTGTTCACGAGGTGTAGCAGGCATTGTTCTCACTGGGATGTTTCTTTGTTTCCACATTGTTGCTTTGTTTTGCGTCGTCGATGGACAAGGTCTGACAAGAAACAATAATAAAATGGGGGAATGGAAAATGAAATCATATTTTGTGAGTACGTACGAAATTCATGAAGAGACCCTTGCACTCTATCCACACCGCGATGTGGAATATCAGACGAAGGTCATTGAAATGGAAGCGGTTTATTATGTGAAGGAGCCTCCTTTGCGGATCATTGAGCAGTCCTGCAAGCTGAATGGTGCCTCCTATGCCGGCAGAAGGGAGTGGGCAGCCTATGTCACGAAGCATACATACAAACTCCCGATCCTCATTCAGGAGCGGGGCAGTATGATTGCCAGTCCGACTCATTCACCTGAGCATATTGACTGCATCTGGATTTTGACGGCCCATGTCACTGATCTTTACCCGGATCGTACCGGCCCGGATGAAAAGACAACGATTCATTTTCATACCGGATTAAAGCTGACCTTACCTGTTTCCTATGCCTCTTTCCGCTCACAGCTTCTAGTTAGCCGGGCGTGCCTCGGATATTTCCAGGCAAGGTCCTTACGGCATAAGCCGAAAAACTACTAAAAGAAAGAGGGTGCCGGGCTGGGACAAATGGTTGTGCCCAGCCTTTAAGTCCGTTTTAGTCTACATTCCGTCGGCACCGGCCTCCCGGTGGAGAGGCTTGAACCTATCGCGCAATTTCTTTAGCGCCTGTTTCCGCCAGGATGCAACAGTATTGGGGGATACGCCCTGCTCGGTCGCAATTTGACCGAGCTTTTTTTGCTGGACAAAGGTTTCCAAAACCCATAGCCGTTCCCGGGCTGAAAGAGGATGAAGATACTCCTCAAGCGGTGCGGTGACCGCTTCAAACGCTTCTTCTGCATCGTGATCGGCGAGTCGATATGTGGTGTCGTCATCATGCAGCAAATGGCGCTCGCTGAAATGCTGTTCTTTCTTCATAAACATTAGCATATGCCCACGGACAACCTTCTGTGCATAGGCAGGGAATGCTCCCTTTTCAGGATCGAACTGGCAATACGCGGTCCAGAGGGCGATCATTCCGATTTGGTAATACTCCTCGTAATCCCGGTAAAGGTTCAGCTTTTGAATACAGCTTTTCAGTAATGGCTCGTAATCTGTTACAAGTTGTTCAAATGGTTGATCATGCATCGCTCTTTCCTTTTTCAGAAGCGCTTCTGCAAGATTCCGCGGTAGTCTTAGCGTACAAAAGAACAGACAAAGGGTCATCTTCTTAAATAGGGGAAACCGCCTTCGTCCAAAGGAGGATAACGCCGTTTTGGATACGCTTGTTTAATGGAATTCAACAGAGCGCCCTTGTGAAATTGAGCCAAACCACCATTTTTTTTTAAGGAAAGCGATTGTCTGTTTCACGATTTTTTTGACCAGTAAGAAAAAAGCTCTGTTAGAAAATCTGTCAAAAATATGTATTTAGTTTAGCGAAATATTTTAAAATGGGTGGTGATTATTTCAAAAAGGAGGAAAAAAATGCAGCTTAAAGGCAAACATATGCTGATGATCATCTCGTTGCTCTTTTTTCTGGCGGTGACCCCGCTGACCACATTAGCCAATGAGGTCTTTTCGGATGTGGAAGGAGCGCTGAAGGATGAAATCATCGCAGCGTACGAGTTACATTTCGTAAATGGATTTCCAGATGGTACATATCGGCCTCAAGCTGAGGTAACGACGGGTCAATTTTCGATTATTCTTTCACGAGTGTTCCAGGAGAGTGGAATGAGCGTGGAACTTGAAGAAGGAGATGCGACTCCGATTACAAGAGAGCAGGCTGCCCATTATATGAATCTTGGTTTACAGCTTGAACCAGCAAATGAAAGCTTCCGTGATGTCCCGGATGAAAGTGAATATGCCGGAGATATTGGCGCGATTGCCGACACGGGGCTGATCACCGGCTATTCGGCGGAGCGCTTCGGCTATGGCGACACGCTGACCCGCGCTCAGGCGGCGGCTTTGGCGGTTCGACTGTATGAATATATCGCACCGGCTGAAGAGCTTGACTTCACTGCAGATAACGAATTGCCGAACGTCGCGATTTTGGCGACAGGAGGGACAATTGCCGGTTCCGCGCCTTCCAATACGGCTACGACTGGTTACCAGGCCGGCGCGATTGCGATTGAAACTTTGATTGAAGCGGTTCCTGAGATGGAGGAGATCGCCAACATTAGTGGCGAGCAAATCGTCAGTGTCGGCAGTCCGAACATTACGAATGACACTCTTCTTACATTGGGCAAACGGATCAACGAACTGCTGGCTACCGACGAAGTTGATGGAATCGTCGTCACTCATGGTACGGATACGCTTGAAGAAACAGCCTATTTCCTCAATCTCGTTGTCAAAAGTGAGAAGCCGGTTGTCGTCGTAGGAGCAATGAGACCGGCGACGGCGATTAGCGCCGATGGTCCGATGAATCTTTACAACGCTGTACTCGTAGCGGGAGATGAAGAAGCGAAAGGCCGAGGCGTCCTTGTAACCTTTAACGACCGGATCGGCGCGGCGAGGGAAGTAACGAAAACAAACACGACGGCGCTGGATACGTTCCGCTCAACCGAGCAAGGCTATTTAGGAAGAATTGTTGGCGGCAAACCGTATTTTTATAACGAAACAACACGTAAGCATACGACGGAAACCGTCTTTGATATTAGCAATCTATCAACATTGCCGCAGGTTGATATTATTTACGGCTACCAGAATGACAATCGCTATATGTATGATGCCGCTGTTGAAAATGGGGCAAAAGGAATTGTTGTCGCCGGATCAGGTAATGGTTCGATGTCAAGCATTAGCGCGGAAGGGGCCCAAGCCGCAACAGAAAAAGGTGTTCATGTCGTGCGCTCGACCCGCGTCGGCAATGGTACGGTTTCGGAAAGAAGCGCCTTAACGGCTGATTCTCTTAACCCGCAAAAGGCCCGTATTCTATTAATGCTTGCTTTGACAGAAACCGATGACCCGGCTGAGATTCAGAGGTACTTTAACGAATATTAAGCTTAGTAGTCCGATGGTCAGCGAAAGCCATAGACCTTTGAAGGAAGGGGTCGGGCATAAAGGGAACAAAACAACCTTTTTGCCCGGCCCCTTGCAGTGATTCCTTTCTGGGCGCACTTTAGTGGAAAGAAGCTGCTGTTTTTCTTTTTAACTTTAATTCAATTAGGAGGGAACTATGCGAAACGAGATGAAACAACTGTTTATGGTCATTTCATTTTTATCGGTGCTGTTCGTGAGTCCGCTCCCGACATTGGCGGAAACGGATGTCTTTTCCGACATACAGGGGCAAATGGGGCAGGATATTATGGAGGCCTATGACCTTCAATTGGTCAACGGGTATCCTGATGGAACATACCGGCCAAACGAGGAAGTCACGACTGCTCAGTTTTCAACGATTTTATCGCGCGTCTTTGCAGAGCATGAAGTGGACGTGTCGCTTGGCAGCGGCGATGCCACACCTCTCACACGGGAAGAAGCGGCTTATTATATGAATCTGGGACTTGGATTGGAAAAGCAGGCTGAAGGTTTCAGCGACGTGCCTAATTCCAGTCCGTATGCCGGAGATATTGGCGCGGTTCAGCAGACAGGAATCATTACTGGCTATAGCGAAAGCCACTTTGGCTATGGCGATACATTGACCCGGGCCCAGGCAGCTGTATTTGCTCTTCGTGTCTATCACTATCTCGATCCATTTGAGCTTGAGGAAACGACGATTGCCGATATTCAGGCGGCGATGGATCGTGGGAAGCTGACAGCCGAAGAGCTTGTCGGAATGTATCTTGAGCGGATTGACTTATATGATCAGCAAGGGCCGGCGATTAATTCGATTATTACGATTAACCCGGAGGCCGAAGCGATTGCGCGGGAATTGGACGAGGAACGCGCTGTAAGCGGACCGCGCAGCCCGCTGCACGGGATTCCGGTCGTCGTGAAGGATAATTTTGATACAGTAGATATGGCAACATCTGCCGGCTGCCTATGTTTAAAAGATTCCTTCCCGCTTGATGATGCCGAGCAAATTAAGCTATTGAAAGACGCTGGGGCGATCATTATTGCGAAAGCGAATCTGCATGAATTTGCATTCGGTATTACAACGGTCAGCTCACTCGGCGGGCAGACGCTTAATCCGTATAATCTCGATTATTTGCCCGGTGGATCAAGTGGTGGAACAGGGGCGGCGCTGGCGGCGAACTTTGCTGTTGCCGGACTTGGGACGGACACCGGCGGGTCAATCCGGATTCCGGCCGCCTTTAACAGCCTGGTCGGGATCCGCCCTACTATCGGGCTAACGAGCCGCGACGGCATCATTCCGTTAGCCTTGACACAGGATGTCGGCGGGCCTCTCGCGCGGACGGTCGCGGATGCGGCGCATATGCTTGATGTGACCGCGGGCTATGATGAGAAAGATGTGGTGACCGCGTGGAGCAAAGGACAAATCCCGGCTAGTTATACTGATTATCTGGATGTTGATGGCCTGCAAGGAGCGCGAATTGGCGTCGCTCGCGAGCTGTTTAGTGATGCGGCTGAAAGTGAGGAGGTTAATCGCCTTGTCGAGCAGGCTGTCCGGGATATGGAGCGTCTCGGTGCGGAAATGATTGACATTACCTTGCCGAATCTTGAGGAAATCAGTCAGTATCCAAGCTTGAGCAGCTGGGAATTCAAATTCCAATTAAATGATTATCTAGCTGAATTGGGACCGGACGCCGCCCATCAATCGTTAACCGATATTATTGAATCCGGTGACATTGAAGATTCAATGAGAGATTCCTTGATTGCAAGAAATGAGCGCGAATCATTGGATGAAGAAGAGTATAAGGATATTGTTCTTTTCCGCACAAGGCTCACGCAGGAATCGATTATGAAAGTGATGGCCGATCATGAGTTGGATGCAATTGTTTATCCGACAACGACACATCCGGCGGCAATGGTCGGTCAAAGCCAGACTTCCGGCGCAAATAATCGTCTCTCGGCCTTCAGCGGCTTTCCGGCGATTTCTCTTCCGGCCGGATATACGTCTGTTGGAACACCGGTTGGCGTTGAATTGCTGGCTGGCCGTTTTGAAGAACCGACATTACTTAAACTCGGTTACTCATACGAGCAAGGAACGCGGCATCGAAAAGCGCCTGCTCTACTTCAATAAGAAAGTTGAAAAGCATCCCAGGGCCGAGGCCTTCCGGGATGCTTTTCGTATGAATCCTTTTGAAAACGATTTCAACAAATGAGCAGGAGAAAAAAGCCTGGATGATCTGCCTGCAAGTTCCTTATGTAAATCAGTCTTCTTTTTTAGAATGTGAACGAGTAGCCTTCTGGTGGTATTTCCATGGAAGCACTCATTGACCATGCTGGATACGCGCATACAGCCTTTGCGTTTTTTCTTCCGGCTCGAGGCCGATGTCGTTAAGAATGGTAGCTTTAAAGTGTTCATACACTTGGAGCGCCTTCGCTCGGGAACCGGCTTTCGTATACGCGATCATCAATTTTTGCACGACATGTTCAGCGTACGGACTCAGCCTTTGCAGCCAATGAAGGTATTTGATCTGCGAGGAGGATAGCCCGGCTTCTTCAAAATAGCTGGCCAGTCTGTCGAGCTGCACGATCATTCGTTCATGTAAATAGCTCGCCTTGGCGTGAGCCCATTCATACCCCTCCTGCTCGAGATTGCCCCCGGTGTAAAGCTCAAGCGTCTTCTCAATGGTGTTAATCGTTTCATGATTGACTGCATGACAGGTGTCAAGTGTATGTTCAAAAGTATCAGCATCGCATTGATAATTTGCGAGAGACAGCTGATAATACTGGCTCGAAAAAGTAATACTCTCTTCAGTTCCGATCGTAGCAAGCAATTTTCTTAAATAGGTCAGAGAGGTATGCAGCTGGATTTTTGCTTTCCGATATTCATGGTTAGTCCACAGCTGGTCAATAATTGTGTCCCGGTGTACAGGAGTGTTAAGGTGCATAAACAGATAAGCGAATAACTCTTTAACCTTCAATGTCTTCCATTTGACCGGTGTATTGTAGATTTTTACAGAGAAATGATGAAAGCAGTTGATTTGTAACGGCGCATTCTCCATTACCTTTGGAGGAACGGAGAGGCTATTAGTCTGTTCCAGCTTTTTCTTCACTCTCGCTATCGTTTTCTCTAAACGGTGCCGCAGGATCGGTTTTAGTATGTAATCGACCGTATCTTGTTCAAAAGCAGCTACGGCATAATCTGTATAGCCGGTGACAAACACAATTTGAACGGTCGGCTTCCACTTTTGTATTTCGCTGGATAACTCTAACCCGTTTATCATTGGCATTTCAATATCCAAAAAGGCGACATCGAAATCGATCATCGCTAATTCCTTCATCATTTTCTCACCGCTGGAAAATGAAGCGACAACAGTAACATCTACTTCCTCTAAATTTCGGACCAATCTTTGGCGAGAGAGTTCTTCATCCTCAACAACGATTGCTCGAATCATGACATTCCCTCTTTCTTCCTAAATAATTTTAATTTTTATATTACAAGTAACTTACTATAACTTCCATTCAATATTTGTCGATTGAAAGCAGCTTTATCAATCAGAAAGATAAAATGATCCTTTTAGCATAGTTCTAAATGTCTGCGAAGTGCAAATATTTTCTTTTTCACGAACGGGCATTTCATGGGAAACGGGCGTTGTATAAGTGTTTTGTAAGAAAAGATAAAGAGCTGAATAAGAGTGCTTGCTTATGATGACACAGTAAAAGCCGAATCATGTAAGGCTTAATTTCGGAAGGAAAAGGAGGAAGCAGCAATTGGTTAGAAAAATTGGTTTAGCTGCTTTTATTTTGCTGTTTGTCATGCAAACACTGACGCTAAATATGGGAATGGTACCTCGCGCAAGTGCTTCGCAACAATCAATTTTTACAAATGTAGTGCTGACGGATCAAAATGGCAAACGCATTGATGAAAGTACGGCAGTGGATAAAAACTCGTTAGTCCATGTACATATTGGTTGGGAACTCAATCAACATGTCACTAAAGAAACATTTTCGCTGACATTGCCTAAGGAACTAACAATCTCTCAGGAACAAAGTGGTGTCTTAAACGGAGAAGGCGGGACGAACGTTGGGACGTATCGCGCCACTACGAATGGAACCATTACAGCGACGGTCGACAGCCAGCAACAAGGAAAAGGCATATTTACGCTCAAGGCTGGCTTCAATCAGGGGATGGTCCAGGACCGTGATCACATGCAACTTAGCATATCTGCCGGTGGAAAGGCATATACGAGCACGATTGCTTTCACTGACAAGATAAAAGCCGCAGAAGCTGAAATGCCTGGAGAACAGGAAGAGCAAGAGCTTCCTGCTTCTGAGGAAGAGACAGCAGAAGTGGAGGAGGACTTCGGTTCAGAGGACGGAGTGGAAGAAGGAAACGAACAGGGACAGGACTCCAATTCAGCAGATGAAATGGAGGAAGGGAACGAGCCGGATGCTGAAGACGGAACCAAGGAAGAACATCCAGATCCAGAAGCCGGTCATGATGATGAGGGAATGGAATCAACTGAGCCGGATGCAGACAACCCAAGCGATGTAGATCAGGAGACAGAAGCTGGGGAAGGCCAGGAAGATAGTGCGGAGGACGTTCTGGAGGAAGAAACGGATCAGGAGCCAGTTGAGGAAGAGGCTGAGGTCATCGAGGACGAAGAGGGGCTGTTAGATGAGTTTCTTGAACAAAATGATCCCTCTATCATTTCAGAAACGATTATTACGAGCGTCCTGTTGAAGGATGAAGATGGCAACGAGATTCATTACGAAGAACATCCAGGCAATCAGCCCTCGTTAGGTGACATTGTTGAGCTCCATTTTAATTGGAAATTAGAAAACGGTCACGGCTACAAAGCAGGTTCTACCTTTACTTTTTATTTGCCTGACGTTTTTGAAGTCTATAATGAGGTGGACGGAGAACTCGTCTTCGGCTCGACTAATGTGGGAGCATTTGAGCTTGGGATGGATCGAAAAGTAACGATGACGTTCAATGACAAAATTGAGCAGCTTTCTAACATTATCGGTACGCTTACGTTCTGGACAGGGTTTCGGGAGGATCTTGGCGGAGACATTATTCAGGAAATCATCTTCGAGGTCGAAGATCGGGTCATTGCCGTCATTCCCATTCATTTTCAAGGGCGACCAGGCAGCACGCTGGAAAAGCGCGGAACTCCGGACAAAGGCTATAATGCAAAAGAAATTACATGGACGATTGATGTAAACAAAGGACTTGATTCGATCGAAGGAGCCGTTCTGGATGATCCGATTGAGGACGGTCAGGCCTTTCAGCCAGGCTCAATGGAAGTGTATGAGCTGAATATGCAGCTCGATGGCAGTGCGGTGCAGGGCGATCAAGTAGCCGTTGGAGATGGCACGTTCCCGCTCGTCTTTGGCGACATTTCAACCGCCTATCGGGTTACCTTTAAAACGGATGTCATTGATGAGAACGCCACCTCTTATAAAAATAAAGCGATTTTAAAAGGCGACAATGTCTCTGATCGGGAAGCTTCGGCGGAAGTAGAGACCCGTCGCGGGAAGCCGTTAGAAAAGAGAGCTGCTCATTATGATGCTCCTAATCAGGTCATTACGTGGGAAATCAAATTTAACTACAATGAAAAATCAATTCCTAAAGACGCGGCGAAATTAACTGATCTGTTTTCAGCTAGTCATGAGCTTGTTGACGGCTCCTTTAACGTGTATCAAGTAGAGATTAATGAAAACGGAGAGGAAGCTGGACAGATTGATTTTGCCAATTATTCCGTTAACCCAGGCAAAAACGGGTTTGAGCTGCAATTTAATGAGGACATTTCCCATGCCTATAAAATTATTTATCAAACGAGATCAAAAGACCGTGTCTATCAAGGCGACACAGTCAAAAATAAAGTAGAATTCGGCGAACAAGAATCCTCTGGAGTGCAGCCTATCAGGCAGCAGATTCTTGAAAAGAGCAACAGAGATGCTGACTATAAAGAGAAAACAACGAATTGGACGATTGCATTTAATAAAGACTCTCACGAAATGAATAACGTTGTGCTGACAGATGAATTTACGAATAAAGGGTTAAGCTTTATTGAAGACAGCTTGGTTATTACGGGCCCTGATGGACCTCTGGAAAAAGAACAGGATTATGAGCTTGAACGGCTTCCTCTTGATGCCGGCTTTACAATTACATTTTTAAGCCCAATCAGTAAGCCGCATACGATAACATACACAACAGGCTTTGAGTATGAGACACGTCAAGATAAAACGAAAAACTTCATCAATGAAGCCCTTTTAACGTGGACGGATGTTGATGGGAAGGACAGGGAACTCAAAGCGGAGGCCGTGTTCAACCCGGATCGGTATACGCAAAACAATGGCTTTAAGTATGGCTCCTACAATGCGATTACAAAGGAAATTACATGGAATGTCGGCTTGAATTATAACTTGAGCGAACTGAAGAATGTTGTCGTAACAGATTACATTCAAGGCAATCAGCAACTTCTTGAAGACTCGATAACAGTCTATCATATGGAGTTGACAGGTGGTGCTGACGGGGTGAAGCTCGGAGGACCATTGCAGCCGAATACGGATTATTCACTTAGAATGATAGAGGGTGATGATGGGGAGCCGGGATTTGAAATCTCATTCCCGGGCACAATCACAACACCATATTGGATCACGTACAAAACAAGTTTAGCGGAGCAGCTTATTAAAGACCGCTATCATAATAGCGCGACAGTTCAAAGTGATAACGATGACCCACTTGAGCTTCATGCTTCGCTTTCCATTAACCATGGCGGCGAATTCACAGGGAAAACAGGAACGCAACATGGTAAGGTCATCGATTGGCAAGTGAAGATCAATTATAGCCAGTCACATATTTCCAATGCTGTATTGACCGACCGGCCAAGCTCGAATCAAATTTTAATGCGCGATTCATTTAAGCTTTATGCGACGAATGTCGATGAAGAAGGCAATCTATCAAAGGGAGAGCAATTGAATTTTGGCGAGGATTATCTGCTTGAATTTTTAGAGGATGAGAACGTGGAGTACTTTAAGCTTCACTTCAAGCGCGATCTTGATCGTGCCTATCTTCTGGAATATCAATCTTATATTAGTGCTAAGCATGAAGATAGCGTGACGAATACAGCAGTTTTATCGGGCGAGCATATTACAATAGAAGAAACAGAATCAAATGAAACGATTATTGTCAGATTTACGGATGGCTCCGGAACGGGGAGCGGTGTAACAGGAAGCCTCGAAGTGACGAAGGTCGCTGCTGGAACTGATAAACCGTTAGCGGGCGCGCGTTTTACGCTCTATGACAGTTCGGGAACCATTGCCATCAGAACGTTGGAAACCGGAGCTGACGGGAAGGTGAAATTTGAGAATTTGTTGTATGACGAATATTTATTGAAGGAAGCCAAGGCCCCGGAAGGGTATGTCGTCGGCATTACGGACACATTGCTTGTGGCAATTGATGGGGACAATGCAGTCAAAGTTGAAAACCGAAAGCTGAAGCGGGCGGTTCAGCTTGAGAAGCTTGATCAAGATACACGGGAAACATTAGAGGGAGCTGTGTTTGAGTTGCAGCAAAAACAAGGAAATGAATTTGTGACGCTTGAGCAACTGACGACGGATGAAGACGGTTTGTTATTACGTCACGACTTGGAACCGGGCGAGTATCAATTCGTTGAAGCCATTCCTCCTTTCGGATATGAGCTTGATCAGACGCCAATTCCATTTACGATCACTCACAACCAAGTTGAATTGATCAAGCTGCAAATGGAAAATACGATTGTATTGGGAGCGGTTGAGCTTGTAAAAGCTGACAAGGACGAACCGACACTAGTTTTGGAAGGAGTCGAATTTGAGCTTCAAGATAGTCAAGGAACGACGCTACAGACCGGCTTAACGACGGATCAGGACGGCAGGCTGATTGTTGGCGACTTACGGCCGGGAACGTATCAATTTGTGGAAACGAAAGCAGCCGAACATTACATGCTTCCTGCTAAACCGTTTGAATTTACGATTGTCAAAGGGCAAGAAGAGCGGCTGATTGTTAGCATCGAGAATCAATTGATACCGGGCGCTGTGGAACTAACTAAGGTTGATCGCCGAAATCATGGAAATGTGCTTGCCGGGGCGGAATTTGAGTTGCAGAACCGCCACGGCGTAACGTTGCAAGCGGGGTTAACGACAGACGAAAATGGAAAGCTCGTTGTCGATGAACTGCGACCGGGCTCCTATCAATTTATCGAAACGAAGGCACCGGCCGGCTATCGGCTTGACCAGACACCCCATCCATTCATAATTGAAGTAGACCAAAAGGAGAGCGTTAAACTTCTTGTTGAAAATCAGCGCCGCAGCTCTGGTGGAGGAGGAGGTGGACCAAGACCGCCTGAGGATCCGGACGAGGTGGAAGACGAAGATCCAGAAGAGCCGGGCGATCATGATGGTGAAGAACCGGGTGATCACGACGAGGAAGAACCAGGTGGCAATGATGGTGAGGAGCCTGGTGATCATGGAGACGGTGATGATCCAGGTCATCCGGAAGAGCCGGGTGACAATGGCGGAGATGATCAACCAGAGCCGGGTCCTGGATCCGGAGATAACCCGGGGGATGGCGGGAAAGAAGATGATGAGGAACATCCGAATGGCGGCGGCGCTGGAGAGGGGAAGACGCCAAATGACCGCGAGCCAGTGTTAGAAAAAGAAACTAATTCAGGACAGCAGCTTCCGCAAACAGGGGAAGAAAAACTTCTTTATATGCTAATCCTTGGAGTCATTTCCCTCATGCTCGGGGGCGGAATTCTTCTTCATCGCCGATTCAAAACAATTGAGTAAGGGATCAAGTGATTGATATGAGGAACAGTCAAAGCAAATTAATTATCGGTATCTGGCTGCTGCTGGTTGGCTTCATCCTGATTCTGATTCCCTTTTTATCTGAATGGCAAAGTAATCGAGACGCGAGGGCTTTGGAAGAAGCCCTCTCTCTCGTTGCTGATTCGGAGCAGAGCAATATCGAAGTGAATGTGATGGGGAAGACGATGACCGAGAACGAGCTCGAACAGGTGATGAGGCTTGAAATCCCGGTCATTGATCTTAATCAGCTTGTCTTACCTGAGACAACAGAGCAAAACCTGAAGGTAGCGCTCACGCAAATAAAAAAGGAGCAAGTACCGGGGGAAGGGAATTTTACGATTGCAGGGCATAGAGGATATCGGGCTGAGCGTCATTTTAGCCGCTTACCGGAGATAGACAAAGGCGATACGGTTTTATTGCATGCGAATGATAAAACATATAAGTACCAAGTATTCTCTACAGAAATAATCGAACCAACTTATCTGAAAATATTGGAAGACCATCCATTCCGGCGGGAGATTACGCTGATCACATGCACGCGCGGAGGACAGGAGCGAATCGCGGTAAGAGGGACATTAATGAATGAGACAGCCGCACTTGCTGTAGGAGAGTAAAGCTAGGAAGTACCCTTTAAGGTACATGAAAAGTACGGAGCGAAACGGGATTTAGCCCCTTTCACTCCGTCTTTTTTTCTTATGTACGTAAACAAATCCCAGCCCCTAAATAAAGGTACTGCGTGCCATCAAGGTCGATTTTAAGGGGGATCCATTCGCTGCCATCGTTCAGGTAAGCTGTGGCATCTTTCCAGTCCGGGCTGCTCTCGACTGCTTGGAGACGTAGCGTATCCATCTTCGACCAGTCTTCTTCGATTAATTGCTCTAAGTATTGCTGCTGCTCTTCCAACTCGTCTGAGCAGGCAATGATCTGTTCCTTGACTGAGCGAGCGAGGTCGGCGAGGTCAGTAAGCTGAGGCTCCGCTACGGCGGGAATCAGCCATATCCGTTTTAGCTCATCCAAGCTGATGTCAGAGACCAGCGCAAGGTCGGCTGCCGGATCGTAGCGCAGGGCTGTCCATAGCTCAGTAAATTGCCGCTCGGTAAACAGGAGAGGTACATATGAATCTTTGCCGGGCAGAGGCAGTTCCGGTGTCCAGATAATATGGTCGCCAAGCTTTCGCGCATTGACCCTGGAAATCTCCTTCGTGCCAAAGTTCAGTTTCAATTGCAGATCACCTGAGGCGGAGGTGACCAAATCATCGGTGTATCCTTCAAAAATCAGTTGGGAGCCATAAGTGAGTTTAAGACGTTCGTCTGTCAGCTCGCCCTCTGTTTGATAGTGCAGCTGCTTCAAGTGCTTCTCCTCCTTCAATAAGTGCTAATTAATGTCATTTATCGACGGTAAGCCCCAGCGGTTGGAGTAACGCTGCCAGTCACTTTCCGGAATGAAGGAACGGTGCGTAATGACATCATCTTTTATTGTAATATGGTAGACGCCCGGCTGTCCGTTAATTGAGCCCGTATTTAAAAATTCCTCGCGTCCGTCCGCCCGTTTTACGGCCGGTTTCTTTGAAAGAATCGTCTGATCAAAAGAAGAAGGGAAGTTATGATGAGTGCCTCCATCCTCTCTCATTCTTCTGATTACGCGGTCATCATAGCGGATTGGCACATTCGATCCAAGCTTTGTCACCGCTCTCGTACCACGCGAGAAAAGTTTTCCGAAGCCGCCCAACAGAATGGAGGCACCGGCCAAGCCCTGTTCCCAGCCTTCCAGCTCACGCCCTGTAATTGGATCACTGCCGCTTCCCGCCTCCACACCGGCCTTAATATTGCCGACAATCGGGATGAAGTCGAGGACGAACGACCCCGCTTCCGCCCAGCCGGAAGGAGTATCGATTTCATACTGCGCATCGTCGGTGTTCGATACTTGCTGCACGTTGTGCGCAGAATGAGCGAGAGGCACCGTGCCAAAGGTCAGGCTGCCATAAGGCTGCAATGTTGGATTGAACCAGTTGGGAAAGCCGATTGGCGGATACCGGAAAGGATCATGACCAGCCAAAGCCAGAAAGGAAGACTGTTTCTGAAACAGTTCGGTTCTAAGATTAATGTGAGAGGCCTGAAACGTCAATTGGCCCGGATGGAACGTATTGACCGTCAGCCTGCCAAATTGAAACATTCTTTCCACATCAGTCACATACTGCTTCATCAGTTGGAGATCAGCCGCCACATTCGTCAGGGCCGATGTTTGCCGATGGTCGAATGTCAGCAGCTTCTCGACCGTTTCATCCGCTTCCTGTCGTGCCCGTTCAAGATGGTGCAACGCCTCTTCGTCCTGAATCCGTGGCAGGAAGAGGATGTCGCCCACTTGCTGAATAGCCTGATTGGCCGAATCCGTTAATTGAGTGATCACTGTTTTCGCCTGTTCAATTCCGGTTTGAATATTGTGGTCAAGGTAGCTTTGCTGAATAACCCCTTCTTGCGCGGTCTCCATAGCCTCAAGGGAGTTTATCATCTGTTGGATCGTCCGCTGGTAGTCTAAGAGGAAATGCTGAAAAAAACGTAAAAACGGCAGGTGGCATTCCTGAAAGAAGTTGCGGATTGCTCCTCCACCTTCGCCTTCAAAAGAATCGATGCTAATAAAAGCTGAAAGTTCTGCCTCAAGCCTGGCCATTTGTCCGGCTTGTTCGTGTAGCTTGGTCTGCAGGGATTGGAGATCATGATGCAGCGAGCTGACGACCAATGTTTTCATCGGCTACCCTCCTCTCTCACTGGAAAGATTTACTCTTTTTTTATTATAAAATTGATTTTACCGAGATGACATAGGAAAAAGTATAGATAAATGATCGGAAATTTCTCTATTTTTAAGAAAAGGGGTAAAGAGTATGGGGAGGAAAGGCGGAGCTCTGTGCCAATGGAACAAGTCGTTGGTGTGCAGCTACCAGTCTAAAAAGCTCAGTTTTTCGATTTTTTTGAAATTGATCATAGACAAACAGGGAAAGGTTATGTACTGTAAAAATAGATTATCGATAATCTATTGATAATCTTAGTTGTATGAGATAGGAGTAATCGCATGGCTCAAGCTGAGAAAAAATTGCTTAAACAAAAAATCTACTCGGAATTACAGCAGAGGATCCTCACCGGAGAGCTTCAGCCGAGGGAGCGTTTAGTGGAACTTGAAATCGCAGGCTGGTTTTCATGCAGTCAGGCTCCGGTAAGAGAAGCACTGCAAAAGCTAGAGGAAGATGGATTCGTTGAGCTGATTCCATTTACCGGGTCATTTGTGACAGCGCTGTCAGTCGAAGAAATGAAAGAGTTGTTTGAATACAGGAAGATGATCGAGCTCAATGCCGTTAAAAAGGTGATCGACTATTTAACAAATAAAGACCTGGAGGTGCTGGCTGACACGATCCAGTTAATGAGGGAAGCAGCGGCGGAAAAGGATTTGGGGAAGCTGATATCTTATGATATGTTTTTCCACCGTTATCTCGTCGAAAAAACCGGAAAAACAATCAGCCTGAAAATTTGGAGCCGGATGGATATGCATGTGCGCCGTTTTATTGCCCATACGCACCCCCGCTATTTTCATAAGCTTGAGGATATTGCGGAAACTCATGTTGCGTTATTCGAGGCGTTGAAGAACAGGGATGTCCAACAGGCAGTAGAGACATTTACAAGCCATATGGAAGTTAACGATATGCTAACGAAGCTTGGGCTGTAAGAGCGGCTCAATAAGGAGGATGGAAAGTGAAAGTTACAAAGGTTGAAACGATTCGAACACCGGAACACCCCAATTTATTATGGGTACAGCTTCATACCGATGAAGGGATCATCGGGCTTGGAGAAACGACGCCGCGTGTCATGGGGGCTGAAACGATTATCCATGATATTTTGGCGGATATTTTACTTGGTCAGGACCCTTTACATATTGAGAAGCTCTGGCATGATATGTACCAGAGCGCCCACTATCACGGTTATGCCGGCTCTGAAATGCGGGCGATCAGTGCGATTGATCTGGCGCTGTGGGACATTTTAGGCAAATATACGAATCAGCCGCTTTACCGGTTGCTTGGTGGAAAATGTCGGGAGTCCATTCGGGTGTACAATACATGTGTGAGTCATGGAGCCTACAATGATTGGGAGCTCTCGCGCAAAAAACCGGGTGAGCTGGCGGAATCGCTGCTGAAAGACGGCATTACCGCGATGAAAATTTGGCCCTATGACCAGTTTAGCGAAAAAACGAGAGGACATTCGATTTCCAACGCCGATCTGCAAAAAGGGGTAAGCGCCTTTAAACAAATACGAGAGGCGGTTGGAGATGAAATCGAGATCGCTTTGGAAGGACATGCTTGCTGGAATGTGCCGAGCGCGATTCGAATTGCCCAAGCGGTGGAGCCTTACCGGCCGATGTGGCTTGAGGACTTAATTGCTGTCGACTCGATTAGCTCGCTGAAGGAATTAAAAGAAGCGACATCAACCCCGCTTTGTGTCAGTGAGCGCCTGTTCTCACGCTTTCAATTTATGCCGGTGCTTGAGCAGCGGGCGGCAACGATTATCATGCCTGATATTTGCTGGGTCGGCGGAATTTCTGAAATAAAGAAAATAGCGACGCTTGCTTCGGCGTACCAGCTGCCGATTGCCCCTCACAACTGCGGCGGACCTGTACAAACGATTGCCTACTCTCACGTTTGTACGAGCACGGAAAATGTCATGATCGTCGAAACGGTACGCGCTTTCTATCGAAGTTATTATGAGGCTCTAGTCACTGAGCAGCCGGTTATTAAAGAGGGGCATTTATATCCACTGGAAAGCCCCGGACTTGGAACGGAGCTTTCTCCTTCGTTGCTAAAACGTGATGATCTCATACGCAAAGTGAGCACGCAAAAAAGCACGACAATTGGCTGGACGTCAGGCGATCCGTGGGAAGGGGAAGTCGGGAACCATTTTTAAGCCTGCCGGAAAGAACAGTGCAAGACTCGTTTCAATGGCTTCATACTTCACAAGCCCGTTATGAGCGGGTTTCTCATAACGGGCTTTTAAACAATCGTTGTGGTTCCTCTCTTTGAACGGGCCCTGCCTCATGGAACCAATTCTTTATTTTTACTGCTCCTTGATCATTTCGTACACTTGCTGGACGTCCTTGTCTCCACGTCCGGAAAGGTTGACGATAATAATATCGTCCTTGTTGAGCGACTGGGCGAGCTTGCCGGCATAGGCGACAGCATGGGCGCTTTCTAAAGCTGGAATGATTCCTTCAATTTTTGAAAGCTGCCGGAATGCTTCGAGCGCTTCGGCACCGGTGACGGTAACATATTCCGCCCGTCCCGTTTCCTTTAAATAACTGTGCTCCGGTCCGATGCCCGGATAGTCAAGCCCGGCGGCAACCGAGTAGGTCGGCTTCGGATTTCCTTCTTCGTCAAGCAAGGTTAAGCATTTAAAACCATGGATGACAGCGGGCACTCCTTCTGTAAGAGAAGGCGCTTCGGCCGGTTCGACGCCAATTAAACGCACGTCCGGCTCATCGAGATAGTGCGCGAAGGCCCCGATTGCGTTACTGCCGCCGCCGGCACAAGCAACAACCGCGGTCGGAAGGCGACCTTCCTTTTCAAGAATTTGCTTCTTCGACTCTTCGCTTATCACCGACTGAAAGAATTTCACCATCGTTGGAAACGGATGGGGCCCAACAGCAGATCCTAATAAATAGAACGTGTTCTGATAGTTTTCAACGAGGTCATTTAAGGCGGCGTCAACGGCATCCTTCAAACGTCCTTGCCCGGCATCGACGGCGACGACCTTGGCCCCGAGCAGCTCCATTCTAAATACATTTAATGCTTGTCTCTCCGTGTCGAGTTTTCCCATATAAATTGTGCAGTCCATCCCGAAAACCGCGCAGGCTGTAGCCGTTGCCACGCCATGCTGCCCAGCGCCGGTTTCGGCGATAATGCGCGTGGCACCCATTCGTTTCGCCAGCAGAATCTGTCCGATCGCATTGTTGATTTTGTGCGCGCCTGTATGATTTAAGTCCTCGCGCTTTAAATAAATTTTGGCCCCTCCGTTTTTCTCTGTTAAATGCTTGGCAAACGTCAGCGGATTTTCGCGGCCGACGAACTCCTTTAAGTAATACTTGAATTCCTCGATAAACTCGGGATCCTCTTTATACCGTTCAAATTGCTCATCTAACAGTCCAAGCACCTTCCCTAAATCTTCAGGGACGTAGCTGCCGCCAAATTGACCAAAGCTTCCTTTTTCACTCATGACCTTCAACTCCTATCTATTTGCATGGAAAAATGTGTGAAAATTCTGTACAACCTTACTGCTATTATAAAGCGTTGAATGATACGTGTCACTACCTGGAGAGAGAAGGGAAATTCTGTCGTTTTCTGAAATCCAGCTGTTATAGCAAGCTGTTCAACGTAAACAGGAGGGCAAGAGAAAAGGCTGATTAACAGGAAATTCAGCTTTTTTGTACATAAAGGGTATAGCAGTAAGAAAAAAATGGGAATTCTATAGGGAAATAGATGAAGGAGTCAGTCTGATGAATAGTAATCAAATTGAAATGTTTGAACAGGTTCGTTCCATGCAAATCGAGTTAACGAAAGCCTATAAGGAATACTGGAAGCTGCATTCCGGCTTTGATGCGTGGCAATTCTGGTTTAATCTCGCACTCCTCATTATTCCGTTAATCGTCCTCTATTTTAAGATTGATAAAAAGCGTGCTTTTTTGCTCGGGTTTTATGGTTTTAACATTCATGTCTGGATCACCTATATTGATTCGATCGGGATAAGGCACGGCTTCTGGGGCTATCCCCATCAGATTCTGGTCGAAGTATCAAGCAATCTTGGCCTGGATGCCTCACTTGTTCCAGTATCTTTCATGCTGATGTATCAATGGACATTAAAGCACAACAAAAATTACTATTTGTACGCCATCCTATTAGCCGCGGTGTTCTCTTTTATTTGCAAGCCGATCTTTATTGCCATCGGCCTGCTGCGCCTATATGAGGGAACGTTATTCTACATGTTCTTCTTGTATATCGTCGTGCTTCTCTTTTCAAAGTTCATTACGAATGTGTTTATTATGCTGCGTAAGAAGGCGGAGTAGGATTAGCTGAACAATGGTTTATGAAGTCTGCTGGGAGTGCGTTCTTCCGGCAGACAGGCAGTCGGCATCATTTATTTTAAAGCGTCCAGACCTTTAGGCATACGTCAAAGGTCAGGTGGGGCTGTTTTTAACAGAAATTTTCAACACTTTTTAAGAATGAAGGAAAAAATATGCAGTACGAAGTAAACTTGCCGATTGAATTTAGAATGTTTAAAATGTTCCCTGAACTGCGGTGTGGGTGTACATATAACTAGGAAAAGGGAAGGGGATTTTTTTATGAAGAAAAAGCTGATGGTTTTTATGATGGCAAGTGTACTGGTGGTTGGCTTTGCTTTAGGAGCGAGCGCGTCGCCGATTTTGGAGCGGATCTCGGCTCACTTAAACTGGTCTATTTCTTTTGTTATTGACGGGAATAATTGGGTGCCGACAGATCAAAATAATGAGAAATTAGCTCCAATTACATATCAAAACACAACCTATCTGCCAATCAGGGCAGTGTCGGAGGCGTTGGGAGTCGCAGTCGACTGGGATCAGCAAACACAGACGATTTCTCTAGGAGAAGGGACGGAGTCGGTGCCCGTGACGTCTGAGGAGGTAAAGGTCGGCTATTCCGCCTTTACAACTGTGGATAAGCGATATACCGTACAGCAAGGCAAAGACTATCAATCCGGAATCGTGTTGGAAAGCATTAACTCGGCTGCTAAAAATATAAGCCTACTTCCAGCGAATAAATACCAGACAGTAAATCTGACTCTGGCGGCGATCGATGCGGATAAAGATATTCGCGTTCAAGTCATTGCCGGTGAAACGGTCTTAAAGGATGTTACGTTGACAGCGGGTCAGCCATTACAGGAAGTGAACTTGGAAATTGGTGGTATTCAAGAGCTTAAAGTTGAGGCTGTTGCTGCGCCTGGTTCCTCGGAAAAGCTGTTTATTACAGGAGACTATCAATAATACATTCTACTGAATAATAAGGAAGGAAATGTCTTAATTAAGGCGGAAAGGAGCGCCTGGTTAGGGCATTTCTTTTTTTGTTTAAATTAATGAAACTATTTTATGGCAACTGCGTATGTAGAGAGATGGCATGTTGCAAAATACCCAGGATAGGAGGCGTAGGCCGTAGTTTGATCATGATCAGGAGAGAGAAGAGTTTTCCACTTAGTACCATTAAAACTGTGTAGACTTTGTAAACTTTTTTGATATGAATTGACGTAGTGCTTCCAGAGCCCTACAATGAAACTATTGAAATCCAGAACTGACTGGTCAGTCAGTGAGCTGATGATTTTATAATTAGGATGGAAAAGGGGATTAAGAACGAATGGGACAGGTGCGTAAGCAAAAAACATTACCACTTTTATTGATGGCATTCGGTTTATTTGTAGCAGGTTGTAATAATGTTGAGGAGGTAAGTGACGAACCACCCCCGGAGACCCCGGTAGCGGTGGCCGAAGCTGTAACAGGCTCTTTAAGTGGTAGTAACCGCTTAGTAGGGGAAGCAACTCCTGGAACGGATCTTGATATTATACCGAAAGCATCGGGAGAGCTGATTGAAGTATTGGTAGAAAAGGGAGATCAGGTCGAACGCGGCCAAATTCTTGCACGTATTGACGGCGGCGAGCAGCAGCGGGCATTAGAAAGAGAGCAGGGCTCTGTAAGGCAAGCCCAAAGTGCGCTGGAGCGAGCACGCAATGGCTTGAATCAGGCTGAGGCGAATTATCAGCAGGCGCTCTCCAGTAAGCGGCAGGCGGAAGCCAGCTTGACTGAGGCGAAGCAAAACCGTCAAAACAATATTGATAGTTTGCAGCTCGAATTGAAGAACGCACAGACGCAATGGGATGAAGCGAAGAAAAACCTCGAGCGGATGACCGCTCTTTATCAGGATGGGCTCATTTCACAGGTTGAATATGAAGAGGCGGTAAATGCCGAAACTCGGGCCGCTTCGGCCTACGAGCAGGTGCGATTGAATAAGAACCAGGCTGAAAGCGAAGTCGGACTGGCTTCTGTAGAGGCATCCGTTGAACAGGCGGAGATCGGCGTATCGTCGGCTCTTTCGTCAAAGCGTGATGCGGAAATCGCCGTACAGGAGGCACAACTCGCTGTCGAGCAGGCTCAGCTCGGCGTGGAGAGCGCTCAGGAGCAGCTTGATAATTATGTGATTACCGCTCCGGCAAATGGAGAAATTGTTTCGGTGGAGTCCCGCTCTGGTGAGCTTGTTTCCAGCCAGGCACCATTTGCCCGTTTAATCACAGTCGATGTTATCAATGCAACGGTGCAAGTAACAGCCGAGCAGCTAATGTTATTTGATATCGGTGATCAGATCGAGGTGGAATTTGCCGGTCTGGAAGAGCCGAAGCAAGGACAGGTTGCCTATATTTCACCAACGAACAACGATTCCGGCTTGATCACGGTCGAGGTTGAAGTCAACAACGAAGCCCGGGACATTCGCCCTGGTATGGTAGCGACGTTAAATATTGAAGAAGTGCTTGTGGAAAACAGTATGATTATACCGACTGCGGCGGTGGTCGAGCGCCAGGAAGAGACATATGTCTTTGTTGTGGAAGATGGCGCTGCTGTCCGGAAGGATGTTGAAGTGGTCCGCTATGATACTGAGTTTACGGCGATTACAGGGGACATCATGGAAGGAGCAGAGGTCGTCGTAAAAGGCCAAAACCTTTTGAGTGATGGAGACCTGGTCAGAATCATAGAGGAGGATAACTAACGTGAAGCTTGTAGAACTTTCAGTCAAACGCCCCGTTGGGGTCATCATGCTGGTTATCGCTGCTCTTGTTCTTGGCGGGATCTCTTTAAAGAACCTGGCGATTGATTTGTTTCCGGAAATGGATATTCCTGTGGCGGTCGTGACGACGACTTATGACGGCGCGGCGCCGCAGGAGGTTGAAGAATTAGTCAGCAGGCCGGTGGAGTCCTCGCTTAGTACGATTGAAGGGGTAACGACGGTTGAATCCGTTTCCTCTCCGGGGGCTTCTCTTGTCATTATGCAATTTGACTATGGGCGCGATATCGATGATGTGATGAACGATATTCGAGAACGGATTGATCAGGTCGCCGGGATGTTGCCAGATGGGGCGAACAGGCCGTCGATTTTACGGATTGATCCACAGCAAACGCCGGTGATGTGGCTCGGCTTAGGCGGAGCGGAAGCGGATCGTCTTCAGGAAGTAGCTGAAGATGATATTGAACCTTATTTGGAAAGACTGAGCGGCGTGGCTTCCATCGGGATTGAAGGCGGGAAAGAACGCGAAATACTCGTTGAATTGAACCGGGCTCAGCTGCTCCATTACGGAGTGACCGGGATGGAGGTTGTGCAGGCAATCAATGGAGAAAATAACAATGCTTCGGCCGGGAATTTGACACGGGGAACGCAGGATCTTCAACTTCGTGTCAATGGTGAGTTCACTTCGGTTGACGACATTGCGAAAACACCAATTGCCCTGCAAACAGGCGGCAGTATTAAAGTGTCGGATGTGGCCAATATTCATGATACGTTTAAAGAAGTGGCATTGAAATCGCAGGTGAATGGCGAGGAAGCGCTTGTTCTATCGGTGATGAAGCAATCAGACGGAAATACGGTCGATGTTGCCAACAGTCTTTTGGCGGCCGTTGACGAGCTTCAGCCGGACCTTGAACGAGAAGGGCTGTCCTTATCTGTCGTCATGGATACGTCACAATTTATCAAACAGTCGATTAACAGTGTAGTCAATAATATGTTGATGGGGGCTGTGCTCTCTGTCTTGATTCTGCTACTCTTTTTACGCAGTTTCCGGACAACGCTTGTTATCGGGTTAACGATCCCGATTGCGATTATTTCAACCTTCACCTTAATGTATTTTACCGGGGAAACGTTGAATATCCTCTCGATGGGGGGACTTGCCCTCGGAGTCGGGATGATGGTCGATAGCGCGATTGTTATATTGGAGAATACATTCAGTAAGATACAAAAAGGGTATCCGATCAAGAAAGCGGCAATTGAAGGGGGAGCGGAACTGGCTCCGGCTGTTGTCGCCTCCACCTTGACGACGGTTGTCGTATTCGTACCGATTGTCTTTGTTGAAGGCCTGGCTGCTGAAGTATTCCGTCCATTGGCTCTAACTGTTGCTTTCTCACTGTTTGCGTCGCTGATTGCGTCGCTGACCTTGATTCCGATGCTGTCATCGAAGATGCTCGGCAATGTAAAGGTCTCTTTTGACGGTGAGGATAATAAAGGATTTAATAAACTGCTTAATAAAGTACGTGATCGTTACGGTAACCTGCTTCAACGGGCTCTCCGTTTTCGAAAAACGACGCTGCTGCTCACCGGAGCTGTCATCGTTGCCAGTCTTTCGCTAGTTCCGTTTATTGGAACGGAATTTATGCCGGGTGCTGACCAAGGACAGCTAAGTATCAGCGTTGTTGGTCAAAGCGGTTCGACGATTGAAGAGACAGAGCAAATTGTCGAGCAGATTAATGACCATTTAGATTCGTTTGCCGAAGTGATTGATACGAGCTATGTCTCAATTGGTGGCGGCAGTGGCGGATTTGGCGGTACCGCTTCAAATGAAGCGAGCTATACGATTCAGATGGTGCCGCCTTCCGAGCGTGAAATGACGACAGACGAATTAAGAAGTGCATTGACCGCCTCCATCGGCGATATTCCAGGAGCTGAGATTACAGTTCAGGGAGTTGAAGGCGGGATGAGCGCAGGTTCGCCGATTCAGATTAACATTAGTGGTTCTGAACTCGAAGTGCTCGAGGATCTCTCACAGCAGGTTGTCTGGATGCTGGAAGAAGTAAATGGCACAGCTAATGTTGAAAGCAGTGTAGCCGAAGGTCGTCCGGAGCTTCAAGTGATTGTCGACCGCGATCTTGCCAGCCAGTATGGCTTGTCTTACCAGCAGGTAATGAATGAAGTTGTCCTCGGCTTCAACGGACAAATGGCGACACAGTATCGCACCGACGGTAATGAGTATGATGTTCGCGTCATTTTACCGGAAGAAAACCGAAAAACGATTCGTGACCTGGAGACGATGGTCGTTCGCTCAAATGCCGGTGTTGATGTGCCGGTTCAGGCGGTTGCCGAGCTGAAGCAGGTTCAAGGACCGGCTGAAATTAACCGCAGCAATCAGCAACGCCAGGTCCGCGTGACAAGCGATGTGGAGGGAACGGATCTTGGTACAGTAACGACGCAGATTCAACAGCGTATTGACAGTTTGAACCTGCCGGACGGCTACTCTGTTTCGATTGGCGGTCAGGTTGAAGATATGGCTGAGTCATTCGCGCAGTTGACATTGGCGCTCGTTCTATCGATTTTCCTAGTTTATTTAGTAATGGCGATCCAGTTTGAATCCTTTGTTCATCCATTTACGATTATGTTCGCCTTACCGACAACTGTCGTCGGGGTGTTAGTCGGGCTGTTTGTGACAGGTCAGCCTCTAAGTATACCTGCTTTTATCGGGCTGATTATGTTAGCGGGGATAGTCGTTAACAATGCGATTATTCTCGTCAGCTATATTAACATTTTGCGGGAACAGGGCATTGATCGTTTTGAAGCGATTATTGAAGCCGGTCGAAGCCGTCTTCGTCCGATCCTGATGACAACGTTAACGACTGCGTTAGCGATGGTCCCGATCGCGATGGGAATTGGTGAGGGAGCTGAATCGCAGGCGCCAATGGGAGTCGTTATTATTTTCGGACTGAGCTTCTCAACGATATTTACGCTTGTTTTAGTCCCGGTAATGTATACCTTCTTGGATGACTTTGCAAATAGAGTGAAGCGTCTCTTTACAAGAAAGAAGAGCATTCAGACAGGGGCGGTGGAAGTTGAAGAATAAAGAAGAGAAGAGAGAACTAATCTTGCAAGCGGCTCTGCGCAATTTTGCAGAAGAGGGCTTTGACCGGGCGACGATGCAGAATATCGCCAAAAGTGCCGGTGTCGGAAAGGGAACGACGTATGAATACTTTCCAAGCAAGGAAGCCCTATTTTGCGAAGTACTCTTAAAGGGCATTTCAAACATGGTTGACGAACTGATGGCGGTATTGCAGCAGCCGGGAACTGTCCATGAAAAAGTAGAAAGGCTGTTTCAGAAAAACTTGGAGATCTTTCGCACGAAGTCGGATTTGCGGGCGATCATGCTTAACAATATAGGGAAAATACCTGCCGACCTTCATCGTCAGTTAATGGAAAAGCAACGGGAGCTTCTCGGTACGATGGAACGAATATTAACCGAAGCGATTCGGGCTGATGAGATGGTAGATGTCCCGCCGCGGATTGCGGCGGCGGCCGTCTTAAATGGACTGCAGGTGATCTACACCTATCAGCTTGAAAAGGGAGAAACGTATGAATCCGTGATTGAGCATTATTTGAAATTAATTTTCCACGGACTTGATAAAAGATAACAGCAATAGAAAAAGAACAAAGGATACCATAAAGGGCAAAAACGGCCAATTATGGTATTCTTTTATTTTTAGCGGTAAAAAGTAAAAAAAATATAAAATAAATGCAGGATTTAGACAATCCAAGCTAGAATAAGTAGGATGGATCAAAAATCAAGGAGGATATTTATGCGTAAATCAGGTATTGTAGTAACACTAGTAACCTTGCTTCTCTTTAGTATTTTGCCGGTTTTACAGGCAAGCGCTGAGACAACATTTCGCGATGTAGCAGAGGGGCATTGGGCAGAAACAGAAATCTATACATTGGTTGAGCAGGAAGTGCTTAACGGATTTGATGATGGAACATTCCGTCCAAACCAGGCGGTTACTCGGGCACAGGCAGCGATTATGCTGACAAATGCTCTTGATTTAGATACGGCGGTTGCAGAGCCGAGCTATCAAGATGTAGAAACGAGTCATTATGCTTATGATGAGATTGCTGCAGTAACAGCTGCAGGAATTATGTCAGGAAGCTATAATCAATTCAACCCTAACCAATCGTTAACTCGTGCTGAAATGGCGGCTGTGTTAACGGATGCCTTCTCTTTAGAAGCGACTGGCGAAGCTACTTTTACGGATGTAGCGAGCAGTCACTGGGCAAAGGAAGCCATTGATGCGATTTACTCAAACGGCATTACTGAAGGCTACCAGGATGGTACATATGCTCCGAGCAAAGCGACAACTCGTGCCGAGTTTGCCGTGTTATTGGTAAAAACGATGCAAAGCGGGGATACTGAAGACCTAACGTCATTGTTAAAAGAAGTTTATGCGAACGAGCTTGAAATTGAGTCTTACGATTTTGCAGGAGACCTTGAAATGGGCATTAGCCTTCCTGCTTCTTTCACAGACGTTGATCCGGAATTCGCGATGGTTGCCGGTGTGCTTGAAGATATTTCGGTTGAAATCAAGAACGGCACATACCAGCTTGATCCAATGCAGCTTGAAATGGTGCTCGCTGTCACACTTGGCGGTGACATGAATGTAACATTGGAAATGCCGATTGTGATGACAGAAACAAAAATGTGGCTGAAGATGCCAAATTCACCATTGTTCCCGTTACCTGAAGAGCTGAACGGGAAATTCATTGAATATGATTTGGAAGAACTGGCGGAGCTTGAAGGTCAAGATCCATTAATGATGAACCTTGATCTGCAAACTGAGCTTGCTGCGGCGATCTATGATCTATTCTTCGATCATTTTACAGATGGTTTCTATGAGCAGGTAGCATTGAATGCGATTGACTATCCAAACTCCATTGATGCAAAGCATGTGGTGAAATTTGAGCTTACGAACGAGAAGCTTGAAGAATTTTTAACTGTTTTCATCGGCGGGTTTATGCCGGATATGGTCGACTTAATGGCTGATCCTGAGTTTGCTGAACTGTTTGGCATTTCCGTTGAAGATGCGGAATTAGTGAAAGAGGAGCTTGACGCTCTACAGCTTGAACTTCAAACTGTTCTCGCAGAAATTGAGAACGTGCTGAACATTAAGAACTTTGAAGAGTATGTTGTGATTGACCGTAACCATTACCTTGCTCACAACCAATTCAACCTTGATCTTGAATTTGCATTCGAGGGTGAAACGATGGGCTTGGTGATCAATGGTGATCAATCGAAATCTCGTATTAACGAAGAACCAAACTTCTCAATTGGAATTCCAGATGCCGACAGTGTCATCACGCTTGATGAGCTAATGGAAATCGAATACTAAGAGAATACGGATTGTCCAAAGCTGCTGAAAAAGTATGATTTTCACTTTTTCAGCAGCTTTTTCTTAATGAGCGTAGCCATTACTCTTCTTCAAATTACGCCTCGTTGTCTCAGGCTTTTTTTAAAAAGATGGTCAGATACTACGCGGGTCGCTGATGTGCGGAAGTCATTTGAAAAATAATAAAATTGTAAAAACCTCTTGGATGAAGCTTTGTTTTCCTTTATCGTGACGTCTTAACGATATTACCTATAAAGGAGGTTATTTATGAACAAGTATCGATTTATAGGGGCGTTTATTTTAATTCTTACCATTTTCGGTTGTTCAGATGGAAGCTTTTCAGGAGAAAAACCACCAGAGATGTACATAGTCATTGAAAATGAAAAATATGAAACAAAGCTTGGTTCCTATTGTTGGGCAAGTGAATGCGTTGATACAGTGGGGCCTGTTGAACTCTTAAAAGAAAAAGAACCGATTGTAGTAAATCCTGGGGAGACAATCTTTTTCAGTATGGACTACGATCCTCTGCCAAATGAAATTTATCTTAATGAAATTAATGGAACGAATGAAAGAGAAATCTTAATAGATGAAAATGAGTTTTCTGCCCCTATGCAAAAAGGTATATATTATTATTCGTATGGGGTTTGGTGGAAGGATGAAAAGCGGGAGAACGTCTCCAATGGAGACGCTTTTTATGCATTTGTTTTAAAAGTACAGTAGTTCTTAATTCAACCTAAAGAGCCTTGCTACGAATAATGGAGGTAGTAAGACTCTTCTCAAAGGCTGAAAATCGTCCGGTTATTCCAACTGAGGCTTTGGAATTTTCTTCTTTTTGGCAAAAGGCCTTACTTCGATTTTAAATGATTTCATTAAACCGATGCTCATCACGAGTAAGATAAGAGTCAGGGGAAAGGCACTGACAATGATCGCCGTTTGCATAGCCTGCAGCCCACCGGAGGCCATGAGAACAATGGCCGAGGCCGCTAATACGAGCCCCCATGAAATTTTGATGAAATTGGAAGGGTTCAGCTCTCCATTTGTTGTCTGCATCCCGAGAACGAACGTAGCCGAGTCGGCTGATGTAATAAAAAACGTGCTGATTAACAGAAGCGTAATAACCGAGAGCAACCCGCCAAAAGGGAGATTGTCGTAAACAAAAAACAACCCTGTTTCGAGGCTTTGTCCGGCCACATCAACTCCGTGAAAAAGATCGAGATAAATTCCGGTTCCCCCGAAGGTTGCAAACCAAAACGCACAGACGAGCGTAGGAAGCAGGAGAACGGCAATCACAAATTCACGAATCGTTCTTCCTCTGGAAACACGGGCGATAAACATACCGACAAATGGCGACCATGAGATCCACCACGCCCAATAAAAAATTGTCCAGCTCTGTGTCCATTCGGCCTGTTCGCGGTCAAAGGGAGCGAGGCGCAGCCCCATTTGCGGCAGATTTTGGACATAGGTGCCAAGCGTGTGAGTGAACAAATTCAACAAAAATAAAGTCGGTCCGAGGATCACCATTGTCACAAGCAGGATGATCGCCAAAATCATATTCGTATTGCTCAAATACTTAATTCCTTTTTTTATTCCCGTACTTGCCGAGACAATGAACAGCACTGTAATAATCCCGATAATCAGTAGCTGAACGCTAAATTGAATCGGGACATCGAGCAAATAATTCAACCCCGCATTAATCTGCTGGGATCCGAGTCCTAAAGAAGCACAGACACCAAAGAGGGTGGCGAAGACGGCAACGATGTCTATCACCTGTCCAATTCCTCCCTTCACCCTGTCTCCTAATACAGGCTGAAGAGTAGCGCTCATTAGTCCGGGTGCGTCTTTACGGAATTTAAAGTAAGCCAGCGCCAAGGCGACGATCGCATAAATCGCCCAAGCATGAAACCCCCAGTGCAAATAAGTGTAGCGCAAACCAAGTAAAGCCGCTTCCCGCGTCCCTCCGTCGCCGTAAGGGGGAGTGGCATAATGGGAAACTGGCTCAGATACGCCGTAAAATAAAAGTCCAATACCCATGCCGGCGCTAAACAGCATCGCAAACCAGGTTGGTCTGCTAAATTCAGGCCGGTCGGTATCCTTTCCAAGTCTGATTTTTCCGTACTTGCTAATGATCAGAAACAGAGCAAGCAATAAAAAAAACGTCGCAGAAAGGCTGTAAAACCAGCCAAAGGCATTGAGAAAAAAAGCTTGCGCCTGAAGCATAGCTGCTTCAAGAGGACGGGGGAACAAAGCTCCAATTAACACAAAACCGATAGCCAGCAGTATAGAAACTTTAAATGTACGCGTTAATGATTTCACTTTTATTCCCTACTCTCTACGTCATTTACTATTTAGCCTGCACGAAAACAGGGAACATTATGTTTTTTCTCTGACAAGCATCACTGTTTTCGAATCAGGTCACCGAAGAGCAGTGGCTCAAAAAATCTCTAATATTTTGTGATACTATGTTTTATTTGCGGCGAGAAAGGGGAGAGAGGAATGAAGCGAGAATGTGTGGAGTGACCAAATAATAAGTAGGAGTGATCACTTGAAGCGTATAGCGATTTGGATGATGTTGGCAGTGTGTTTCTTGATGGTGGTGGCAGCCCCGGTTCAAGCAGCGCCGCAGACAGCGGTGGATATCGTTATTGATGGGGAAGAGGTCATTCTCCCTGATTCCGCTGCGGCCTTTTTGGAGAGCAACCGGACATTTGTCCCTGTCCGCGGTGTATTTGCCCATCTCGGTCTAGAAATTAAATGGGATCAGGATTCGCAAACTGCGACAATTAGTGGAGACGATGTAACGATTGACATAAAGCTTGGAGAAAGTCAGGTACAGGTGAATGGTCAGGCGACCGCGATAGACAGTCCTGTCATGATGAAGGAGAGTCGTTTGTTTATCCCGCTTCGTTTTGTTGTCGAGCAAGCTGGCTTTGAGGTGAAGTGGAATCAGGAGGAGCACACGGTCTATTTGGAAACTCCAGCGCTTGGCGAAGAGCTGACGGATACCGCAGCCTTTTTGCAAGAACTGATTGCGGCCGGGCAACAATTAACGAGTTATTCAGCGGAAGTGGATATCGAGCAGGCAATGAGCATGGCCGATGAAAATATCGAGATGGATATGAGAATGCAAATGGATATGGTCACGGATCCACTGAGCTTTTATCAGCATATGACGATGGAAATGGAAGAATTAGGGGAATCGGTTAGCTCTGAAGCGTATTTTACGGAGGACGGTTTCTATTCCTATGATTCGATGTTTGATCAATGGATCAAATATGATGAGGATATGTATGAAAGCATGATCGGACTTTCTGAGACTCAGCTCGACCCGGTCGCCCAGTTTGAGCTGATGGAAGCATATATCGAGGATTTAAAAGTATATGAGCAGGAAGATACGTACGAGATGCATTTTAATGTGTCGGGAGAAGGCTTTCAGGAACTGCTGGAGCTGATTCTGAATATGTCTGAGCTCGGTTTGGATGAGGAATTGCTGGAGGATCTTAACCTTGCTATTCATATTGATGAAATGTCCATTGTGACAACGCTTGATAAAGAAACGCTTTTCCCGCTATCGGAGCAAATGGAATCCGACTTAACCATCACAGTGGAAGGGGAAGAGATTGCAATCAGGCAGAAAGCTGATTCCACCTATTCCAACTTCAACAGCTTAAGTGAAATCAATATTCCACAGGAAGTCATTGATTCTGCGATTACGTTTGATGAATATTTGGAGCAAATAGAAATGGACTACGAGGAAGCGATGTAGTTTTCACAAAGAAAAAAGCTGTGCCGGTTTCTCACTAACCGTTGGCACAGCTTTTTCTAGTTTAGTTGAATCTGTGAAGGGACGTCGGCTGCGCGCGTTACACGCAAGTCTGAAAGAAGACCACTTTCAGACTTGCTCAAAAGACAGTAACGGCTCCGCACGACGTAATAAAAAAAGCCGCTGTGCGGCTTTTTTAACGGATTGTTTCGATATATAAGGCGACTGGGAGGGCGGCTCCGCCGGCATGCATAATCTCAACAGTGATTTCATCCGTTCCCGGTTCAACGCGGTAATCGATTAATTCCACATAATCCTGGTTTGGCTTTAAGGTTGGAATTAAATGACTTTCTCCATTTACTTTAATCGCTCCACTGTAGAGACCACCGCGGCCGGTTGCTTTCAGGCGCACCGTCGCTGTCCGTGATGTTTGGTTAACGAGTGGGATCGTCACATGATAAGTCATCCCGAAATGGCCTGGGTTGCCAATTGCCCCATTTGTTGTCGACAGGGAGTTCTCCGCTGTCAACAGGTGATCACTGCGGCCGTTTGAAAGATTATACCCTTGTTCAACAGAACCGATTGTATATTCCGGTAATGTCGCGGCAAGGTCAGACGCAGGCCATGCCCCGCGTGGGTGAGCGGCGTATGGATTAATCTGGATTGGTTCAGTGCGAATGGAGGTCAGATCCTCAAACTCACTTAAAACCGTACGGATAATGTACTCGTCATCACCTGAAGTTTGGACGGTGAAATCATTCAGGAATCCGACAATATACCGCGGATAAAGCTCAAATTCGTCAATGATCGCCGTTTCACCCGGCGCAATCGTCAAGCCCTGACTGCTCTTTGTTTGCTGTCGGTTGTTTAAAACACCATCAGCAATCGGTAATCCAATGTCATAGTTGACCCAGCTGTTGTTGCTTTTCTTTACGATCCCGCTGGAAGCTGGAATGGTCAGTGACTCGGTTTCAGATGTATTCTCAATCGTAATCCCGATATTAACCTTTGTCCCTAACTGATTTAAATGCCAGCCGAACACACGGTGGTCGATCTGCTCTTTATCCGGTGTCACCCGTTGCTCTGACAGTGTCAGGCGCGGAGCCGGCGGAATCAAAGATGGTGTCAATGTTTCCGGGTTATCGCTGACCAGCAGCTGGCGGTCGCCTACTAATTCAGCTTCCGGGACTAAATCGGGAACACGCAGGCTGCCTTCCTGTTTAGGGAGGAACTCACTGCTGAACATAAATTGATTCAAATAAATATAAATTTCATTCGTATCACTGCGGAAACGCAGATTCCCTCCTAAGGCATTGACGATGAAGTGGACAGGCACATACATTTCATTGCCGACAAGAAATGGGACTTCATTTGATGCAGTCGGTTCCTGGTTGACCAAAATATTGCTTTGGTTGTTACGGAACGTAAAGACAAGACCTTCAATCTGAAGCTCGACTGTTTGCGAATCAAGCCATTGAACGGATGAGTTTTCCAAGTAATTATAGAAATACTTCGCTGGAATATAGTTACGGCCGTTGCGAATGATCGCCGATTCTTCCATTTGAATTCGCTGATTGTTTAAATGCAGCGTATAAGGCTCACCGCTGACAGGTGGCTGGCTTGAACCTGTCGTTGAAATCGTAATTAGTTGAGCCTGATGGTTGTAGTTAACAGTGCCGTCAAAGTTTTCGATGACAAAACGTAACGGGACGTATGTACGGTTCTTGTACATAATTGAAGGGGCCGTTAACGCCACCCGCTGATTATTTACCCGAGCGGAACTTGAGTTGATCGTTAATTCAATCGTCGTTCCGTTTTTGATCGCTTTGGCCGTTTGCGACGCTTTATTCCATTCGATTTGGGCGCCGACAGCTTCATAGAGCGCTCTCATTGGTAAAAGCGTGTGACCATTTTTATTAAGAATCGGATCCGAAAGCTGTAATCTGGACCCATTGAGCATGATTGTCATATTGTTTTTCGTATATAAATCTCCCTGGACGTGAGTGGCTGCCAGTGCTTGTCCTCCGTTAACAGACAAGCCCGTCGTTGTAATCAGAGTCAAAGCCATTAAAACAGTAAATAAACGTTTGAGCATGTGTGATCTCCTTATTTTTAAAAGCATTTTCCGAACAATCCCATAATAACACATAAAAATTAGGAGATATATAGAAAAAAATGTGTCTTTTGAGGAATTTCTACAGATTGAGACAATTGTCACGAATTGTGTAAAAAATTTTAAAAGACTGTTTCCCTCTCCCCTTACCGTGTCATCTCGAAAAAGTCGGTTCTCCTCTTTTTGAACGACCATTAGTTGGAAAAAGTTTCACCATCAGTAAAAATATAAAACACGTCCGCGTCCCCAATCAACTTTCGCTTCCAACGCCTCGGAAATAAAGCGGAGCGGGACAAGAGTACGCCCATTTTCAATCGTGGCCGGGACATCAAGGCTGACGAGCTGTCCATTGACATAGGCCTGTTTGGAGTTCAGTGTCATGACAATTTCCGTACCCGGGGCCCGTCCTTCGATCCTTTTCGCCGCAGCGTCCCATTTCAGCTGAAGGCCGGCTTCTTCAAAGAATGAGCGGACAGGTACGAGCATTCTCCCATTACGAATAACCGGGCCGACGCGATCAAACGTCAGCAGCTGCTGGTCGAGTGCTGCTTTCATTTGCTGGCTGTCGCTCCGTTTCACGCGTGAGATGTGAGTCGAGATCAACGCCAGAACATCGGTTGAAACAAACGTTTTCCCGTTTTCGTTAAAGAGTTGAACTTCGTTTGTCAGCTCCCGGCCATTAAAGAACAGTCGTCCGGGAAAAGGCGTAACGTTGATTCGCTTTTTTGCGCCATTCAGCTGGGCACGTTTTGTATAAGCTGACTGTAAAAGGTTTCTCGTATCAACATATCGCTGATTTCGTTCACCTCTTAAGATGACGGTAACATAATCATGGTCATTCGAGCTGGCAAAGCTGACAAGATTGTAGCGCGAAGCACTTGTATAGCCCGTCTTGCCGCCGGTCACGGTCGCCGTAAAATAAGGCGAATCAGTACGGATCAAAGAATTGGAATTTCTCCACGTCTTTGCTTTTGCCGCCCCGTTTGGCCCGCGATAAGAAGCATAGTAACTTGGGGCGCCGACAATTTTCATGAAAACGGGAGATGCGGCTGCTTCCTTGGCGACTAATGCGAGATCGGCAGCGGTCGTATATTGATTCGGATGGTGGTACCCATGTGAGTTGACAAAATTCGTTCGCGTCATGCCAAGCTTCCTCGCCCGGGTGTTCATAAGCTGGACAAATTGCTGTTCAGAGCCGGCGATATGTTCGGCGATCGCGACTGCGGCGTCATTGCCGGATGGAAGCATCATCGCATATAGCAGCTGCTCAAGCGTAAGACGGTCGCCCGGTACTAGTCCCGCTTTAGAGCTATCATGGGGGACAGCGGCCGCACGGGGGCCGACGGTGACAAGCTCTTGCAGCTGACCGCGTTCAATCGCGAGCAGGGCAGTCATGATTTTCAGCGCGCTGGAGGGATAAAGGCGCTGGTTCGCATTTTTTGAAAAGACAGGCTGCGCCGCGTCATCCTCAAGCATAACACTTGCCTGAGCGCCAATCTTCGGATTAATGCGTAGCTGCTCGGCTGCAATCGTGGCGTCTTTCGGAAGCTCACCCTCTACTGTGACAGAGCTGTTGACAGTCGGCGCGCTATCGAGATGAAGATCGGCCCCCTGTTGACTGAGCGTTAGCCCAAGTATCGAGGCAACGTCTTCAACCGGGAGAAAGGCCTGTTGTTTGTAAGTAAGGAGCGGGCCATTCCCTTTTGATTCAACCCCCTGGAAATGGTAATAGTAGGATTCTTCATAAACCTGGATTTGCTTTGGTTCCTGAAAGGCGGCTGCCGTGGCCGTTGCAAGGCCGGGCAGCTTTATCAATAATAGAATCATGAATGTCAGCATACTTTTTTGAAACATAATAGACTCCTCCCGAGTAGGCACTATGTTGTTTTTCTCTTATTCTGTTAATCCATAATTCTGCATTCCGCTTATTCAGTGGAAGAGGTGGTGATCCGGACCGTCTGTTCCTTCGACTGCCATTCGACTTTGGCGCCTAGCGCTTCGGCGATAAAACGGACCGGGACATAGGTGCGGTTATCGACCAACAGTGCCGGAACATCTAGCTCAACTCTTTCCCCGTCAAGATAAGCGTAGGGACGGTGAACCGGCAGACGAATGCTCTTTTCACTTGATTCAATCTGTACTTCGCGATTGGCGCTGTTCCATTTCACCGAGGCGCCAAGCCGTTCGAAAATGCTACGTAATGGCACAACGGTGCGATTTTGAACCGTAAATGCGCCTTCAGCAAGAGCGATCCGTTCTCCATCAACTTCAATCGAGACAGGAGAAAAGGTATTGCGCAGTCTTGTTTCGAACATTTTCTGGCTTTCACGGGCAACATAAAGGCCGACAAGGCGGTTTTCCTGCCAGATGCGATCAAAATTGGCGAGCGGGACGTTGGTCGCGCCGACATACGGTGACACTTCCGGCGTAAAGGCCGGCTTTTTGTATTGTTGAATAAACCAGTCCGTATAGCCGCCACCGCCTGTTGCGCCGGGTTCTCCCATCAGACGGTAGCCGGTCATTTGCGACAATGCCCGGGCATGAGTGCGGTCACGGATCAGCTGGGCGCCCTGCTGATGGAAATTCCAGAAAAGAATTTGTCCGCTGCTGTGATAGGAGACAGCCATTTCCGGACGAATCTCCTCCGTCAGCTCTAAGACAGCTTTCACCTCAGAAGCGCTGTGAGGGGTTTTTCCTTTATAGTTGGCGAAGCTCGGACCTCCCGGGCTGTTCGCGAGATTGTTCCAGTTCGCGTTGAATTGCCGGTTCAAATCGACTCCTTTGCCGTTTGCCTTCCAGCGTTTAAAGTTCGAACTGTTTTGATTCATGACCATAACAGAAGCCACCTCACCTTGAGGGACGCTCGTCAAGCCTTGCTGCTGAATCATCACCCCGTCGGGATTAAGCATCGGCACAAACCAGATACGGTGTTTATCAAGCAATGTTTTTACATCGTAGCCGCCGATGGAGCGGCGCTGCTGATACGCTTGGGCATATTGATCAATCATATACATGGTTAAATTAGTCGTGATCCATTCGCGGGCATGGTTGGAGCCGTTTATGTAAGAAGTAGACATGCCATTTCCGAGCGTAATGGCATAGATCGGACGACCGAATTCGCTTGTGCCGATCACATGGTATTCAATTAAATCAGGATATCTTTCAGCAAGTTTTTTCATATCTCGTTCCATTTGTGCATAGGAATAGACTTGCTTAGGATTCACGATGGAAGCTTCGGCTGAAAATGGAGGAAAGAACAGAAGGAAAGTGAATATACTGGTACCAATCAGTGAGAAGAGATGTTTGCGAGCTGTCAAATTATGTCACGTCCTTATCTCAATCTGTCATAGTTGAAAACTATTTGTAGAGTAATAGCAATCATTGTCAGAAGTCAATGTTCCATTTTGACTAAATCACGAGAAAACTACATAAAATGCCGAAATTTTTGTTTCTTTTACGAATCATAGGGGAATGGAAATAGTAAGTAGGAAAGTGAAACATGGACGGCGAATGAATCGTTATATTGTGAGAATACAGGAGGGGATGGGATGAAATGGTGGAATGTCGGAGTCGGCGCGATGATTCTCTGGCTTGGACTGTTAGCGACACAAACAGTTGCGGCGGCTGAACAGCAGATCAGTGTTTACATAAATGAGCATCCCCTCGAACTTGAGCATGAAGCTGTGATGAAAGACGGGATTACGTTTGTCCCGCTGAGAGCCGTCATGCGGGAGCTTGATGCCGAGCTGAGCTGGGAGGCTGAAACCGACACTGTTTTTATTAAGAAAAACGGGCAAACGATTGAAGTCCCTGTCGGCAAAAGCTATGCGGTTGTGAATGGAAAAAAGCAATTCCTGCATGCTCCGAGCTTTCTTACCGATCAGACGGCGTATGTTCCCGTCCGATTTGCTTCGGATATTCTTGGAGCGAAGGTGAAATGGGAGAAGGAGAAGCAGGCTGTGTTTCTTTCAACGGCAGAGCGGCTAACCTTTGTAGCGGAGCAGACGATCGCTCCTGAACCGCGAGTTGCTTCCTTATGGCTTGGTGATTCGCTTGAAAGCGTACAGGAGCAGCTTGGGGAGCCGCTGGCAACAGTAGCCAGTGCCTATTCCTTTGACTGGAATATTTATCAGCTGGCCGATTCCTCTTATCTTCATGTCGGATTGGAAGAGGGAAGTGTTGTTGCCTTCTATACGAATACAAGCCGGCATGTAACCGGCCTTCCCTTTATCGATGGAATGAGACGTGAACAGATGCTGGCCGACTTCGGGGAGGAGCGACTCGGAGAGCTTGAGAAGAAAGGAAGCGTCTTCCGTTATGAAGGAAAGAAAGAATGGGATTTATTTCAGACCGACGATGCTTTTTACACGCTTTTTTACGATCAGCTTAAAGGAGGGGCCGTCACTGCGGTTCAAATTATCGCCAAGGATGTAGAGCTTGCTCATGACAGCTATTTCGGCGAGCCGACGGAAGAGCGGCGAGCTGATTATGAGAAGCATCTGTTTTACTTGCTTCAAGGTGTCCGCCAGCGGGAGGGTGTACCGCCGTTAATGTGGGACGATGAGGCCGCGCAGCTGGCGCGTAAGCATAGTGAGGATATGCAGGAGAATCAGTTTTTCAGTCATACGAACCTGGATGGTCTGTCTCCTTTTGACCGCTTTGACCGTGAAGGAATTGCCTTTTATCAAGCCGGGGAAAATTTGGCGGTCGGTCAGTTTCACCCGATCTTTGCCCATGAAGCGCTGATGAATTCAGCCGGACATCGACGCAATATGCTGGCGCCGGGCTTTGAAAGGGTAGGCACAGGAGTTGCCTTTCTGGGAGAAAAGCCATATTATACTATTAATTTTTATACACCATTATAAAAAAAAGAGAGACATAGAGAGAAGAAAGAAGGGGTCAATTTGAAAAAATGGATATGGGTGCTATTGCTCGCACTTGCATGGATGCTGCCTCAAGAAGCTGAAGCGGCGTCATCAGGACAGTTGATTATTATTAATAAGTCAACAAACGAACTAGCATTCTTTGAAAATGGTGAACTCGTACGGACTTTTCCGGTTGCCACTGGGAGGACGTTAGCACTGACACCGGAAGGACGGTTTCCGATCGTCAATAAAATTAAAAACCGGCCTTACTACACAGATGGAATACCGGGCGGTGATCCGCGCAATCCACTCGGCGACCGCTGGCTTGGTCTTGACGCCCGGGGAACATACGGCACAACCTATGCCATCCATGGAAACAATAATGAACAGTCGATTGGCAAATATGTCAGCGCCGGCTGTGTGCGTATGCATAATAAGGACATTCACTGGCTATTTGAAAAAGTGAAGCTGAAGACGGACGTCCTCATCGTTCAATCATCGCGCTCCTTTGAGGAGCTTGCTAGGTTGAATGGCTATCAACTGGTGCCGCCGATCAGCGTATATGTCGACGGGAAAAAGCTGGCTGTCAGTCAGGATCCGTTCATGAAAGACAATCGTGTCCTCGTGCCGATGCGCTCGATCTTCAACGCTTTAGGAGCGTCGGTAGCGTGGAACGCGCAAACGAAAACGGTGACAGCGACAAAGAACGGACGGAAAATCGAACTGACAATTGATTCAAAGCGGGCCAAAATTGACGGCCGGACGCATATGCTTGATGTCGCTCCGACCATTTCCGGCCAGCAAACATTTGTCCCGACACGCTTCGTCAGCGAAGCTTTAGGGGCTTCTGTGAAATGGGACGGAAAGAAGCGGATCGTCTCGCTTCTGTCACCGGCAAAGCCAGCCCCTCAGCCGGATCCGGCCACGCCGGCCAAGACACCGATCAAGGTTACGGTTAATGGTCACCAGGTGGAAGGAGATGCCTTTATTTTGGACGGTGTCTCAATGGTGCCGATGCGCCAAATTTTCGAATGGCTTGGCGTCCCGTTTTCTTATGACGCCGCTTCGGCCACTGTCCGCGCGTCTCACCAAGGAAAGAGCCTGACGGTGTCGGCTGGTAATTCCGCGGCAGTCATTAACGGGGCGAAAACGACGCTGCCCCAGTCACCGCTTATTGAAGCCGGCAGATTATACGTCCCGGCCCGCGTCGTCACCGAAACATTTTCCGGCAGTATCCGCTGGGATGGAAGCACTCTTCATATTACAGTGAGACAGTAAATGTTTGACCACAGGGCTGGGATAAAGGATTGTTTTTACCTTTTTCCCAGCCCTGATGGGTTTCTCAGACCGGGACATGTGGCGAGTGAAGCCATTGCTAATAGGTCAAAGCTGGTTTTATCACATCCTCTTTCTCTGTCAGCTGGAGCTTACTGCGACACCGCAGCGCGATCCGGCTGATGGCATGCTTCGATAAAATGCTCAAACAGACTTTTCATGAGCCGGTCGTCCTTCGCCATTTCCTCAGGATGCCATTGCACACCTAACAAATAAGAAGGGGCCTCTTCGGTTTCCTGAACGGCTTCGATAATCCCATCCTTTGCCTGACCGACTTTCTTTAAAGTCGGAGCTAGTTTGCCAATCGCCTGATGATGCATGCTGTTGACGCGGATTTGCTCTTTTTTGAGGTACTCATAAAGACGGCTGTTCCGCTCAATGAGCACATCATGAGTGGCCTCCGGGCGCGCTGCTTTTTGATAATGATTAATCGGCTGATCATGCAAGGTTTCAATATCCTGAAGAACCGTCCCGCCTAAAGCTGCGTTCATCATCGCAATTCCGCGACAAATGCCAAAGACGGGCTTTTTCTTTTTAACCGCCTCCTTGACCAGCTGAATCTCCGTCTCGTCGCGGGCTGCTTTCGTTTTTCGGAGCGCTGGATCGGGCTGGGCGCCATATGAATGTGGATCAACATCCTCTCCGCCGCTTAAAATAAGGCCATCGCAGATGGATACCCAGGCCTCAATTTTTTCCTTCGAGCCGAGTGGAATGACCAATGGGATGCCACCGGCTTCTGATACAGCCTCTATATACTTTTGATGGACGTGAACACTCGGAATCGCATTATGGTCAATTACCGAGCTTGAGATCCCGATTATCGGTTTTGGATAAGCTGAAGCAGTCATCAAACTCATCTCCTTTCTTCATTCAAAGACCAGGCTTCTCTACTGCTTATATAACCAGCGATTTCGCTGTTGAAACAAGAAAAGTATGGGAAAGCTGCTGCTTGTCTAACAAAACGAATAGAGAGGCTCACGGACATTAATGAAGGAATGTCCGACAACTGTGAAAAAAGGAAAAACGGCTTTTTGCCCCGCCGCTGACGTTTCATGCCGGGGAATCAGGGAATAATGGAAAAAGATCTCGTAGACATTACCTAACAAAAGGAGGCAGAAAATCATGAAAGAGGATCTGACGTATCCGGAAATGGACAGGACCGAACAGAGCAGTAAATTGATGAAGGCGATGATGATCGGCGCATTGGTAGGGGGAGCTTTGGCGATTCTTGTCGACACGAACACGAGGAGGAAGGTGACCTCCACGACAAAAGAAATGAAAGAAACGACCGTTGAAGCGATGAAAAAGGTGAAGGAAAATCCTGCTGAGATCAAGCAGGAGCTGCAGGAAAGAGTACGGACAACATCGGAAGCAATCAGCGAGATCATGAAGGATGCACAAGCGCTTTATGATAAGGTCAATGATACGGTCATCAAGCCGGCAAACCATATTGGCGAAGAAAGTACAGAGCTGCTTTCTTCAGTTAAGGAAGCGTCGGCAGAGTTAAAAGAAATTGGAGAGAAGGTAAAAGAAGCCGGAGAAGAGATCGCCCATCCGCAGCCGGGTGCGGCGTCGGCTGATGAGGATCGGATGGAAACGCCCGGAGTCAGATCGTAAGCGGGGCGGGGACAGAAGTCGAAGTTGAGAGGGAAAGCCTGGCAGCAGCTTCATTCGGCAGGCTTTTCCTCTTTAAACAAAAAAACAAAACGGGAACCGGGAGGACGGTTCCACCGTAGATATAGGAAAGAGTAAGGAGTGTTCTCCATGGAATTGTTATTCTTTCCTATTGTTTTGCTGTTTGTTTTAGGGGGCTTTTTGCTTAATCTTTTCACTAGTATTTGGTGTTACCGTGATTCGTTGAACCAGAGGAACAGCAAGGAATACAGCCTGCTGATCCTTGTGGCGACCCTCTTTTTTCCGGTTCTCGGCTTTATTATTTATTTGATTATCAGACGCTGAGTAATAACGATTAAAAAAGGTGTAATTGGGTATAGGAATAAGAGTCTGTCATTTTTTAAAAAAGGAGGTGTCAGTTATGAGTGAAGTGATGTATGGAAATACGCCGCCTTTCCTCGGTGCGATCAATGGAACAACAGACTCAATAGAGGGGGCGGATGTTCTCATCTATGGCGTGCCGTGGGAAGGAGCCGTGACGTGGGGAGATTATACAGGATGTGAGCTCGGGCCGAAAGTGATGCGGTTATGCTCAGCACGTTACAGCGGCTATTTGCCGGAGCTTGATCATATAGATGTCTTTGAGCATCTGACGCTCGCTGATATGGGTGATGTGGATGTCGTTCCGGCAGACGTGGAGGAAACGATGAAACGGATTGAAGAGTTTGCCGGCGAGATCTGGGAGACCGGGAAATTTCCACTCGCTTTAGGCGGCGATCATGGTATTACATATCCGATTGTGAAAGCCTTGACAGAAAAAGTAAAGGGTAAGGTCGGGATCATTCACCTTGATGCCCATTATGATAATATGCCTCATCATGAAGGAGATAAGTATGCCCGTTCTACCCCATTCGCGCGCATGTATGAATTAGAAGGAGTGCGAAATGAAAGCCTGATACATGCCGGTATTCACGGCCCGCGCAACAAGCCTGAAAGCGGACGGTTTGCCAGAGAAGCAGGCGCAAAGACGTGGACGATTAATGATATTCGGCAGCACGGGGATCTGCGCAGCCTGGCAGCAAAGATGTATGAACAGGCCAGCGAAGGAACGGAGGTCGTCTATCTCAGTGTGTGCAGTGATGTGCTGGACTTTGCCTTTAATCCGGGTGGTCCTGTTGATGGCAACGGTCTCAGCTCTTATGAACTGTTAACTCTTATTTATGAATTTACGAAGCGCGGGATCGCCGGAATGGACTTCGTGGAAGTGTATCCTCAACAGGACCCGACCGATGTATCGTCTCATTTTGCTTCAATGATTTCACTTTATGCCTTAGCAGGCGAAGTTTCAAACCGAAAAAGAGGCCAATCATGAGATGAGCAGGTGAAAAAAGCTCATGTAGATTGCTTCGAGGTTGTTCTGAAAGGTTAATGATGGGCCTGAGGAACAGCCTCTCTTCTTGTTCTATTCCCTTTCCTCTACTACTTTAGTTGATCAAACAATGATATAATGAGAATACTAGACATTACAGCAAGTACTTATATAAATTCAGGGAAACGATAATGGAGTGAAAAAGGCCATGGATCTTGAGTTGAAACAGATAAAAGAAGCAAAAGAAGCATTAGGGAAAAAAATGATCGAAGGTTCAGAGCAATTAGCACGGCAAATGGTTGAAGCGTTTTACGAGAACATCGATTCAGGAGAAAGAGCGGCGGACAAAGAGTTAATAGAGATCTTAGGCCGTCTGGTGAAAATTATCGGCGAAGGCCTATTTGATGAATGCGTAGAACAGGAGTCGGCCGTCTGGGGTGAAAGAGTCGGCTTCATGACGATTGACAAGGGAGGAGAACTGATCCCGACGCTGAAAATGAGTTCGCATTATAAAAAGGTTTTGTTGTCGTATATTTTGGAAGCGGGAGAACAGGCGAAGTGGAACAACAAGATCTTAATTGAGATTATTAGTAAGGCTGACAGCATCGTCACCACGACAGTCGCCGGGTTTGCCCAAGCGTTTATTTCCCACTCCAATCGGCTATTAGAAGAGTCGCAAAATGAATATCTCAAAATTTCTGTTCCGATTGTCCCGCTGTCAAAAAAGGTGGCAATTCTGCCATTGATTGGCGAAATCCATCAAAAGCGTGCCGAGATTTTGATCCAGCAAGCTTTGAAGGCAAGTTCGGAACAAGGGTACGACAGTTTAATTATTGATGTCTCAGGGGTGCAAACAGCGACGCCGATTGTCATTGATATGTTCCATAAATTAATTGGCAGCTTGACATTACTTGGCATAACCCCGATTTTGACCGGGATCAGACCGCAGCTGAGCAAATCTTTCGTACAGAGCAATATTACGCTGGATGGGATTACGATCATGAATAATCTTCATCATGCTGTAAGCTATTTGTCGTTGGATTAGAGCGACTGTAATAACTGCCCCCTTTCGATTCATAAGATGTATCAAAAAGGGTGAAATCTGTGACGATCCATATCGTGCAAGAAGGGGACTCATTGTGGAAGCTTTCACGACAGTACGAAGTGACGATTGACGAAATCAGCGCGGCGAATGGACTGACTTCCTCCCTGCTTATGCCAGGTCTGGCTCTTTATGTGCCGGACCGTGTTTTGACAAATCGTCTTTACCGGATTCAGGAAGGGGACCAGTTTTGGTTGCTGGCAAGGCAATTTCGTACGACGGTGACGGCCATCCGCGCGGCCAATCCGGCGTTAGACCCTTACCGCTTACCGGTGGGGGAGACGATGATCATTCCCTCTCCCCTTTTGCCGGAGATGGTAACGGTCGGCTTTATCGTGCCCTATTCGATTGAACAGTTTCTCGCTTCTTTGGAAGGGTTTGCAGAGCAGCTGACGTATGTAGCGGTTGCCTCGTATTCGGTCACGGAAGAAGGCGAGGCTTATGTTTTGCTGGCGGATGACATGATTCCAGAACGGAGCCGTCAGTTGCAAGTTACGCCATTGCTGATGATTCGCAACATTATGGCTGATGGGACGTTTAACCCGGAGCTGATTGGCGCTGTTCTTGGAAGTGCTTCTATGCGGCGCCGTCTCATCGCCTCGCTATTGGCCTTCGTAACTGAAAAAAACTATGGCGGCGTCAGTATTGATTTTGAATTTATTCCTCCTGGTCAGCGCAATGATTTTGTTATCTTTCTCCGCGAATTGAAGCAGGCATTAGGAGCGTTGCTTCTGCATGTCAATGTTCATTCGAAAACGGCTGACATTCCTGATAATCCGATTATTGGCGCGTACGACTACCGGGCGATCAGTCAGGAGGCTGATATTGTCGCTGTGATGACGATGGATTACGGCTATCCGGGAGGCCCTCCCAATCCGATAGCGCCGATTTGGTGGGTCGATGAGGTCATTCGCTATGCGTTAACCGAGATTCCGGCAAATAAATTGCAAATTGCCTTACCGCTCTATGGGTATGACTGGCTGGAAGGGACAAATGAATCAAGCGGCCTGTCCGCTCTCGGGGCGCAAAATCTTGCTCTCGACAGAGGGGCCGTGATTGAGTTCGATATGACCGCGCTCTCCCCGCATTTTGCATACTGGCAGGAAGAAGGGCGTCATCTTGTTTGGTTTGAGGATATTAGAAGTTATGTTAGTAAATATCAGTTAGTGGATCTCTACGGGCTTCTCGGCGTTACATTTTGGGAAGTAAGACTGCCTTTTCCGCAAAATTGGGCCTATATGAAGCAGCATATAATGGTTTTAAAGTAGAACGTCAAGGGTATGACGTAGGAGTGGTTGTTATTTTTATTTCGTTCATTGGCTGTTTATTAATCGCTCTGGGTGTCAATCTTGGTTTTATTCCGTTGCAGCTGTTTAGCATCGGTTTTCCGGGAATGGGGGTCCTGGCGCATTACACGCTCGGCCTTTCAGTCGGGCTTGTTGTCTTTATCATGAATATTCCTTTGTTTTTGCTGGCGTGGCGTTATATTGGGCGTGTTTTCGTCTTTAAAAACATCGTCGTGACGGTCGTGCTGTCGATTTTCCTTGACCTCCTTTATCCGCTCAGTCAATGGGTGCACCCGCCGCTTTGGCTCGGTATTCCGTTAGGCGGATTGCTGATGGGAGTAGGGACGGGGCTTGTCTTTCGACAGGGGCTGACGAGCGGGGGAGTCGGATTGCTGGCGCGTTTAATCCAGCTTCGTTATCCGCATTGGAAAATGGGACCGATTCATATTGCGTTTGACTTTTGTGTCTTGTTTCTGGGTGCTTTCCTGCTCGATGTGATGACGGCTTTCTATACGTTTATCGCGGCAGTAATGATGGGGAGAATGATGGATGTGATGAAAACGGTTCCCAATCCTTTCGGTGGGACGAAGAAAAAAGCCGGTTATACAGAGGCCTCATAAAAAAAGTGTGCCACAAGGAAAGTCCGACCCTTAAGGCACACTCTTTCGTTATATATGACAAGAGGTGAACTGATTGTCTGTTTCTTTGCAGATTAGCTGGAGAAGTTCCGATTCGGTCGCTTCATAAAATTGCCGGCCGTCTGGCATTTTGTAATGATGATAGGATAAAAGAGCATCGATCAGCTGGTCTTTATTCAACTTCTTTTCTTTTAGCAAAATCATTCACTCCTTTATGAAAGCGCTTACAATATCTATTATACCTCCTTCGATTTTAGCTGTCAAGACGTGGGAATTATGACAACCTTTCGTGTGTGAAGGGGACTGAAGGAGAAACAATCGCTCGGAAAGGGGCGGCTTCGCGCGCCGCTTTTAAGAAAAGCCGCTGCGCGATTTTCTCAACAATAAATAAATGAAAAAAGGAGCGCCGATACCCGCTGTAAACACTCCCGCCGGAAGATCAAGCGGCAGGAAGGCTGTCCTTGCGACGACGTCGGCGATGACGACGATAAAGCCGCCGACGATGGCTGATAATGGGACGAGGGCTGCAAAGGAGGGGCCGACCAGTTTTCTGGCGATATGCGGGGCGATTAAGCCAACGAAGCTGATTCCTCCTGCAAACGCAACGGCGGAACCTGCGAGGGCGACACTGATGAAAAGAAGCAGGAAACGCTGAAGCTGGACTCGGACACCGAGTCCTGTCGCGATATCATCGCCAAGCAATTTCACCTGAACGGTTTTGGCAAACAACAGAGTCAGCGGAATGAAGATGGCAACCCACGGCAGCATGCCGTACACTTGAGTCCAATTGGCCCCATACACGCTGCCTGTCATCCAAAGATAGGCTTTCGAAGTCGTAACCGTGTCACTGAAGACGATGACCATCGTCGTGACGGCTTTCATTGCTGCTGAAACGCCGATGCCGATTAAAATGAGCGTGATCGGCGCGACACCATTTTTCCACGATAGAAGGTAGACCAGCACGGAAACAGCCGCCGCCCCGATCAAGGCGGCGATCGGCAGGAAACTGATGCTGACCGTACCACCGAAAAAGGTCAGGAATAAGAGGGCGCCGACTGAGGCGCCACCGGTGATGCCGATAATATCCGGTGAGCCGAGCGGGTTGCGGATAATCGACTGCAAAATTAAGCCGGAGACCGCCAAGGCTGCTCCGACGAGAAAAGCGAGCAGGACGCGGGGGAGCCTTAGCGTTTGCAAGACAAAATCATATTCTCCCGTTCCTTTTCCGAGCAGATGCAGGATGACGGTCATAGGAGACAACCACTCACTTCCGACTGAAAGCGCAAAAACAAGCAGCAGCAGGCTGAGCAACATAAACGTAAGGACGGTCAGCCATTTATGTTGAGTGATTTTTTGTGTGATGGTGTTCATTTTCGTGCCAACCCCTTGCGTGCGATATAAATGAAAAAAGGTGTACCGACAAGCGCCGTCATGACGCCAATCGGCATTTCACGCGGCATGATGATTGTACGGGCGACGATATCGGCGATCAATAGCAGGCTCCCACCTAAAAAAGCGCTGTAAGGGATCACGAGCCGGTAATCAGTTCCGAACAGGCCGCGGACAATATGGGGGATGATGAGACCGATAAAGCCGATCGAGCCGGCGACCGCGACTGAACCGCCTGCTAGAAAAACGACGATGCAGCCGATAACAAGCTTGGTGAGCACCGTTCTTTGTCCGAGACCTGTCGCGACATCCTCTCCAATCAGCAGGATGTTGATCGCCCGCCCTAAATATAAAGCGATGAGGCTCGCCCCAAGCATAAATGGCAGAATCGGCAGAAGCATATCGATCGAGCGGCCGGCGACGGAGCCGGCAAGCCAGAATAGGACACTTTGCAGCCCTTGCTCATTCATGACGAGCAACCCTTGCGTAAAGGAGACGAATAAGGCGGTTATCGCCGCACCGGCAAGGATCAGCTTGACAGGTGATAACCTGTCTCGTCCAAAAGAGCCGAGGGTGTAGACGAAGGCTGCCGCTAATGCCGCGCCGAGGAAACCGACCCACATATAATGGAGTAACGATTGCACGGAAAAGATAGTGGCCGCACTTACGATAAAAAAGAGCGCTCCCGCATTAATGCCGAAAATGTCAGGAGCAGCTAAAGGATTTTTCGTAAGAGCTTGCATCAATGCCCCGGAGACAGCGAGACTGGCCCCGACCACGGCGGCTATAACTGTGCGCGACAGGCGTGAGGAGGCGACGATGACATGCTCAGTGACTGTCGCATCATAATTAATCAAAGCATCGAGTACCATCTCAGGCGGAATCGCTGTTTTTCCGACCAGCAGACTTAAACTGCAGGAAAGGATAAAGACGAAAAAAGCGAGCAACAGTCCAAGTGGATGCGGGATTTTCCTAAATAAAGGCTTCATAGCATTTTCTCTCTCCTGTAAGGTTGCTAAAGACAGCTCTATTTTTCTAAGTCAAACCGGTCATAAATGTCATCAAGCATTAAGTTAGCTGCCTGGACGCCGCCAGCCAAGTTCCAGATCACTTCATCAACGATATAAACCTGATCTTTTTTCACCGCGTCTAAGCTGTCCCATAGTGGGTGGCTTGTCCATTCTTCAAATGCCTGTTGGACGGCGGGATCGCTATCATAGTAGAAAACATAAAAGACATCGGCATTCATATCAGGAATGCTCTCTTTATCATTGAGCATAATAATGTCTTCATTTAAAGCAAGCTGCTGTTCCGAGCTTGTAAAACCGAGTTCCTGAAGAATGGAGCCGGCAAAACCGGTTACATAAATCCGGGCATGGTCGGCGCGGAAGTTTAGTACAGCAGCGTTGATCGGCCATTCATCTCCGAGCTTCTCTTTGATCTTCGTCTGGAAATCGGCGACACGCTCATCCCATGCACTTAAAATCTCCTCGGCCTTTTCCTCGTTGTTCGTTGCATCTGCAAGCAGCTGAAGCGATTCTTTGAAATCATAGATCGTTTCATTCACGACAGTCGGCGCGATTTGCGATAATTGTTCGTAAATTTCCTCATGACGGATGTGGGAGGCAACGATTAAATCAGGCTCCAGCTTGGCGATTTCCTCGACATTTGGCTGCGTTTCGACCCCGACGATGGCCATATTTTCTAACTCCGGTCTTAAATATTCGTACACAGGAGCTTCTTCCCATGATTCAACAGCGCCGACAGGGACAATCCCGAGCGCATTCGCCGCATCAGTTGCTCCTTGATAGAGGGTCACAATCCGTTCGGGCGTTCCTTCGATTACTGTTGTCCCGAGTGGATGGATAATTTCACGGACATCTTCTGCAGCCACAGGAGGTGCTTCTCCGTCTTCATTTGGTGACGAAGTATCTTCACTTCCGCATGCCCCTAAGCCGATAAGAAAGCTGCTAATAAGAAAAATGGATAAAGAGAGCTTCCGTTTTTGCTGCATTGTTCTCACCTTTCCTCATCATCTGATTTTGATTATCATTATCAATTAAAGAATAAGTTGTTGCAGTCAAGATGTCAAACTTTTTTTTGGATGTTATTTGTTACATATTACATTGACATACATAGTAATATAAACTACATTGTAATAGTGAGGTGAAGGGGATGGCAGAAAGGATTAGTCGTGAGCTGATTCGAGGTAACATCGATACAATTATTTTGCGGGTGCTAATGGAAGGCGATAATTACGGTTATGAAATTATGAAAGCCATTTTCAAAAATAGCGGCGGACACTATGAGCTGAAAGAGCCTTCGTTATACACAAGCTTAAAGAGACTGGAAGCGCACGGGCTGATCGAATCCTACTGGGGGAACGAAAGCCAGGGAGGACGGCGGAAGTATTATCAGATTACTACGAGCGGGATAAAAGCATACCGTGACAATGTCAGCGCCTGGAAAACAGCCCGCCGGCTGATCGATCAATTAATTGAGATGAAGGAGGAAACGGAGTGAACAGCTTAGAGCGACACGTTGAAAAACTGTTTGCTAGTTATCAGGAGACAGCAGAAGTGAAGGAATTAAAAGAGGAAATTCTTAGTAACCTGGAAGCAAAGTCAGCGGACTTTCAGGCCGAGGGTCTTGAAGCGGCGGAAGCTGATCAAAAGGCGGTCAGTACATTGGAAAGAGTGGACTTTTTCTTTGCCGACACTGTCGCGCTCTATCTCAACCGCTGGAGATTGGAGGTCATCCAAATCCTGCTCCTGTACACGCTGATTGCCTGGGTTATCACGATTCCGTTGACCGTTCTCGGCCTGGCGATGCGCCTTCATTTCGTGCTATTGCTTGCTTCGGTTGTAATTGGCCTCATTTATTTTTCGTTATATCTCAGAAGAGGCGGCCGTCTGGATGAGAGAATTGTGTCATTCAGTAGAAAAGCGCTGCTCCGTCTGCGGAAGCTTGTCTGGATTGGCTGGAGTGCTTTGATCCTTGCTCTGCTCATCGGGCTGACGCTTTCACAGTTCGGCAGCAATATTTGGTTTCAGCGGCCTGTTTCGATTTCAGGGCCTTACCAATTCGCAACACTGGCTGTCAGCTATGGCCTGCCGTTTGTCAGCCTTATTCTTCCACTCGTCGTCTCAGCTGCACTTCGGCTCGTTGACAAGTATAAAGTAGGTGATGAAGTTGAACGTTAGGCATCGATTGATTATGATGATAAGTGTCATTGGGGTGATCGGCTTTTTCATCGTACAGACAATGGTCCTTCCTTCCATCGCTGAAAAAGAAGAAGCATATCAGGCAGCGCAGAATGAAGCGATGAGCCATGACATTGAACAAAGTAGGCGCTATCAGCATAACTATATGGGAGATGCGGGGAATTTGACGCAACTGTTTCGCTCTTTGCCATTACGTGAAGTGCCGATGAGCTTTGAACTCGATTCGGAGCGTTATCGCGTTCAAGTGAATTTTGAAGGTAATGTTGATGAGCTGGATCGACGGAAGCGGGAACAGGCGTTTATCTATAATGCGACAGCAGCCTTTGCCTTGATTGGAAACTTGCAGGAAATTGATTTTCACTTTAATGACCGCTCTTTTGTTGTCGAGCGCGAGGCGGTAGAGGAATGGTATGAGCAGCCGTTGCCATCCCTAATAGAGGATGGCAGCTGGGAGAAAATGGTGAGACAGCCGCTTGCGGATGCTGACTATCTCGAAAGCTGTACTGAAGCATTTTTTTGAAATAAGAGTTTTTCTTAGTGAATGAATTAGAGAGTAAGGTGTGATGAAGATGATTACGTTAAAATCAGAGCGGGAAATTAATTTGATGCATGAGGCCGGCAAGCTGCTGGCGGCTTGCCATAAAGAAATTGCCAAATTGATTGAACCGGGTATTTCGACAATGGAAGTCGATCAATTTGTCGAACGTTTTTTAAAGGAGAATGGCGCAACACCGGAGCAGAAAGGCTATAAAGGCTATAAATACGCCACTTGCGCCTCCATTAATGACGAGATCTGCCATGGCTTCCCACGTAAGGCGCCATTGAAAAAAGGCGACATTGTCACGATTGACATGGTCGTGAATTTGAATGGCGGCCTCGCTGATTCGGCGTGGAGCTACGCGGTTGGTCCGATTTCAGAAGAGTCGGAGCGCTTGCTTGCCGTTACTAGAACGGCATTGGATAAAGGGATCGAACAAGCGCTTGTTGGCAAAAGAACGGGGGATATTGGGCATGCGATTCAGTCGTATGTCGAGGCGGAAGGCTTTTCGGTCGTACGCGATTTTACGGGACATGGGATCGGACCAGGACTGCATGAAGCCCCGCAAATTCTTCATTACGGGCAAGCGGGAAAAGGGCTGCGTCTTAAGGAAGGAATGGTCATTACGATTGAGCCGATGATTAATGAAGGGGCATGGCAAAGCAGGATGGAAGGGAACGGCTGGACGGCAAAAACTGTTGATGGCAAACGTTCCGCTCAATATGAGCATACAATCGCGATCACGAAGAATGGCCCTCTCATCTTAACAGAGCAATGACTCATTTAGATAAGATCGACCAAATCGGCATCGTTCCGAAAGGTCGATTTTTTTCCTTTGAGACAAGCTTGAAGCAATGACTAGTAGAAAAAAGGTGAAAATAAAAGCGGGGAACAGGAGAAGCGTATCAATGCCTCGAATTGTATGAAAAGTTGTTCTCCAGACTAGATGGGTAGGAGGAAAGAAAATGGACGCATTTGCAGAATTTTTAGCGGGCATCAAGAACCCGCAGCATCAGCAGCGAACGGAAGAGGTTTTGGCTTGGGTGGCGAAAAAATTTCCAGCCTTAATGCAGGAAATCAAATGGAAGCAGCCGATGTTTACCGACCACGGGACGTATATTATCGGGTTTAGCGTCGCTAAGCATCATTTGGCAGTTGCGCCTGAGCGGGCGGCGATGATTCATTTTGCCAATGACATTATCCAGGCAGGCTATGACCATACGAAAGAGTTAATCCGTATGCCTTGGGACCGCCCGGTTGATTATTCCTTGCTTGAGAGAATAATCGAATTCAATATAATGGACAAGGCTGACTGTGAAACGTTTTGGCGAAAGTAAAGGAGATGCTGTTTTAGCGGGAAAACAGCAGTTTCCTGTAATTCCCTGGCGAAAATCCGACTAATTTCCCGTGTGAATTTATTTCCCGTGCAATATTATGACGATGTATGACATTGCTTGTCATTGTCGTAAGTCCACTGAGGGAGAAGGGAAATAAATTGAAAAAAATTGGAGCATGGGTGTTGGCGAGTATCCTTGTTATCGGCGGATTTTCAGGAGGTACGCCGGCTTTAGCAAAAGAAGAAGTGAGAACGGTGGAAAGCTACATTCTTGAAGATATTTGGGAGCATTGGGGCTTTGAAGAGCTTGATGACCTCGTCAATGCCGATATATTTAAAGGATTTCCAACGGGAGATCATGAGTATTCGTTTAAGCCTGATCATCTTATCACGAGAGCGGAGTTCGCTGCGATCATCGTAAGGGCGCTTGACCTGCAGGCGACGGGAGAGGGAGAACGCTTCGACGATATCCCGGTGACGCATAGCCTTCAGGCTGAAATCGCGATAGCAAGCGATCATGGAATTATTGAAGGTGTCGGCGCGGGCCGTTTCGCCCCGAATGAGCCGGTGCTTCGTGAGCAAATTGCGGCGATGATCGTCCGCGCCTTTTCAGATACGGTTTCATTTCCGGCAGAGGGGAGTCAGTCCTTCCATGATGTCGCGTCAGATCATTGGGCTGCTCCATCCATTGCGAAAGCGGCTGGCGCTGAAATCGTCCGGGGCATCACTAGCACGCAATTCGGCTTCAATAAAAAGGCAACAAGAGGCGAGGCTGGAGTCATGCTGCACCGGGCTCTCCAAAAGGAAACGAGTAACCTGCCAAATGCGAACGAGCTGATGCAGATTGTCAAGGACAGTGAGGTGGAAAGCTTTCCGCTTTTTGAACAAAAGGATGCTTCGGGCTTGCTGAGCCATAATAAGAAGTATTTGACTGGTTACCAAAAAGCATTGGCCGATGATTTGGCGATGTGGTATTTTGACGATGAGACGACAGAAACGATGGCATTTGCAGCAGAGCCGAAACTTGAAATGAAGCAGAGCAGCAACCGCTTTGCGCAAGTTTCGTTGCAGGGCGAGTTGAATGTTCGCTATCAAGACCGGACGACGAATTTCGAAACGACGATTGACTATCATCCGGTTTATTATCTGAAGAAAACAGACGGCATATGGAAGATTTATTATAGCGACATGCCGCTTGAATTTGAAGCATTGTCATAAGGAAGGCAGGGTGTGTCAAAAGGGGATTTACCTTTCGGACACACCCTTTTTCTAAATTAATAATTCATAAACGCCAATCAATTGCTCTTCCCTGACCTGATCCTCCTCCTGTCGGGCATAGTTGATCTCGGCGCGGAGGATCAGATTGAGAATTTCTGTTTCCTGTTCATTCAGGCTGCGGACGAATTGCTCCTCGTCTTTGTAAGCAGACTGCTCCAGCTTATCGTACATATGCTGGCAAAGCGGATGATTTTCAAGGTGATTCGATAATGATTCGCGTAAGTAGGCCAAATTAGTATCCATACATTCATCCCTTTTCGAGTTCTATTGGTTCTACTTTAGGATGGATGGAGGACTCTTGCTTCATACATAATTGTTGTCATTCCCTCTGTAACGATTGATTCTGTTTGCGGAGCGGTAGGCATCGACCATTCCCCAAATCCAGATAATCGGTGTCGTGATAAAGCCGATCAGCACATACATCAACAGCCATGAAACAGCGTAAATAACAATAAAGAAAAGTCCTTTAAAAATTTGCCCGTTGTAAATTTGCCCCAGTCCGGTAATAAAGAAAGAAAGGACGGCGGCGATTCCTGCGTTTTTCATTTGTATTCCCCTCTCGAATGTCTTTTCCATCGTATCTTACTCATTCAGCTTCAAGAATATGTTCGTCGCATGTTTGTCTTATCCTTTCCTTTTTTGCAGAACAATGAAACGAAAAGGTCTTTTGCTGTTTCTTTCGGCGCTGTTCCGGTATTCTAAACATAAATAGATCGAGTGGAGGAGAACCTGTGGATACGATCACTCATACGCTGTTTGGCGTTGGCTTGTACCATGCTGTCAAGAAGAGCGAGGAGACGAAAAAGGAAAAGCAGGCGCTGTTGTTTACAGCGATCGTCGGCAGTCAAATCCCGGATATCGATGTGATCTCGCAGCTCTGGGACCAGGAAGGAATGTACCAAATGTGGCATCGGGGCATTACCCATTCGTTGCTATTGGCGCCGGTATGGGCGTTGCTTTTGTACTTGCTGGCGATTGCATTTTTCCGGGTGAAGCAGCGAAGGATCTTTTATATCGGCCTTCTTGCCGTCGTGATTCATAATACATCCGATGTGTTAAACGCCTGGGGGACAGGCTATTTGGAGCCGGTTTCCGATGTCAGGCTGACGTTAGGAACAATCCCGATCATCGATGTTGTCATTTGGACGATCTTTTTATCAGCCTTTTTGCTGAAGCGTTTTTCGTCACTGTCCGCGTCGGGAATATTTCGCTGGGCCTGGGTGATGATTGCCTTGCATATCGTCATTCAAAGCGCGCTCGGCCTGACTTTTCTGCATGAGGCGAAAAAAGAATATGAGCACGCGACATTATCAGCGGATTTTGTTCCGTGGCAATATACGGTGATCGGCAAAAACGGAGAGGAGGTCGATTTAGCGCTCGTTTCATTATGGCGCGGGTTCGATGTCCATACGACGCTTCAGTCGGATGAAAGCGTCGATCTGGAGCCACTGTTTGCTGAAAAACCTGAGGCGAGGACGCTGACGAAATGGAGTCCGTTTGTCGTCGTCGTCAATGAAGACGGCCGGCTTGGCGTGTTTGATCCGCGCTTTTATCGCAACGGTGAATCGTTTTTATCGGTATTTTTGGAGTAATTGTAGGCGAGCAGTTGTTTTGACTTTGAAAGAGGGATTTTTGTATGATAGAGGCTCGGAAAAAGGAAATCAAGGAGGCTATCACATGGGACAAAACATAGCTGGAAAAACAGCATTTGTAACTGGAGCAGGAAAAGGAATCGGACGGGCGACAGCGCTTGCCCTTGCTAAAGAAGGCGTTCATGTCGGAATGCTTGCCCGTACAGAGGCGGATTTGAAAGAGGTGGCTGCCGAAATTGAGCAGCTGGGGGTAAAAGCAGCCTATGCTACGGCGGATGTTTCCTCGCTTGAAGAGGTGGAAGCGGCTGTGCAGCGTGTCCAAGGGGAGCTTGGCTCCTTTGATATTTTGATAAATAATGCCGGTACCGGGAAGTTCGGCGGCTTTCTCGATCTTTCACCGGAGGAATGGAAGCAGATGATTGATGTCAATCTGCTCGGTGTTTACTATGTGACCCGTACCGTCCTGCCGCAGCTGATCGAGAAAAACGGCGGCGATATTATTAATGTTTCCTCGACTGCCGGTCAAAAAGGAGCACCTGTCACAAGTGCTTACAGCGCTTCAAAATTCGGCTTGCTCGGCTTAACCGAGTCACTCGCGCTGGAGGTGCGCAAGCATAATATCCGTGTTACTGCCCTTACCCCGAGCACGGTGGCGACTGAGCTCGCCTATAAGGAAAACTTAACCGACGGCAATCCGGAAAAGGTGATGCAGCCTGAAGACTTGGCTGAGTATATTGTCGCCCAGCTTAAGCTGCATCCGCGCGTTTTCATCAAATCAGCCGGATTATGGTCAACGAATCCATAAAAAGAACGTCGAACTTGTCCTGGAAAGGGGAAAGCAGCCTTTTTCCGGACAAGTTTTTTTCGTATGCGTGAAGGCTGCGAGGCTACAGACACATAGAGGCGCAACAGTATTATATTGCGATGCTGTACCGGGAAGGAGAAGGAATAATTGACCCGAGCTGGGAAGAGCTTTCGGGGCTGCTGGATCATCCGGCAATCACCGGCTTTGGCAGCTTGCGGCAGCAGGATGATGTCCCGGCGGCAGAATTTGTTTCTGCTTTTGACATGACAGCGTCGTTACCGCTTCTGCTTGTCATCGGGGAAGAAGGGCTCCTTTACACGAGTAAGGATCTCGGTCAAATTCTGAATTATGTTGATGGCCACACACTCGACAGACAAAAAGAAATAGACCTCCCTTGAGCGTCACAACTTGTTAGGGAAGTCTATTTCATGATTCTACTTGAGCCAGTCGCTCTTAGATGAGCAACTATTGTACCGGAGGCTGTGACAAAAGGTTGTTTTTTTACCTTTTGTCACAGCCTTTAAGCAATGAGCGGAACCGCCACGATCTTTTAAAGCCCGTTGTGAGTGGGTTTCTCATAACGGGCTTGTGGCGTGTGAAGCCATTGCCAGTAGGT
>NZ_JBEPKD010000026.1:0-60135 GCF_040544555.1 Halalkalibacter oceani
ACTTGCATGTATTAGGCACGCCGCCAGCGTTCGTCCTGAGCCAGGATCAAACTCTCCATAAAAATGGTGAGCTGATTAAGCTCTTACGTTAATAAATTGACAGTCGCTTCACCCTGCATCCTGTGCAGGCTCCGCTGACTTTTTTGTGGTGACATTCGTCACCTTTTTCGCTTGGCTTTTGTTCAGTTTTCAAAGAACTCGTTGTCGTTTATGGCGACTTAATTATCATATCAAATACCGACTCGCTCGTCAATACTTTTTTTAATTAAGAGTTCATCCGTCATTGGCGACAAGAAATAATATAACATATTTTAAAAGAACAATGCAACACTTTTTTCATAAATATATTTATCCCGTCATGAGTTTTCGCTTGCTTTCGCCATCGTAATGACGACATTACCTTTCTTATGGCCTTTTTCTACATAACGATGAGCCTCCACTATTTTTTCTAAAGGATAACAGCGATCAATAACCGGTCTGAAAGCGCCGGTCTCCAACAACTCCTTTAACGTGATAAGATGATCTGTTCTCTCAGCAGAAACTCCGGAGATTACTTTCGTACGAGTCGTTATTGAAGCAGTGACACTTTGCCACATTTGCGAAAGCCCGCTAGCCCCCAAAATCAATCGTCCGTTTTTCTTTAACCGTTTTTGGCTGGAGAGGACAGATGCTTTCCCTACCGTATCAAAGATCATGTCATACTGTTCATCACTCGCGGTGAAGTCTTCTTTTTTGTAGTCGATAACATGATCTGCGCCTAATGATCTGACTAACGCGACATTCTCTGTACTGCAAACCCCTGTAACGAGCGCACCATAATGTTTGGCGAGCTGGATTGCAGCTGTCCCGACTGCTCCGGAAGCTCCATAAATGAGCACATTCTGTCCACTTTCTATATTCGCCTTTTTTAAAAAATGCAGGGCGGTTAATCCGCCGAAAGGAACAGACGCAGCTTCTTCAAAAGAAATAGCAGGCGGTTTGAATGTTAAGACTGCTTTTTCAGGCAGGCTTATATAGTCAGCATAAGCACCGAATGTCATTCCCGTTACGCCAAAAACGGCATCTCCGGCTCTGAGTCCGCTGACATCTTGACCGATCTCCTCCACCACTCCAGCGAATACCCCGCCTAAGACCGGCCTTCTCGGTTTCGTCAGCCCAAAGAAGAACCTGACAGGAAACGGCTCTCCCTTTCGCATACGCCAATCAGCTGAATTTACGGCGGTAGCCAATATTTTAACGACTATTTCCTCTCTTTTAGGTGCAGGCTTTGTCACTTCTTCAAGCCGGAGAACGTCCGGCGGCCCATAACTCTCACAAACGATTGCTCTCACTAGATCACACCTCTCCCTTTTCTCCCTAACATACTGCTTTATCGCGAGGCTGTGCAGCTACTAAAGTATGGTTTACATCAATCCTAAATCGCGGGCGCGGGCGACCGCTTCTGTTCGCCTTTGAACGTGCAGCTTATCAAAAATATTACGATTATATCCTTTTACCGTGCTCAACGCGAGAAACAGCCTGTCGCAAATTTGACGATTGGACAATCCTTTGGCGATCAGCTGCAGTACTTCCACTTCACGTGCAGTCAGAGGGTCGGGTAACGGCGCAGCTTTTGCGCCGCTATTTTCGCTCGTGCGCTGTTCTGCACGACCAAGCAAAAGCAATCTTTGTCCATAAGGTGTCAGCAAACCTTGAGCCGCTGCTTCCGCTAACAAATTAACGATTGGCAGCCCTTCATCAAGAAAAAGCCGGACAAAGCCGTGTGGCTCGGCAATCCGCAAAGCATGCTTTAACGTTTGCAGCGCCTGTTTCTGTTCGCCGCAAGCGTGGAAAATAAGCGATTGAAGGATCTCTGCTTTAAGCTGTTCATCCTGCCATTCGTTTTCCACCACGTACCTGCGCCTTGCCGTTAAGGTCTTCAGTGCCGTATGCGTATCTCCTGACGCGAGCGACACACGAGCGTGAAGGAGAGAGTGATCGATTGAATCAGCTAATTGAAGAGCGGCAGGCAGCTCCCCGTGCAGCAGCAAGATGCGCCCCCGCAAGGCCATAATAGCCGGCTGCAGCCTGTCGTACTGCTCCTGCCGGGCGATTTGCTCAAGCTCAGCCAACCGGGCTGAGGCCCCTATTGTATCTCCTCCTGTCAGCTGAAGCTGTATAAGAAACAATTCACACGCTGCAGCTCTGTCTGAGTTTTCGACTTGCCTCGCCAATTGTGCCCCTCTTTTGCCATGCTGAATAGAAGTGTTGACATCATTCCATTCATAGAAAATCCTCGCTAAGCCAAGATGCGCCTCACACGCTGCCGGGAGGGACGGTTGGCCGGCAAGCTCCAGGGCGTTCTGATACGTTCGCGCCGCCGGTTCAAGCAGCATTTCACTTTCCTGAACATTGCCCAGTCCGATTGTCGCCATAAGCGTAATCATCGAATGCCCAAGCTTCTTGCTGCTGGATATCGCCTCTGTATACGCCCGGCTGGCAGCGAGACGCTTCCCCTGAAGCTGATACGCGTAGCCAAGCGTCCAGGAAGCTGCCGTCCGAACGGGTACGTTGTCCGGATGCAAATAGCGCAGCGCCTGTTCGGATTGGTGAACAATCGTCTCAGCCTGATGCAGACTGACCGCTGCAGTCGCTCTGATCACGGCAATATGCCCAAGCAAGTTTCGATTGGCAGCATTTTGCTCAGCGGCTAGCAAAGCGGCTTCCGCCACCTGCAGCTTTTTCTCGATTCCAGTTAGTTGGCTGATGAACAATAGTGCTGAAGCGTGTGCGACCATTAATGCCGGCCGCTCAACGAGTACGGCGGCAGGCAATGACTCCAACCAGTTTAAGACTGGCGTCACAGCTCCACGAAAGTGCAGCGGCAATCCTCCTCCGTCCATCAGCCGGCTCGCCCGCTCGATATCATTCGCCGCGGCGGCATGCTGAAAAGCCTCCAGCTCCAGGTCATGCTGTTCAAACCAGATACTCGCTCTTTTGTGCAGGCATGACTGCTCTGCATCCGCCCCTTTGGCAGCGGCAAATTTCTTTCGTAAAAGATCGGCAAAAAGATGGTGGTAGCGATACCAGCATTTTTCATCATCCAACGGAATGACAAACAGATTGAGCCTCGTCATCTGCTGCAACATTTCCTCGCTGCACTTCTCGTTTGGAAAGAATGTCCGTGCATCGAGAACGGCATCACAAAGGGATGCACAAAATCGTTCAAGAATCGAGGTTCGCAGCAGAAAGCGCTGCATGCTCTCTGGCAGCTGTTGCCACACCTCCTCTACCAAATAATCAAAAATAAAGGAATGTGTGCCGGTAAACGAGTTGATAAAATCAGTCTTGTTCTCCGCATCGCGCAAGGAAATCGCCGCCAATTGCATTCCGGCAATCCAGCCCTCCGTACGTGATTCAAGCAAGGCTGACTCTTCTAGTGAAAGATCGATTTCCATCGCATCGGCAAAAAACTGAAAGGACTCGTTTTTGGTGAAGCGCAAATCTGATCCACGCAGTTCGGTTACGTGATCACGCGCCCTTAACCGTGCGAGAGGGAATGGTGGATCTTCCCGAGTGAGAAGGACAACGTGCATATTGGACGGGAGATGGGTAAGCAAAAAGAGAAGAATCTGATTAACGGAACCGGCAGCTACAAGATGGTAATCATCGAGCACGAGAAGGAAAGGACTCTCCATTTTCCCGATGTCATGAAGCAAAGAGGTCAAAAGGAATTCAGTTGAAGGGGATTGGGGAGTTTGAAGCAGCTTCATCAGCTGATCACCTGTCTTTTCTTTGATCGTTTGCAAAGCGGCGATCAGGTAAGTGATAAAGCGTTTTGGATCACAGTCTTCTTTATCTAATGAAAGCCAGGCAGCAGGACGCCCACATTGGGAAAGCCATTCGCTTGCTAGCGTTGTTTTTCCGCAGCCGGCTGAAGTAGAGATCAAGGTCAGTTTGCGGTGCAGTCCTTTGTTTAAGCGTTCTATTAAGTGGAGACGAGAGACTGCATTAGGTGGACAGGACGGAATAAAGAGTTTAGTGGAAATAAGCGCATCTTTCATTTGAATCTTCTCACCATCCTAAAAAAACAGTTGGGCTCGCTACATTTTTATAGAGAGGCGCGCGGGGTACCCCTCTCTACAACAAGTAGTGTGAACGAAGGACGTACGGGATTATTTCTTTACAATCTCTTCAATATGAAGCTTTGGTTCCTGCACGAGCTGAATAATGGTATTGTCACTAAGCTTGACCATTGGTCTCGTTGGCGCCTGCTGATCAAAAAAGATGACTTCCGCCTCTTGACCGGACGATAAGCGGACCCGACTGCCAATCGTACTTTGAACTAAGCTTTGAACGAGCATTTCAACAACTTTTGTTTCAAGCTTTCCAAACCGCTCCTTCTCGATTTCTTCCAACACTTGAAAAGGGGAACGTTTTGGCCGGTAATGACGCTCTGAGATCATCGCATGATACATATCGGCGACAGCCACAATTTGACTGAACAAATGAATTTTTTCCGCAGACACCCCTAATGGGTAACCGCTGCTATCATACCGTTCATGATGCTGCAGCACCCCAACTAATATCGAATCGGTTACACCAGGGACACCTTTCAGCATTTTATAGCTGTAAATAGGATGCTTTTTCACTTTTTCATATTCTTCCTCGGTCAAAGAACCTGTTTTCCTTAAAATCGCTGAAGGGAGCTTTGCCATTCCTGCATCGGCCAACGCCCCACACAAACCGACCTGGATCGAGCGTTCCTCAGTCAGTCGTAATTTTTTCCCCAGGAAAGCTGAGAGGATTCCAACATAAACGGAGTGATGATAAAGATAATCCGCTTTATTATTCAAATGGTGGAGATGAAGCAAATAATCAGGTGAATGGTGGATTTTTTCAAATAGCGATTCAAAGAGTGATCTGACCGCAGACATATCTACCGCTTTTCCTTCTTTCCATGATTCGAAAAGCTTTTTGTACATTTTGACGGCTGAGAGATAGTCTTCTCCTACATCCGTTTCCTTTGACGCTGTCTGTTCTTCTTCAACCGCCGGCTCTTCTTTCACTGCGCCCGGAACAAACGTCTTGCCATCGGCGAGCCGCGGTCTTACCTCAACGGTTTCCACCAAAAAGGCTTTTAAAAATTCCAGATGCTCTTCATTCAAAACCGTGTTCCTCTTCACTAATGGAACTTCTGTTAAGCCCGGCACATCTTTTGACATCACGCACCCTGGTTGAAGCTGTGCTACTTTCACTTCCATCCCCGCTCATCTCCTCTTCTTTGAACCTTATCTTCTTTCTATTATATCGGCACATCGAAAAAAGAGCTATACGTCATGGCATAAAACAGCCTGTCCGTATAGCCCGAAAAATGAAAATATTATTCGTTACCGTCTTCTTCAATTCCTTCTTCTACTTTTGCTACTTCTTCATTTTCCTCTGGTTGATCCGCTTCTGCCTCTTCCACATCTTCCTCGTCTTCGATATCAACCCGGGCGACAGTCGCCACTTCTTCGCCTTCATCGACACGAATTAACATCACACCTTGCGTATTCCGTCCGGTCGTAGAAATTCCTTCTACTTGCGTCCGGATAATCACGCCGCTGGCGGTAATAATCATAATGTCATGATCTGCCGAAACGACCTTCAAAGAAACGAGCGGGCCATTTTTTTCGGTGATGTTACATGTTTTAATTCCTTTACCGCCACGGTTTTGAATCCGATATTCCTCAATTGGCGTCCGCTTTCCGTACCCTTTTTTCGTGACGATTAACACATCATGTCCTTCAACGACCATATCCATTCCGACGACACAGTCATCATCACCGAGCGTAATCCCGCGCACTCCGGCTGCCGTTCGTCCCATTAGACGGACATCCTGCTCATGAAAGCGAATCGACATCCCCTGCCTTGTGCCGATAATGATTTCCTGGTTGCCGTCAGTCAGACGGACACCATGAAGCTCGTCCTCATCGCGCAGGCTGATGGCGAACAATCCACCGCGACGGATATTGGCAAACGAAGACAGTTCTGTCCGCTTGGCGACCCCTTGATTTGTCAGGAAGAACAAATAGGCGTCATCTCTAAACTCTTCAATCGGAATAACCGTACTGATGTATTCACCCGGCTCAATTTGTAAAAGGTTGATAATCGGAATCCCTTTCGCCGTCCGGCCTAAATCAGGAACCTCGTACCCTTTCAGGCGATACACCTTCCCTTTGTTTGTAAAAAAGAGAATCGTATGATGGGAATTCGTCGTGAAAAGATGCTGAACAAAATCATTATCATTTGTCCCCATCCCTTGAATTCCTTTTCCGCCCCGCTTTTGACTGCGGTAAGTGGAAATCGGCATCCGTTTAATATAGCCGTGATGGGTAATCGTCACGACAATATTTTGCCGTGGGATCAGATCTTCATCCTCTAAATGATCCTCGCTCATCGAGATGACCGTACGGCGCTCGTCATTAAACTTCTCTTTAATCGCTGTCAGCTCTTCTCTGATGATTTCAAGAACCTTCTCCTCATCAGCCAAAATCGCTTTTAATTCAGCGATTCTTTCCATCAGCTCTTTATACTCGTTTTCGATTTTATCCCGTTCCAAGCCTGTTAAGCGCTGAAGCCGCATATCGAGAATCGCCTGCGCCTGCTCATAGCTCAACGAGAAACGCTCCATTAAGCCGTTGCGGGCAATTTCCGTCGTTTGCGAGGAACGAATCAGGCTGATCACTTCATCAAGATGATCTAACGCGATTCTTAACCCCTCTAAAATATGGGCGCGCGCTTCCGCCTTGCGCAGCTCGAATGCCGTGCGCCGACGGATAACTTCAATCTGATGCTCGAGGTAATACTCGAGACATTGCTTTAAGTTGAGCACTTGCGGATGCCCTTTGACAAGCGCTAGCAAATTAATCCCGAAGCTTGACTGCAAAGCCGTTTGCTTATACAGATTGTTGAGGAGCACATTGGCATTGGCATCGCGCCGCAGTTCAATCACGATTCGCATTCCATTCCGGTCGGACTCATCACGAAGATCTGTGATTCCGTCAATCTTCTTATCGCGCACCAGTTCGGCGATTTTCTCGATCAGCTTTGCCTTGTTTACTTGATAAGGCAATTCGTGAACAAGAATCCGGCTTTTGCCATTCTGCTCCTCGATTGCTGTTTTCGCCCGCAGCGTGATTGAGCCTCTCCCCGTTTGGTAGGCGCGGCGGATTCCGGAACGGCCTAAAATTTCAGCACCGGTCGGAAAATCAGGCCCTGGAATATACTCCATCAACTCTTCGACCGTAATCTCAGGGTTACGCGACAAAGCAAGCACTCCGTCAACCACTTCACCTAATTGATGCGGAGGAATATTTGTCGCCATCCCAACGGCAATTCCTGACGCTCCGTTCACGAGCAGGTTCGGAAAGCGCGCCGGAAGTACGACCGGTTCTCTTTCCGATCCATCATAGTTATCTGTATAATCAATCGTATCTTTGTTAATATCGCGCACTAATTCCATCGAAATCTTCGACATCTTCGCTTCAGTGTATCGCATCGCTGCCGCTGCATCGCCATCGACTGAACCGAAATTACCGTGACCATCAATCAGCATGTAACGGAAGCTGAAATCCTGCGCCATTCTAACCATCGTCTCATACACAGCGGAATCACCGTGCGGGTGATACTTCCCAATGACCTCACCGACAATACGTGCTGACTTTTTATAAGCTTTATCAGGCGTCATTCCTAATTCATTCATCGCAAACAAAATCCGGCGGTGTACCGGCTTCAGTCCGTCTCGGACATCAGGAAGGGCGCGACTGACGATAACGCTCATCGCGTAGTCCATAAAGGACTCTTTCATTTCCTGACTTATATTTATCGGTTTTACTTTCGATTGATCTTGCTCAGCCATTTGTATTAACCTCCATCTTCACGCCTAGACATCGAGATTCTTGACATACTGCGCATTTTCCTGAATGAAATCACGGCGCGGCTCTACTCGATCTCCCATCAAAATCTCAAAAATTTCATCCGCCTTCATCGCATCCTCTAACGTGACTTGAAGCACCGTCCGATGCTCGGGATCCATCGTCGTCTCCCAAAGCTGAGTCGGGTTCATCTCACCAAGACCTTTATAGCGCTGAATGCCGACTTTGCTGCGGTCCTCGACTTTCTTTAAAGCTTCCTCCAGCTCTTTCTCACTGTATAAATAGCTGACATCCCGGCCCACGGTCAGTTTGAAAAGCGGAGGCTGGGCAATATAAATATAGCCCTTTTCAATCAACGGCCGCATATAGCGGTAGAAGAATGTCAGGATCAGGGTGCGGATATGGGCTCCGTCAACGTCGGCATCCGTCATAATGATCACTTTATGGTAACGCGCTTTTTCAATATCGAAATCATCGGAAATACCCGTACCGAGCGCCGTAATAATCGCCCGGATTTCATTGTTGGCAAGAATCTTATCCAATCTCGCCTTCTCGACGTTCAAAATTTTTCCCCGAAGCGGAAGAATCGCTTGGAAATGACGGTCCCGCCCTTGCTTCGCCGAGCCGCCCGCCGAGTCGCCCTCAACGATATAAACCTCACTGATCGAGGCATCACGCGACGAACAGTCGGCAAGCTTCCCCGGCAACGAGCTGACTTCAAGGGCGCTTTTTCTTCTTGTTAATTCACGCGCTTTTTTAGCCGCTTCCCGGGCCCGGGAGGCCATCAGCCCTTTTTCAATAATCTTGCGCGCGACCTGCGGGTGTTCATTCAAAAACCGCGAAAAATGCTCGGAGAATAACGAATCGGTAATTGTCCGGGCTTCACTGTTTCCTAATTTCGTTTTCGTCTGCCCCTCGAACTGCGGATCGGGAATTTTCACAGAGATAATCGCCGTTAGTCCTTCTCTTACATCTTCCCCGGTTAAATTCGGATCATTTTCTTTGAAGAGGCCATTTTTTCGGGCATAGTCATTAATAACCCGCGTCAATCCTGTTTTAAAGCCGGATTCATGCGTCCCGCCTTCATGGGTACTGATGTTGTTCGCAAAGGAATAAATATTGCTGCTGTAGCTGTCGTTATATTGAACAGCAACCTCAACAGCTAAGCCATCCTTTTCACTTTCAATATGAATCGGCTCTTCGTGTAACACTTCTTTCGACCGGTTAAGATGCTGGACAAAGGAAGCAATCCCGCCTTCATAGTGATAGGTGGCTTCTTTTTCTTCTTCACGCTTATCCGTAATTTTGATCGTTAATCCTTTATTAAGAAAAGCCAGCTCACGCAGGCGTGTCGCGAGCGTATCGAAATCATATTCCGTCGTTTCCGTAAAAATCGTCGGGTCAGGCTTAAAATGAATGATCGTCCCAGTCTTGTCGGTTTCCCCGATCACCGATAAATCGGCAGCCGGCACCCCTAATTGATATTTTTGATAATGAATCTGGCCTTCACGGTGAACCTTTACTTCCAGCTCTGTCGAAAGAGCATTTACAACAGAAGCTCCGACTCCATGCAAACCGCCCGATACTTTATAACCGCCGCCGCCAAACTTTCCGCCGGCGTGCAAGACGGTCATAATCACTTCAACAGCTGGACGGCCCATTTTTTCCTGAATTCCAACAGGGATCCCGCGTCCATTATCTTCCACCGTAATGCTGTTATCTTCTTCGATCGTGACGTGAATCGTATCACAATACCCGGCCATCGCCTCGTCAATGCTATTATCTACAATCTCCCAAACCAAATGATGCAATCCGCGAGCGCTTGTAGAACCAATATACATCCCCGGCCGTTTCCGTACCGCTTCAAGTCCTTCTAAAACCTGAATCTGACTTTCATCATAGGATTGTTGTTCAGGATGTTGTTCATTCGTCACCTTGTTCACCTTCATTCTCATTTATCTATCAAATCTATTGCAAAAATCACTTGCCGTCAGGTCTCTCTCATTCAGCTTCTTTCTCGAAGGCATAGTCTGTCATCGTTTTTCCCATCGCCCGCCGATTCAGCGTCAAAGAAGAAACCGGAGAATAATAGATGTCGTTGTCTGTAATAACGATTGATTTAATATAATCAGCTGAAATGATCGTTTTTGCCTTGCGGGCTTCTTCTTCTTTCAGATAGGTTTTTGTTATCGAGGAATGCTCTTGGACATCGCGATTTAATATAGCAATAATATCTTTTGAACGGATCAGCACATCGCCGCCTAAATGAATAAACACCGGTCCACCGCCTCCCCAATCATCTTTTTTCCACCGTGCCTTCTGTCACTTCAAATACAGCCGCCTGCTTTAGCGTCTGTTCATCAATTCCTTCCACGCTTGTCGTTGTCACAAACGTCTGGACTTTATCCTGAATCGAGCGTAACAAATGGGACTGACGATAATCATCAAGCTCAGAGAGGACATCGTCCAGCAAAAGGAGCGGGTACTCCCCAACCTCGGCATAAATCAATTCAATTTCGGCTAATTTAAGAGCAAGCGCGGTTGTTCGCTGCTGACCTTGCGAGCCATATGTTTGAATATCATGCCCGTTCACCCGAAAGCTGAGATCATCCCGTTGCGGCCCAAAAAGGGTGACACCGCGTTGAATCTCCTTATCCCGCTTTTGTTTATACACTTGATAGAGTTCTTCTTTTATGTTCGACAAATCCATCTCGTCTGATACCTCTCCCGGGGGAACATAGCTGATTTCGAGCTTTTCTTTTCCCCGGCTGATATCGTAATGAATCGGAAAGGCCCATTCCTGCAACCGTTTCACAAAAGCGAGCCGGCGACTGATCACCTCTGCCGCCAGTGCGACAAGCTGATCGGTCAGAATATCGAGCATCTCACCTGAGCCTTTTCTCGCCTGAAGATCCTTCAACAGATGATTGCGCTGCACAAGGACTTTCTGATACAGGCCGAGATGATACAAATAGACCCGGCTAATCTGACCAATTTCCATATCAAGAAACCTTCTGCGGACTTGCGGGCTTCCTTTGACCAGCCCGAGGTCCTCCGGCGCAAACATGACGACATTCGCCGCCCCTACATACTCACTTAATTTGCGCTGCTCAAGCCCGTTGACCTTGCCTTTTTTCCCTTTCAGCGACAGGATCAACTCCAATTCAAAAGGACCCGTCCTTCTTGCGAAATGCCCTTCTATCCGTGCAAATTCCTCCCCCCAGCGGATAAGCTCCTTGTCCTTCGTCGTCCGGTGGGATTTGGCCAAAGCGAGAACATAAATCGCTTCCAGCACATTCGTTTTCCCCTGTGCATTTTCCCCAAGAAAAATATTTACGGGTTGTTGAAATGATAAGGCTGCCTGATCATAATTGCGGAATTGCCGAAGCGTAAGCTGCTTTAAATCCAAAGGGAGTCCCCCTATTCCGCTGCAATTTCAAATTCTGTTCCATCGGCGAGCGTCACTGTATCGCCCGGGCTGAGCTTTTTTCCGCGCCGGTTTTCTTCCTCTCCATTCACCCATACCACATGTTCAGCAAGATACCACTTTGCCATGCCGCCCGTGTCTATGATTCCTGCTTCTTTTAAAAATTGTCCCAGTGTTATGTACTCCGTCGAAATGGAGATTTGGTTCATTTCATCACTCTTTTCTGCATGAACTCGTTGGCGTATCAAAGGGAAGACAGCAACTCACCGTATGATTTGCTGTCTTCATAAAATCACGTCATTAGATTATCTTACTTTATATTGTACTAAACCAAAGCTGACTAGCCAAGTCTTATTGTGAGAGTCGTCCCGAATCATCGCGGGAATTTTAAGAAAAACGCCTCTGGCTTCGTTCCTAGCTGCTTTAATAGGTTCTTACCGGTGAAAAGAGATGCAAATAATTGTCATGATCAATCGGTTTGATGACGAACGGGCTCATCGCCCCGGTGAACATCACATGAATGTCCTCACTGTCAATAACCTTCAACGCATCAATGACATTTTTTCCGTTAAATGAAATCCTCATCTCTTCCCCGTCAATTTGCGCGTCGATATGCTCCGTAACCTTTCCGACCTCCGGTGAAATCGAAGTCACCTCAACCTGACCGTCCAATGTTTTTAAGTTAATTACATTGTTTTTTCCTTCTCTTGATAAGAGCAGCGCCCGCTCCAATGTGTGCAGAAATGACTTCGTCTTTAAGTGAAGCGACGTTTTCGACTGAGTCGGAATCATACTTTTCGTAACCGGATATTTCCCCTCCAGCAATCTTGAGAAAAAGAGCAGATTCTCCATTTTGAACAAAACTTGATTCTCCGTCACAACGACATCAATTAAGTCATTAGAATCATCAATAATTTTGCTAAGCTCAATCAAGCTCTTCCCAGGAATAACAACATTTTCAAATGAAAGGGAATTATCGTTCTTTTCGATTTTCGCCTTTCTGATCGCCAATCGGTGACTGTCTGTTGCAGTACAGATTAACTCTCCTTCCTCGGTCTCCAAGTTTACACCTGTCAACACCGGACGTGTTTCCTGAGTGGACACCGCAAACACCGTTTGCCTGATCATATTCTTCAGCATATCTTGCGGCAGTTTAAAAAGAAGATCCTCCTCAAGCTGCGGCAGACGTGGATATTCCTCTGGATCAAGGCCGTTTAAATTAAATACGGAAGAACCAGAACGAATCGTCGTCGCAAACTGATCGGTGACGCTCACTTCAATATCCTCACCAGGTAATTTCTTTACAATTTCCGCAAAAAAACGGGCCTGTAACACGATGCTGCCAGGCTGTTGGATCGTCACGATTTCTGAATCGGCATCCTCTTTTGGAATAAACGTTTCGATCGAGACATCCGAGTCACTGCCGGTCAGCGTGATTCCATCCTCTGTCGCCACAATTTTAATTCCCGTCAAAATCGGAATGGTCGTTCTTGATGAAACGGCTTTTGCTACATGCTGGACATCTTGAACAAATCGATCACGCGTAATTGTAAATTGCATTCTGAAAAACTCCTTATAATTCATTAATATTTTTAATAAAAAGTAGAAGTACTAGTAATAGAGCCTGTGGATTTGTGGAAAACTGATAAAAAGAACGAAAAAAGCAGCCTATCCACATGTGGGCAGTATGTTGATAGGCAAGTAAACATTATCCACAATTCACACAAAATAAAAAAGTTAAGAAGTACGAAGCTGGTCCATTAAATCCTGAATTTTCGCCTGGAATTCCTGATCACTTGCTAGCAAAGCGGAGATTTTTTCATGGGCATGAATCACCGTCGTATGGTCTCTGCCGCCAAATTCGCTTCCGATTTTAGGAAGGGAGGCATCTGTCAGCTCTCTCGATAAATACATGGCAATTTGTCTTGGGAAAGCGACGGATTTTGTTCGTTTTTTTGCTTTGAAATCCTCCAACTTTACATGATAGTGTTCACCGACAAATTTTTGGATGTCGGTGATCGTCAGCACCTTTGGCTTCGAATTCGGAATGATGTCCTTTAATGCTTCAGCGGCCAGATCGGCATTCATATCCTGATTAATGAGAGAGGAATAAGCGACGACCCGGATTAAAGCTCCTTCCAGCTCGCGGATATTCGTGTCGATTTGATTGGCGATATAAAGCATGACTTCATTTGGAATATCAAGGTTTTCCGCTTTCGCTTTCTTACGTAAAATCGCGATTCTCGTTTCTAAATCTGGCGGGGTGATGTCGGTAATTAACCCCCATTCAAATCTGGAACGAAGCCGATCCTCAAGTGTCGGGATCTCCTTCGGCGGTCTGTCGCTCGAAATGACAATTTGTTTTGATTCCTCGTGAAGTGCGTTGAATGTATGGAAAAACTCTTCCTGAGTTTGTTCTTTTCCCGCTAAGAATTGAATATCATCTATTAGAAGCACGTCGACATTTCGGTATTTATTGCGAAAATGGACGGCTTTGTTATCACGGATTGCATTGATAAATTCGTTCGTAAATTTCTCCGAAGATAAATAAACAACTTTCGCATTCGGGTTATGATCCATCACATAATGGCCGATCGCATGCATTAAATGCGTCTTTCCAAGTCCAACCCCTCCATAAATGAAAAGGGGGTTGTACGCTTTTGCCGGAGCTTCGGCGACTGCGAGTGAAGCCGCATGGGCAAACCGGTTCCCAGAACCGATTACGAACGTATCAAACGTATATTTATCGTTCAGCATCGTCTTCGTCACATGATTTGTTTGGCCATTGTCCTGCACGGGCCGCTTCTTGGGCACCGGCTCAATCAGAAAGCTTTCCTCCATTTCATTTTGAGGAATGACAAATTTAGGCTGGAGTCTGGTTCCTGTCAGCTGTTCAATCGTGTCAGAGGTTAAATCAGCATAATGATCTTCAAGCCAATCACGGGCAAATTCATTCGGCGCCGTAATAATAATGACGTCGTTTTGGATGTCATTCGCCTTCGTCGCTTTTAACCATGTCTCAAAACTAGGCTTGCTGACCTTTTTTTCAATTTCAGCAAGAGCCTGGTTCCATAAATCATGGATGTTTTCCAAAAGTTTCGCCTCCTTGTCCTTTTTTCAATACAATACCAAACAAGCATCTACCGTATGTATAAGGCGATGAACGATTCAAACCGCTTAGCTGTTCAACCTTTGTACAATCATGAGATGCGTTCGTATAAATATACATATGCACATATAATGTGAAAAGGATATAATATAGTAGAAAAACGTCGCGAAGTTTCTTTTTGAACAGGCTGTGGAGAAAAAAACTCACAAGATAAAAAAGATGTCCACAACGTTACCCACAGACTGTGGACAAGATTGTGACCGTGGATTGCTGCCCACGAGTGAAAACAACTTAATCATAGCAAAAAAACGCTTGAGTGGCAACGCTTTGTTGCATTTATCCACATAACACAGCATCTTGTGTTCAAATGATATCCACAGCACAAGATATGTGAACAAGTTGTCAGTATTTTTGTGGAGAAGTCGGATTGTGTCGAGAAATGATTATCCACAAGAGGTAAAATGTAAAAATTGCTAGAAGGATTGTAAAGAAATTTAGTAGACTGTTAAAATGGAAAGAGAGAAAGAAACAAGTTGAAAAGGTTTCTTGACAACTGCACCTAATGTTCCTTATAATTTACAAGAATGTCTTTTTGAATAGTATCCTCAGGGAGGTGTAATAAATGGGAAAACCAACATTTCAACCGAATAATCGTAAGCGTAAAAAAGTCCACGGTTTCCGTGCGCGTATGAGCACTAAAAACGGCCGTAAAGTGTTAGCGCGTCGTCGTCGTAAAGGAAGAAAAGTTTTATCTGCATAGGCCACTGAATGTCAGTGGTCTTTTTCTTCATGCTTATCTTGAGGCCATGTCGCTGAAAGAGGGAGGAAGAGAGAGACGCTGGCAAGTAAGGAGTGAAGAGGTTGAAAAAAAAGCAGCGGATTAAAAAGAATGAAGATTTTTCTCTAGTTTTTAAGCAAGGTCATTCCGTTGCGAATCGACAGTTCGTTCTTTATATCCTGCCAAAAGAGGGACAAACCTGTTTCCGATTAGGTTTGTCAGTAAGCAAACGTGTCGGAAACGCGGTTACCCGGAACCGAATTAAGCGTTATGTACGGGAAGTGTTTCAGGCAAAGCGGGAGCAGCTTAAGGCAGGGGCTGATTATGTAGTGATTGCGAGAAAACCGACGGCAGAGATGAATTTACAAGAAATCGAGCAAAGCATGCTGCATGTGCTGAGAAAGGCCCGTGCGTTAAAACAAAGAACGTCAAAGCGGGAGAGTGACAAGTAGTGGAAGCTGAACAAAAAGAGCTTGCTGCTGCGTTTGTTACAGGCCGAGGATGAAAGAAAGCCGCTTTCAGCCAGTAGAGGACCGGCACGATGCATGTAAGAAAAGCGCGACCGCGTTTTTCTGTAAAGCGTTAACATATAGATGAAAAGAAGCGAAACAAGGAGGAGAACACGTGCTCAAAAAATTTGGCTTGGTTGCGATGATGGTTGGGCTGCTTGTTGTCATGACGGGCTGCTTCGATGTTGACCAACCAATTAATGAAAATAGTGAGGGTTTTTGGGATTCTTATCTTGTTTACCCTCTTTCATGGGTAATCATTTACTTTGCCGATTTATTTAATGATGACTTTGGGTTATCGATTGTTGTCGTGACGATTTTGCTGCGGCTGTTAATTTTGCCGTTAATGATTAAACAGACGAAGAGCGCGAAGGCGATGCAGGCGATTCAGCCTGAAATGGCCAAGCTGCGTGAAAAGTACAGCGCGAAGGATCAGAAAACACAGCAGAAGCTCCAGCAGGAAATGATGGCGATGTTCCAGGAAAAGGGCGTTAACCCGTTAGCGGGCTGTCTGCCTTTATTAATTCAAATGCCGATCTTGCTTGCCTTTTATCATGCGATTATGAGAACGGAAGAAATTGGCGGACATCATTTCCTCTGGTTCGCGCTTGATGCTCCGGATCCCTATTACATCTTGCCTGTTGTCGCCGGTATTACGACGTTTATCCAGCAGAAAATGATGATGGTTCCGGACAATCCGCAAATGAAAATTCTATTGTATATGATGCCGATTATGATTTGTGCGTTTGCTATCTTCTTCCCAACAGCGCTTACTTTGTACTGGGTAGTTGGTAATATCTTTATGATAGTTCAAACCTATTTCATAACTGGACCGAATGCCGGCAAATCCAAAGTGGCTGAGGCCAGTTCGGGAGGCAAAAAGAAGTGAAAAAAGTGATTGTGTCAGGAAAAACGATAGATGAAGCTGTCGAGAAGGCGATCAATGAATTACAGACAACAAGAGACAGGCTGTCTTATCGTGTTGTTCAGGAACCTCAAAAAGGTTTTTTCGGTATTCTTGGTTCAAAGCCTGCGATGATTGAAGCACATCTTTTACCTGATCCAGTCGATGTCGCGTTTCAGTTTTTGGAACAAACAGTTGCGTTGATGAAGGTAAATGCGACCCTTACGAAGGACGATGCGGGAGAGCATATTGTCTTTAATCTATCAAGCGAAGAAGAACTTGGCCGTCTGATCGGCAAACGGGGACAAACGCTTGAATCATTAGAGTATTTGACGAATCTTGTCGCGAACCGCCAGGATGGAACGTATACCCGGATTGAGCTTGATGCAGAAAACTACCGTGAACGCCGCAGGCAAACATTGGAGCAATTAGCCGAACGGGTTGCGTATAAAGTGAAAACAACAAAAGAGCGTGTTTCGCTTGAACCGATGAATGCCCTTGAACGGAAAATCATTCATACGACGTTGCAGCGGGTAGAAGGAGTCGAAACTGTCTCAGAAGGAAAAGGGCTGAAGCGTCATGTCGTCATTCAGCCTCATCAATCGTAACTAAATGAAAGCAGGCTGTCTCCAATTGGTGATCTTCCGTCCGAAAAAGAGACAGCGGCTTACTGCGCAATGTGCAGACTCCGTTTCGGGGGTGTGCCAAAAGGAGAATCAGCCCTTTTGGCACACCCCTTAAGCAATGTGTGGAGCCGCTGCAAACTTTTGCAGCCGATTGCAGCACTGTGCAGCAGCCTGTTCATGGTAATTCCACTCATGCTGTGCTATTCTAATCTTTTAGATGACAGGTTTCCGGTTGCTCTTTGCCGGACCTGATAAAGACGGATATGTATGAAATGAAGCGAAGCAACCGAACAATAGATAAGAACGTAATGAAGATAATGAAGCGAGGAGGAGGTGAGTGAGCATGCAATCTGATACAATTGCAGCGATCTCGACCGCATTGGGAGAAGGAGCGATCGGAATTGTCCGCTTAAGCGGAGAGGAAGCGATTTCGATTGCGGATAAGATGTATAAAGGTAAGGACGCGCTTGCGGAAGTCGCTTCTCATTCGATTGTGTACGGTCATATTATTGATCGCACAACGGAAGAGCTGATCGAAGAAGCGATGGTGTCGGTGATGAGGGCGCCGCGGACGTTTACGAGAGAAGATGTCGTTGAAATCAATTGTCATGGTGGCTTGCTTTCCGTTAACCGGGTCCTCCAGCTCGCGCTGAAAAATGGGGCGCGTTTAGCAGAACCGGGTGAATTTACAAAACGGGCCTTTCTTAATGGGAGAATTGATTTGTCGCAAGCTGAGGGGGTAATGGACCTTATTCGCGCCAAAACCGACCAGGCGATGAATGTTGCCTTGAAGCAGGTCGAAGGAAGGCTCTCGACAAAGGTCCAAGTGCTGCGCCAGGCTTTATTGGAGACCGTCGCCCATGTCGAGGTGAATATCGATTACCCGGAATATGACGCGGAGACGATGACGCATGCGCTTTTACGGGAAAAAGCGGAGTTTGTAAAGAATGAAATCGACAAGCTCCTTCGTACGGCGGCACAAGGGAAAATATTGCGTGAAGGACTTTCGACGGTGATTATCGGACGTCCGAATGTCGGCAAATCTTCCTTATTGAATAGTCTTGTTCATGAAAATAAGGCAATCGTCACCGATATTCCCGGCACAACGCGGGATGTAATTGAAGAGTATGTCAATGTCAGGGGGGTACCTCTACGGCTTGTCGATACAGCAGGAATCCGGGAAACCGAGGATATCGTTGAAAGAATCGGCGTCGAACGGTCGCGTCAGGTGTTAAAGGAAGCTGACTTGATCTTGCTCGTTTTAAACTATGGCGAGGAGCTTTCGCCTGAAGACCGGGCGTTGTTTGAAGCGGTGGCCGGCATGAATGTGATCGTCATTGTCAATAAAACGGACCTGCCGCGGAAAATAAATATGGAAGAGGTTCGGGAATTAGCTGAAAAAGAGCAGCTTGTCACGACCTCCCTTCTTCATGATGAAGGAGTAGATCAGTTGGAACAGGCGATCGCTGAGTTGTTTTTTGGCGGAGGCATAGAGAGCGGAGATATGACCTATGTCTCCAATTCCAGGCATATTGCCTTGCTGGAGCAGGCAAAAGCGACGATTACAGACGCACTGGACGGAATAGAAGCCGATGTCCCGATCGATATCGTGCAAATCGATATTACGCGTACATGGGAGCTGCTCGGTGAAATTATTGGTGAGAGTGTACAGGAAAGCTTGATTGATCAGCTTTTTTCACAGTTTTGTCTTGGGAAATAGAAGATATAAGGAGGTAGTTGAAAATGAGTTATGATGGTGGTCATTTTGACGTGATCGTCATTGGAGCCGGCCATGCAGGTGTCGAGGCGGGGCTTGCCTCTGCAAGAATGGGCGCGAATACGCTTATGCTGACGTTAAATCTTGATGCCGTGGCGTTTATGCCATGTAACCCTTCTGTAGGAGGCCCGGCAAAAGGGATTGTTGTCCGGGAAATTGATGCGCTTGGCGGTGAAATGGGCAGAAATATCGATAAAACCCATATTCAAATGCGAATGCTTAATACGGGGAAAGGCCCGGCAGTAAGAGCGCTGCGGGCGCAGGCTGACAAATTCATGTATCAGCATGAAATGAAAAAGACGATTGAGGAGCAGGAAAACCTTTTGCTCAGACAGGGAATGGTCGAGCGTCTGATCGTCGAGGATGGCGTCTGCCGAGGAGTAGAAACGAATACCGGAGCAAAGTATTATGCCAAGGCTGTTGTGATTACGACCGGAACGTACTTGCGCGGAAAAATTATCCTCGGGGAGCTGGCGTACGAAAGCGGGCCGAACAATATGCAGCCGTCTGTGCAGCTGTCTTACCATTTACAGGAACTCGGGTTTGACATGGTTCGCTTTAAAACGGGCACACCGCCGCGTGTGAACGGGAGCACGATCGATTATTCGCAGACAGAAATTCAACCGGGAGATGACCAGCCGCGGGCATTTTCCTATGAAACGACGAAGTATATTACCGATCAGCTTCCGTGCTGGTTAACGTATACGAGCGAGGAAACCCATCAGATCATTTCCGGCAATTTAAATCGTTCGCCGATGTATTCCGGGGTCATTGAAGGGACGGGACCGCGTTATTGTCCATCAATAGAAGATAAGATTGTTCGCTTTTCGGATAAGCCGCGTCATCAAATCTTTTTGGAGCCTGAAGGACGCAATACATCTGAAGTATATGTACAGGGGCTGTCAACGAGCTTGCCGGAAGACGTCCAATTAAACATGTTAAAAAGCATTCCCGGGCTGCAGGAAGTGCGGATGATGCGTCCTGGTTATGCGATTGAGTATGATGCGATTGTGCCGACGCAGCTCTGGCCGACATTGGAAACAAAAGCTGTTGAAGGCTTGTTTACCGCCGGCCAAATTAACGGAACATCCGGTTATGAGGAAGCAGCCGGACAAGGAATTATGGCAGGCATTAATGCAGCCCGCAAGGCAAAGGGGGAGGAGGGCGTTATTCTTGACCGCTCTGATGCCTATATCGGCGTCCTCATTGATGACCTTGTCACAAAAGGAACGAATGAGCCGTACCGCCTGCTGACATCACGGGCTGAATATCGCCTGCTTTTACGCCATGATAATGCCGATCTTCGTTTGACCGAGCTTGGTCACCAAATCGGACTCATTCCAGACGAACGATACGAGCGTTTTTTGGTGAAGAAAGCGCAGATCGAGGCGGAGAAAAAGCGGCTTGAATCGATTATCGTCAAGCCATCGCCCGAGCTGGCTCAACTGTTGGAAGAAACCGGATCAGCACCGTTGCAGGAAGCAGTTCGCGCGACGATGCTCTTAAAGCGCCCGGAGCTCGGCTACAAGGATGTTGCTAAAGTGATTGAGCCGCCGTCAGAGACGTTGAGTGAGGATGTTACGGAGCAGGTTGAAATTCAAGTGAAGTATGAAGGGTATATTGAAAAGCAGCTTCAGCAAGTGGAGCGAGCGCAAAAGATGGAAAACAAAAAAATCCCAGAAGATCTTGATTACTTTGCGATTAACGGTCTTGCTTCAGAGGCTAAGCAAAAACTGAGCGAGGTTCGACCGCTGTCCGTTGGTCAGGCTTCTCGTGTATCCGGTGTGAATCCGGCGGATATTTCCATTTTACTCGTTTATTTAGAACAAGGCAGATTGGCAAAAATCCAATAAAACGGAGCGAACGGATGAGTAAAAAACAATTTATACCTTTATTAGAAGAAAAAGGAATAAAGCTGTCGACGAAACAGGAAGAGCAATTCTTTTCGTATTTTCAGCTGCTTGTCGAATGGAATGAAAAAATGAATTTGACGGCGATCACCGAAGTCGATGAAGTATATATGAAACATTTTTATGATTCCTTGTCGGCTGCTTTCTACTATTCCTTTCAACCGGGTCAGCGCTTAATTGATGTTGGCGCTGGTGCCGGTTTTCCAAGCATTCCGCTCAAGATTCTTTTTCCTGAGCTGCATGTCAGCATTGTTGATTCCTTAAAGAAACGAATCCATTTTTTAGAGCATCTTGCCGCGGAATTGGAGCTTACGGATGTGTCATTTTATCATGATCGCGCGGAAACATTTGGTCAAAACCCTTTGCACCGTGAGGCCTATGATATTGCCACTGCCCGGGCGGTGGCGAGAATGTCGGTTTTGGCTGAGCTTTGTTTGCCGCTGGTGAAAAAAAATGGCGACTTTTTGGCGATGAAAGGGGCAGGAGGAGCAGAAGAGGTGGCTGATGCTTCCAAGGCTTTATCATTGCTCGGAGGGGAAGTTGTGTGCGACTATCACTTCCGCCTGCCAATTGAAGAAAGCGAACGGCATATTATTCATATTAAAAAGAATAAACCTACACCGAAGAAATACCCGCGCAAACCTGGAACACCGAATAAAGCGTCTTTATAAAAAAGATGTTTCACGTGAAACATCGACTCATTGTTTCACAGGCTGCTGCAAAGCAACTTTTGGCATAGCCTCACGGAAATTTCACTTGACGGTATCTTATGTGAGCGATATAAAAGAACTAGAGAGAAAAGCAGGACATGATTAACAAATGTCGAATGTAGAAAGACGGTTACTATCAGAAGGTGGTGTCAGGCGATGAAGCAACCGTTTTCCCGCCTTTTTGGCTTTAGTGATAAGCAGGAAGAGGTTGAAGTGAGTGGGAATGAAGAGGTAAAGCAGCTTAAAATTACCGAGATTGTTCCTAATCGTTTTCAGCCCCGGACCGTATTTGACCAGGAGCGAATTGATGAGCTAGCCCAAACGATTCGTACCCATGGTGTCATTCAGCCAATTGTGGTCAGAGAACGTGACGGAAAGTATGAAATCATTGCAGGGGAAAGAAGATGGCGAGCTGTAACGTCACTCGGATGGGAAACGATCCCTGCCATTATAAAAGAATTTAATGATTCCCAGACGGCTTCTATAGCTTTAATTGAGAATCTCCAACGAGAAGGGTTGACGGCGATAGAAGAAGCGGTCGCTTATGCGAAATTAATTGAAATCCACGGATTAACCCAGGAAAGCTTAGCCCAACGATTAGGAAAAGGCCAATCAACGGTTGCCAACAAGCTGAGATTGCTTCACCTTCCGGAAATCGTACAAACAGCTATCATGAACAGGGACATATCAGAACGGCATGCGCGCGCGTTATTAGCCTTAAAGGATCAACAGCTTCAAACTAAGCTTTTGGATGAAATAAAAGAAAAACAATTGAATGTGAAACAGACAGAAGAGAGGGTCAAACTCCTTCTTGAGGGACAACCTGCCCCGAAAAAGAAGCCAAAAAGAAAGTCCTATTCTAAGGATATGCGGATTGCGATGAATACGATCAGACAGTCAGTTGATATGGTCATGAAAAGTGGGTTACATGTCGATACAGATGAAGAAGAACATGAGGAATTCTATCAATTCACCATTCGCATTCCAAAGAAATAAAATAGAGAATGGGGCGAAAGGTTGTTTTAAGCAATGAATGTAACCGTCACGATCTTCTAAAGCCCGTTGTGAGTAGGTTTCTCACAACGGGCTTGTGGCGAGGATAGCCATTCCCAACAGATTAACTTGATTCTATTATTTATTTTTGGAAGAACGTTCAGGAAGTAGTATCGTTCTGGATGTTGTCTCCCCTGACAAAAAAGATTGTCGGGGGTTTTTTTAAAAGGTTGAAGCTGAAAAGACGATAATTGGTTATTTTGACATCCGCAGAAGTTACGATTTATAACTTTCTGAAAACGAATGCAAATAATTATGGTAGAATAAAAGCAGCAATGCGAATGTTTGGACGGAAAGCAGGTGACAGTGTGGCCAGAATTATTTCTGTAGCGAATCAAAAAGGTGGCGTCGGAAAAACGACGACAGCTGTCAATTTAAGCGCGTGTTTAGCTCATTTAGGCAAAAAGGTATTGCTTGTCGACATCGACCCACAAGGGAATGCAACAAGTGGGGTTGGTGTGGAGAAGGGGGAAGTCGATGAATGCATTTATGACATTCTTGTGGAAGATGTAGACGCGACTGAAGTCATTCGTTCTACTCCTTTAGCAGGGTTGGAAGTTTTGCCTTCAACGATTCAATTGTCGGGCGCTGAAATCGAGCTCGTTCCGACGATTTCCCGGGAGGTTCGTCTGAAAAGAGCGTTAGCCGCCATCTCTGATAAATACGATTATATTTTTATTGATTGTCCACCTTCCTTAGGTTTATTGACGATTAATGCACTGACGGCTTCTGATGCAGTATTAATCCCGGTTCAATGTGAATATTATGCACTGGAAGGATTAAGTCAATTGCTGAATACGGTCCGACTCGTGCAAAAGCATTTAAATACAGAGCTTGAAATTGAAGGAGTACTGCTAACGATGCTTGATGCCCGGACGAATTTGGGGATCCAGGTGATTGATGAAGTCAAAAAATACTTCCGAGAGAAAGTATTTGAAACAATCATTCCACGAAATGTTCGTTTAGGAGAGGCTCCAAGTCACGGACAGCCAATTATTGTCTATGACGCGAAATCACGGGGAGCCGATGTCTATATAGAATTAGCAAAGGAAGTGGTAGCAAGTGGCGAAAGGGTTAGGTAAAGGGTTACAGGCGTTATTTCCTGACCAGACAGGTGAGCTGAAAGATCAGATTGTACAAGTTGCCATTAAAGAATTGCGACCAAATCCGTATCAACCTCGCCAATCATTTTCAGATGAATCGATTGCGGAGCTTGCTGATTCCATTACCGAGCATGGCATTCTGCAGCCAATCACGGCGAGAAAAAGCATCAAAGGCTACGAAATTGTAGTTGGCGAGCGGCGCTATCGGGCTGCACAAAAAGCCGGTTTGAAAGAAGTTCCCGTCATTGTAAAGGAATTTGACGAACAGAAGATGATGGAGCTCGCTTTGATTGAAAATTTACAGCGGGAAGACCTGAATCCAATTGAAGAGGCTGTCGCTTATGAAAAGGTGATGGAGCAGCTCTCGTTGACCCAGGAGCAGCTGGCGGCCCGTCTTGGAAAAAGCCGTCCTCATATTGCCAATCATCTGCGGCTGCTGCAGCTTCCAAAAGTGGTGCAGCAATTCATTTCAGACGGCAAACTTTCAATGGGGCACGGCCGCGCTTTGCTAGGGTTAAAGGATAAGAGAAAGCTTTCTGCTCTTCTTGAAAAAATCTTACAGGAGAGATTAAGCGTTCGTGAGGTTGAAAGCCTGGTCAATCAAGTAAATGAGCATGTTCCACGTGAAACAAAACGAAAAAAAACAAAGCTTTCTCCATTTTTGCAGACTCATCAAGAGGCGCTACGCAGCCGCTTAGGTACATCAGTCGCGATTAAACCGGGAAAGCGAAAAGGGAAAATTGAGATTGAATTTTTTTCGGATGAAGATCTGGAACGAATCATTCAATTGTTAAATGTGGAAGAAAAGGTGTAACATGAAAACTGGCTCATTGATAGTTGAGTCAGTTTTTCTATTTATAAAACGACGTGAATGAACAGATAAATAAAGAAGAGGAGACTAAGAGATGATTTATTTTGATCACGCTGCTTCTTCATTTCCAAAGCCAAAAGCGGTTGCTGATGCCATGTATGAAGCGGTTACGCAGTATGCTGCAAATCCAGGGCGCGGCGGACATGTTCTCGCTGAACGTGCCCGCCTGGCAGTAGATGAGGCAAGAACAAAGCTGGCAACGTTCTTTGGTGCGCCACATCCCAAACATGTCTGGTTTTATCAAAATGCGACGATGGCGTTAAATCAAGCCTTGTTCGGATTTCGCTTTGCCGAGGGCGATCATGTCGTCACGACAGCATTTGAACATAACTCTGTGCTGCGGCCGCTTGAACGACTGAAACGAGATAAAGGGATAGATGTCACCTATGTAAAGCCAAATGACGAAGGTGAAATTACAGCTCAGGCGTTGATCGAAGCATGCACAGCGAAAACAAAAATGTTCGCCATCAGTCATGCTTCTAACGTAACGGGTGCGTTTGTTCAAATGAATCAGCTGGCTTCCTTCGCAAAAGAAAATCAGATTGCTGTTCTGCTTGACGCTTCCCAGACAGCAGGAACGTTGCCGATTGACCTAGAGAACGATGGGATCGATCTGCTCGCTTTTGCTGGTCATAAATCGCTGCTCGGTCCACAAGGGACAGGTGTTCTCATAAGCAGGGAAGATTATGACTTGCTTCCTCTCGTTGAAGGGGGAACGGGGAGTTATTCTGAGCTGCCACATCAACCGCATATATGGCCGGACCGATATGAAGCTGGTACCTTGAATACCCCGGGTATTGCCGGTCTCGCGGCAGGAATCGAGGCGATCATTGAAAAAGGGGTCACATCGATTTATGAGCATGAGCAGGCGTTATTAACACTTTTTATAGAAGAGACAGAGCAGATCAGCGGACTGAAACATTACGGCCCGATGGATTTGTCGAAACGGGTCGCTGTTGCTTCTTTTTCTTTGGAGGGGATTGGCAGTCATGAACTGGCGATTATTTTGGATGAACATTATCAAATTGCTGTGAGGGCCGGTCTTCATTGCGCTCCGCAAACCCATCAAGTGCTCGAGACGAGTGACAGTGGGCTCGTTCGCGTCAGTTTCGGTCCCTACAATACAAAAGAAGAAGTAGAGACGCTCATTCGAGCATTAAAGGAGATCCAACAGGCTTTCGGATAAGGTTCCATGAGGAAATAGGGATGGTTCAAAAGGCTGGTTACTCCTTATGAAACATCCCCTTCTTTTGAGGTTGATTTTAAGCTGAGAGCACGGAAAAAGGAAGGACGTGTTTCCTTTTCAGGCAGCTTCTCGTCTGCCTTTTTAATAGAAGCTGCCATCGTCTCAGCCATTTGAACGACGGTAAACAGCCGTGTATTTTGGAGAATGAAATAATCCATCATTCCGCCAATATTAACAATCCCGGTCATATGAATATCGCCAACTTCGGGGAGTTTCTTCTGAACCGCAGCTCCGGGATGGAGAGGTCCTTCAGCTAATGTAATTTTGCCAACTCCCGATAATCGTCCTAAACAAGCATCTATCGCCAAAATAAAAGAGCGTGGATGCTTATTTTTGATGTCCGCTAATTTGTCCTTTAAATTAACTGCATGGACAGGATGCTCAAGCGTCCCGTACACGATAAAGTGGCGCAGGTTTTGATGGGCAAGAATGGAGCCAATTAAAGGTCCCAATGAATCGCCGGTTGAGCGATCTGTCCCGATACAAATAATAACCAAATCGGATCGCGTATGGTTCTTCGTCATACAAGTGAGCTGATCTGCTAATACGTCAATAACTCCTTCTGCTTCCATGTGAACACGTAAGGGAGAATGTTTTTTTGCGAATAGACGATGGTTTGTACTCATATCATCGCCTCCTTTACCATAATAGTAATAGTATACGGAAAGTTTTTCCTTTCTATACATACGGATTAAAGGAGCGATGGGGATGTGGGCAAATGGACTGAAATGGATGTTCCTGATCATAGGAACGATGATCGGGGCAGGCTATGCTTCCGGCAGGGAATTATGGGAATTTTTTGGAGCGGAAAGTGGACTAGCAATTCTATTATTTACCATTCTTTTTACAATTTGCTGTATGGTGATTATGACGATCAGCTATACGCATAAATCGCGCCATTATCTCCCCGTCCTCCAGCTGTTAATGGGAAAGCAGCTGACGAAGCTCTATGATTTTATGATTATGCTTTATCTTTTTTCAACGACCGTCATTATGCTGGCCGGGGGAGGGGCGACGCTGGAAGTATTTCAGTTTCCTTATTGGCTCGGAACCGTTATTTTAGGCGGCTTTGTCGTTCTCTTATTCGTGTGGGATACGAAAGGGGTGACAGCGATGAATGCGATTCTAATTCCAATTTTGATTTTTTGTCTAGTTGGAGTATTAATTGCTTTTCAGTCGCTGCAGGGCTTTCCAATTCACCTTTCTTTGGACGAGCAGAGCAACTGGCCGTCGGCTTTAACTTTTACTGCCTTGAATATTTTGCCACTGGTCGCCGTTTTGGCGGCAATTGGCGATGAAATGAAGCATAAGGGGGAAATTTGGATTGCCAGCATTGGCAGCGGTCTCGCGCTTGGAAGTGTCTCCTTTCTTTATAATGAGTCCCTTCTCCAGGTCGCAGGCGATATTATGCTTTACGAAATTCCGTTATTCGCCATTTTAAAGCACTATCCTTATTATATGGTGTTAATTATGACCTTGCTGTTGTGGATGGCGATTTATACGACAGCCGCGGCGGGAGTATTTGGGCTGCTTTCGCGGATGAAGGACTGGATCAAAGGACCGGCGTGGCTGCTCGCTTTATTGCTGATTGCCATCATGTCGCCGTTGACGACGTTCGGCTTTTCCAACTTAATTGCCATTCTTTATCCGTTATATGGGGTACTGAATTTATATGTTTTCGCTGCAATTTTGCTTTATCCGATTTTTCATCATCGTTCGCTGTAGAAGATAGAGAGGACGGCTATTCCTTCCAGCCTGTTTCGTGTATAATAGACGAGCATAGGACAGTAGAGGGAAGGAGGCACCTGGCATGGCTGATAAGGAGTTTGCATTGCATGATGTCGTGGAGATGAAAAAGCAGCATCCATGCGGAGAAAACCGCTGGAAAATCATCCGAATGGGGATGGATGTCCGGATTAAATGTCTTGGTTGCCAGCACAGTGTGATGCTACCCCGTAAAGAATTTGCAAAAAAAATGAAAAAAGTGATTGAGAAAGCAGGCGAATAAGCGCACGGAGCGTTTGTCTTTTTCACAGGAAATCTCTATAATTGGTATCATTATCATAGAAATGAAGCGATAGATGAAAATAGAACGAAGGAAGTGAGTCGTCATGGCCTTAACAACAGGTATTGTCGGTTTGCCGAACGTAGGTAAATCGACGCTTTTTAATGCAATCACACAAGCAGGAGCGGAATCCGCCAACTACCCATTTTGCACGATTGATCCAAATGTCGGCATTGTCGAAGTGCCCGATCACCGTTTGCATACATTAACCGAGCTGGTCGAACCGAAAAAAACAGTTCCGACCGCCTTTGAATTTACCGATATTGCCGGGATTGTCGAAGGAGCGAGTAAAGGGGAGGGATTGGGAAATAAGTTCCTTTCTCATATTCGCCAAGTCGATGCGATCTCCCATGTCGTTCGTTGCTTTGCGGATGAGAACATTACCCATGTCGCCGGAAGCGTCAACCCGCTTAATGACATTAAAGTTATTAATCTTGAGCTGATCCTCGCCGACTTTGAAACAGTGGACAAGCGTATTACCCGCACGGCGAAGCTCGCGAAAACGAAAGATAAGGACGCTGTCGCTGAACTGGAAGTGCTGGAATTGTTGCGCGATGCGTTTGAAGAGGAAAAGCCGGCGCGCAGTATTGAGTTTACCGAAGAACAACAGAAAATCGTCAAACAGCTCCATCTGTTAACGAGCAAGCCGGTGCTTTATGTCGCCAATGTCAGCGAAGAAGATCTCCTGTCGCCAGAAGATAATGATTATGTGAAGCAGGTGAAGGAATTTGCGGCCGCTGAAAATAGCCAGGTGATCGTCGTCTGTGCGAAAATTGAAGCGGAAATTGCCGAGCTTGAAGGAGAGGAAAAGCAAATGTTCCTTGAAGAGCTCGGAATTCAAGAGTCGGGGCTTGATCAATTGATCCGCGCCGCCTATGAATTGCTCGGCTTGCAAACATACTTTACAGCTGGTGTTCAGGAAGTACGTGCCTGGACATTCCGCAAAGGGATCAAAGCACCGCAGGCCGCGGGCATTATTCACTCTGACTTCGAACGCGGCTTTATCCGCGCCGAGGTGGTTTCCTATGAAGATCTCGTCGATGCCGGCTCCATGACCGTCGCCAAGGAAAGAGGGAAAGTACGGCTTGAAGGAAAAGACTATGTCGTTCAAGATGGGGACGTCATTCATTTCCGTTTCAACGTATAAAGTCCAACAATGTCGATGTACAATTGAGCAGATTCGCCTGCTGTTTTGAGGGTGTGCCAAAGGCCAGCTTTTTTCCTTTTGGCACGCCTTTTGTTTTGCCGCTGATCAACTGGAAAATAGCTTGCAGTCGATCATTGGTTCTGGTATAATCTATAAATGCGAGTAAAATGACTCCTTATTGATGAGTTTTGCTCCTTGCTCCAAAACGGAGCCGTTAGACCAAAAGGAGGTGACCGGAATGCGTAAGTACGAAATTATGTACATCATCGCTCCAAACCTAGAAGAATCAGCAACAAAAGAGATCATTGAACGTTTCAATGGTGTTTTGACAAACAATGGAGCTGAGATCGAAAAGGTAGAAGAGATGGGCAAACGTCGTTTAGCATATGAAATCAATGATTTCCGTGAAGGTTTCTATGTGCTTCTAAATGTACAAGCCAACTCTGAAGCGATTGCAGAATTCAACCGTCTAATTAAGATTAACGACAACGTGATTCGTGTTCTTATTACAAAAGACGAAGATTAATGAATACAATGGGGAGGGGTATGGATGCTTAACCGAGTCGTGCTTGTAGGACGCTTAACGCGTGATCCTGAGCTTCGCTATACGCCGAATGGCGTTGCGGTTGCGAATTTCACATTAGCGGTAAATCGCACATTTTCCAATCAGCAGGGCGAACGCGATGCTGATTTTATCAATTGTGTCGTTTGGCGGAAGCCTGCCGAAAATGTGGCGAACTACTTGAAAAAAGGCAGTCTTGCTGGTGTAGATGGCCGAATTCAAACACGCAGCTACGACAACAACGAAGGTCGTCGTGTCTTTGTAACTGAAATTGTCGCAGACAGTGTGCAATTTCTTGAGCCCCGCGGTGCGAGCCAAGGGCAGGGAAATGATTATTTCGGTGGTCCGCCTTCAGGTGGCAACGACTTTGGGAATCAGCAGAACCCTAATCAGAACCGATCATCTGGCGGATTTAATGATGATCCATTTTCCAATGATGGAAAGCCAATCGATATTTCGGATGATGATTTGCCGTTCTAATCAACCTCTCTCCTTAGTCGATCCGTTTATGAAAATAAAGATACTATTTTATAGGAAAGGAGTGCTGTCAAATGGCTCGTCGTGGTCGTCCAAAGCGTCGTAAAGTTTGTTTCTTTACAGTAAACAAAATTACAAAAATTGATTACAAAGATACGGATCTTCTGAAGCGTTTCATTTCTGAGCGTGGTAAAATCCTACCTCGCCGTGTAACTGGAACGTCAGCGAAGTATCAACGTCAATTAACAATCGCAATCAAGCGCGCTCGTCAAATCGCTTTATTGCCTTATGTATCAGAGGTTAACTAATTATTATTTAAAGCATAACAGTCTACTTGCTGTTGTGCTTTTTTTATTCCTTTACATAATGGCAGCGTTCCTATGTAGTCACCCGCACTATATCCAGTACTTGAACCAATAAATTGAACCCAAACATTAAAGGGAGATTTTGCTTTTTTCACTGTCAAGCACGGCTTTCTGAGGAGTGCCTTTAAAATGGATTTTGACCTTTTAAAAAAGGAATAAAAACTATGTAAATGGAACAGGTAAATAGCAACCAAAATAAAAATGATTTCATTCTTCCTTCGAAATAACTATTCTTTTTTTGTGTTATAAAGAAAGCTGCTATAGAGTATAGTACAAATAAAAAGTAGGATAACCCAAACCAGTTTATCCATGTATTTCCCATAAAAAGTATACCGAAGCTCTCAAGAATTTTTTTATATACGTCTAAGGTCAGAAAAAAACCTATTATAATAAATAGTAATACCTCAAGCATAATCGCTACATCTTTTTTCCACATTTGCATAATATCAACTCCAAATTATATTAATGATTATTATGATTTGAAAAATTGTATTTGGCAAGCTGAAAATCCATATAATCCCTTTCTTATCTTTGCTATTAAGAAAGGTTGTGGTATTGTACTTAAACTATTGGGAGCTTTAGTGCTCTTGAACTCTAATATTAAAAGCGGTATGTGTGCTGTCAAATGGCTCGTCGCGCTCGTCAAATCGCTTTATTGCCTTATGTTAGCGAAGTTAACTAATATGAATGAGACACAGTGTTTATCACTGTGTCTTTTTATGTGTGATATAATTTTAAAGTGATTGGTCAGGAAATTGGATGGGATAGCCCCGTAGGTGAAGTATAGAGGTGTGGCTAAATCAATAGAGTTATACATCTTTACTGAATTAGGAATAAATAAAAGCCTTTTAATCTTGAAACAGGTAAGGGGGTTGCTCTTTGAAAGTGGAAAAGGTCGAAAGTCTTCATGGTTACTTACAGTTGATAGATGACAAGATGGCACAATCATCTGAAGAGGTTTCTAAACTATATAATTTGAGTGAACAAATAAATGGTTTATAAAAAAATGCTTCCATTTGCTTTAAGTTTTATTATTACTTGCGTATTGATGGTTTTCTTACTATCAATTCACACAACAAATATTGGAAAACTTTTAGAGGAGGAAGAATTTCAGGTAATAGATGGGGTTACCATATATAACTCGCTAAACGACGAGTTAAATAACATAATAATTAAGGAAATAACACGACTAAGAAAAGAACTAAACAGTATATTTGAACCATTTAATGTAGACGAAGGATTAAACATAATGATTTTTGATGACCTTAAAGTTTTACAAAAATATTCTAAATTAGACGATGTTGGAGCATTCTACGCTAATGAATATAATTTAATTTCTCTAGTTATACCTCAGTCACTTAACAATGAAGCAGATGTTTGGTTTTTTAAAAGAGATTTACGTCACGAATATACACATTATTATTTGTCTAATTATTTAACTGTAAATAAAATTAGTGACTTACCAAAATGGTTTGATGAAGGGTTAGCTGAATATGTTGCGATTACCATGGATGGAATTGAGGCTGTAGACCCATTAAAGGAAATTATTAATTTTGAATTATTAAAAAGTAGAAAAGATTGGGCTGAAATGAGAGGAGAAAATGCTCAAGTATATCTCCAATCACACAAAGCAATTGTATATATCGTAGAAAATAATGATCTTAACATTGTAAAAAAAATCATTGATGATAGCAAAAGGTTAGGATTTTCAGATTCTTTTAAATATCATACTAATATAGAAGTAAGTCAATTACATAAAATAATTAATTGACTTACTTCTATTGTAAGGGTCAAATCATCCCCCTGATAAATATCAAACCTCAACAAATGTTGATACATCCAACCATAGATAAGGTTTAGCCATATATTCGCACCATAAAATTCAGGTTTGTCACGTATATTGCCTTATATATCAGAGGTTAACTAATTGGATTTCAATCAGGCTGTTGAGTATATCGCTCAGCAGCCTGTTTTCATTCACTCGTCTTCAGGAAGATGTGACAATCCTCGGCGTTCGCTTTAATTTTGCGGCTGGATACGCTAAAATAGACAAGGATATGGGAAACCATCAAAAATTGTGAGGACAAATGAAAACAAAGGATGTAGCTTCGGCAGTAATGACTGCGATGTTAAAAAATGAGGTGGATATGTGAAAGACATAAGAACACTGACAGAAGGGGCTATTTTGGCCGCTGTGTTTGCGATTCTTTTACTGGTGACAGCATATGTTCCGCTTGTCGGGATGATTACGCTCTGGGCGCTGCCGCTCCCGTTTGTGATTTATGTGCTGCGGCGCGGTTTAAAGGCCGGCTTTATGCTCGTGGCGGTCGCCTGCTTTCTTGCTTTTCTGGTCGGAGGACTTCCTTCTGTCCCGGCGGCGCTTGTATTTGGAAGTGCCGGGTTAGTCGTTGGGGAATTATACCGGCGGGAACAACCAGGATTGACAGTTTTAGTCGGCGCGGGCTTAACATATACCGTTAACATGCTGCTCGTTTTTTTAGGGCTGGTTTTCCTATTAGGAGAAAATCCGATGCAAATGGCAGTGGATTTAACCCGCGAACAAATTGAATTCGCTGAATCAGCTTTTGATATGCCTACTGAGTCTGTGGCCCAAATGAATGAGATGCTCAACCAGCTTGGCTATTTAGCGCCTTTAATGATCGTCGGTGCGGGAGTGTTTTGTGCGCTGATTACACTATGGATCAGCCGCCTTGTCCTACGCCGGTTAGGCCATGAGGTTAACGGACTGCCTCCGTTTCGCGAGTGGCAGTTTCCAAAATCATTTCTGTGGTATTACTTAATTGTGCTAATCCTTGCGATGGGTGGATTCGAACAAGGGACGACGATGTATGCGATCGTCTGGAACCTGTTTCCTCTGCTTGAGATTATATTAGCGGTACAGGGATTTGCCTTTATCTTTTTCTTTTGTCATCACCGAGGAATTTCGAAGGCTGTACCGATTCTTTTAGTCATTTCAGCGATCATCATGTCGCCTTTATTGTTCATCATTCGAATTCTGGGAATCATTGATTTAGGCTTTGACTTGCGAAAACGCGTCATAAGCCAGAAAAAATAGGAGCTGACATTATGCCTGAGTTCTTAATGAAACGGTGGCACGGCTACCACGTCAAAGCTCTGTTTGCTGTCGCTGTTCTCTTTCTTGGCATCTTGACATTTTTTCAATGGCAAATAGGAGTGGTTGGCTTTATTCTACTGGGAGTGTTAGCGATTTATTCTGCTCAGGCCAAACGCTCCTTTGAGCGGGAACTTGAGCATTATGTCATGACGCTGACCTATCGGGTGAACAAAGCCGGAGAAGACGCGGTTACCAAAATGCCGATCGGTATTCTTCTTTACAATGAAACGGGAAACATTCAGTGGGTAAATCCGTTTATGGCGACGTTGATTGACGAAGACCTGTTAAATAAAGGGTTGGAAGAGCTGAGTGAGGAAATCGTGGAAATGCTTCGTCAAGAAGAGGATGAGAAGGTCATCACGCTAGAGGACCGCTATTATCATGTGACGCTTGAAAGGGAGGAGCGCCTGATATACTTCCTTGATGTGACCGAAAAGGAGAAAACGAAGGAACGCTTTGAAGAAACACAGACTGTTGTTGCCCTGATTTATTTGGATAATTATGATGAAATCACTCAAGGCATGGAGGACCAGGTTAGAAGCCGTTTAATCAGCCAGGTGACAGCTGCCCTCAACAACTGGGCAAATGATAACGATATGCTGTTAAGAAGAACGTCGTCTGACCGCTTTATCGCGGTGTTTAATGCGAAAACACTGGAAATGATTGAAGGGCAGCGGTTTGACATTATTGATGAAATTCGCCAGCTTACCGGAAAAGATAAAGTGCCGATCACCTTAAGTATCGGTGTCGGAACGGGGGAGAATTCATTAAGAGAGCTGGGCCAGCTTGCTCAATCAAGTCTTGATCTCGCTCTTGGACGTGGAGGAGACCAGGTGGCGATTAAACAAAGGAATGGCAAAGTCCGCTTTTACGGTGGTAAATCAAATGCGATGGAAAAACGGACACGGGTGCGGGCACGCGTCATTTCTCATGCTTTGCGTGATTTCGTGCTTGAATGTGAAAAAGTGATGATCATGGGTCATCAAAATCCGGATATGGATGCGATTGGCGCGGCGATCGGTGTGCAGAAAATTGCTGAAGTGAATGGCAAGGAAGGCTATATTGTTCTTGATCCGAGCGACATTAACCATGACGTTCAGAAGCTGATGGAGGAAGTTGAAAACCATGACCATCTCTGGTCACAGTTTATGACACCGGAAGAAGCAGAGGAGCAGATTACGCCACAGACGCTGTTAATTATCGTTGATACTCATAAACCGTCGATGGTGATTGAGCCCGCGCTGCTGGACCGGGTAGAGCGGATTATCGTGCTTGACCATCATCGGCGCGGCGAGGAATTTATAAAAGACCCTGTTCTCGTTTATATGGAGCCTTATGCGTCATCAACTGCTGAGCTCGTTACCGAGCTGCTGGAGTATCAGCCGAAGCAGCTGAAAATGGATCGGCTCGAAGCAACCGCTTTGCTGGCGGGAATCATTGTCGACACGAAAAGCTTTGCCGTGCGCACCGGCGCTAGAACCTTTGATGCGGCTTCGTTTTTACGTTCAAACGGAGCAGATACGACGCTCGTACAAAAGCTGCTGAAGGAGGATCTTGAGCAGTATGTGAAACGGGCAAAGCTCGTCGAAAGCGCCGAATACTACCGCGATGGCTTGGCGATTGCGGTAGCGGAGGAAGAAGAAACCTACAGCCAGATTATTATTGCCCAGGCTGCCGATACGTTGTTGAATATGAAGGATGTCGTTGCATCATTCGTTATTTCCAAACGAAAAGATGGTATGATTAGTATAAGTGCCAGATCGCTTGGGGACTTCAATGTTCAGCTGATCATGGAAAAGCTAAATGGCGGAGGGCACCTCTCCAACGCAGCTGCGCAGCTCGAGGAAGTGACGATTGAGGAAGCGAAAGAGCGGCTGCAGGAAGCGATTGATGATTATGTTGAAGGAGGTCAATCATAATGAAAGTCATATTTCTAGAGGATGTAAAAGGAAAAGGGAAAAAAGGCGAAACAAAAAATGTTTCTGAAGGCTATGCCAGAAACTATCTTATCCCCAATCAGCTTGCTGTTGAAGCGACAAAAGGCAATATGAAAAACCTGGAAGCGCAAAAGAAAAGTGAGCAAAAGAAGCAGGAAGAAAACCTCGCTGAAGCTGAGGTCTACAAAGCGGAGCTTGAAGCGCTTGAAGTGAAAATCACAGCGAAAGCCGGGGAAGGTGGACGCCTGTTCGGAGCGATTTCCACAAAGCAGATTGCCGAAACATTGGCGAAGATGAAAAAGAAAGTCGATAAACGGAAAATTATGCTTGATGAACCGATACGTTCATTGGGATATACAAACGTCCCGATCAAAATTCATCCGGAAGTGATCGCAACCGTCAAAGTCCATGTCGTAGAAGAATAACAGCATAAGAGAGAAGGGTGACAAAAACGAGTGTTCTCTTGACCAGTGGTGGTATAATTAGGGCTGAACTAGCTTATCCATTCACTAGGAAGAGGAGGCATTCGCGGATGTCACCCTTTTTCAAAGTTTACAATTTTGTAGGTTAATTCGCGTGAAAATGTCGGCTGGGGCCCGTTACAAAAATACGTAGCAGCTCTGGACGGCACTTTTGTGGGATAATTTGAGGAAGGCACTGGCTCCGCACCGTGCTTCTATGAAAGGATGAACATGCATGAGTGATCTGTTTGCTGATCGCACACCACCGCAGAATATTGAAGCTGAACAGGCCGTACTGGGCGCTATTTTTCTGGCCGATGAAGCCCTTGTGACAGCTTCTGAACGTCTTGCACCTGAAGATTTTTATCGTGCGGCTCACCAGCGGGTATATCAAGTCATGCTTGAACTGGCTGAAAAGGGAGAGCCGGTCGATCTTGTAACGGTGACAGCTGAACTCCAGGATCGCAAATGGCTCGATGATATTGGCGGCGTCGCTTATCTCGGCGACTTGGCCAATGCTGTGCCGACGGCGGCCAATGTGGAGTACTACAGCAGGATCGTTGAGGAAAAGTCCCTATTGCGCCGTCTGATCAAAGTGGCGACGAGCATTGCCGCTGAAGGCTATGCAAGTGAAGAAGAAGTCGACGCGATTCTCGATGAAGCGGAAAAGAATATTCTCGATGTCTCACAGCGTAAAAATACAAGTGCCTTTATTTCGATCAAAGATGTGTTGATCGAAACGTACGATAAAATCGAAATGCTTCAGCACCATAAAGGGGACATTACTGGGATTCCAACTGGATTTGTTGAGCTTGATCGCATGACGGCAGGCTTTCAGCGGAATGATTTGATTATCGTCGCTGCCCGCCCGTCAGTCGGTAAAACGGCATTTGCCCTAAACATTTCGCAAAATGTTGCCACCCGTACCGACGAAAACGTCGCGATCTTCAGCCTGGAAATGGGGGCGAGTCAGCTTGTTCAGCGGATGCTTTGCGCAGAGGGAAACATTGATGCCCAGCGGATGCGGACAGGGGCGCTTAATACCGAGGATTGGCAGAAGCTGACGATGGCGATGGGGAGCCTGGCGAAAGCGGGAATTTACATCGATGATACGCCGGGTATTAAGGTCAATGATATCCGTGCCAAATGCCGGCGCTTAAAGCAGGAGCACGGACTTGGGATGATTATGATTGATTATTTGCAGCTCATTCAGGGCAGCGGCCGCAGCGGGGAGAACCGCCAGCAGGAAGTATCTGAAATATCGCGCTCGCTAAAAGCAATTGCCCGTGAACTCGAAGTGCCTGTAATTGCGCTCTCGCAGCTTTCCCGTGGCGTGGAATCAAGACAGGACAAACGTCCGATGATGTCCGATATTCGGGAATCGGGAAGTATTGAGCAGGATGCCGATATCGTCGCTTTCCTTTATCGCGATGATTATTACGATAAGGAAACGGAAAATCAGAACATCATCGAGATTATTATTGCCAAGCAGCGTAACGGCCCGGTTGGAACCGTGGAGCTGGCATTCGTAAAAGAATACAACAAATTTGTCAATTTGGATCGCCGTCATGATGAACGCGATATGCCGCCGGGAGCTTAAATAAGCTTGCGGTATTTTTTTTGAATTTGTTAAAAAAGGAAAAATAGGGCCAAAGGCTGAACGCTTGTTGGGCGGCATGACTGTCCCGTGCGAATAATCGAATATTTAACGAACAAAACTAGATCTCTATGAATCCAATGTTCGGATTTTCGTTGACGGCGATAGAGGGAATTGGTATACTTAACAAGGCTTTGGAAAAAACTTGACTATATGATCGTTAAGGTGGAGGTGCATCAAATGTCATCAGTTGTAGTCGTTGGTACCCAATGGGGAGATGAAGGAAAAGGAAAAATTACAGATTATCTTTCTGAAAAGGCGGAAGTCGTTGCTCGTTACCAAGGTGGAAATAATGCTGGTCACACGATTGTCTTTGGAGGAGAAAAATACAAGCTTCATTTGATTCCATCAGGGATTTTTTATAAAGATAAAAGATGTGTTATTGGAAACGGGATGGTGATTGATCCGAAGGCGCTTATCGAAGAGCTCGCTTACTTGCATGAGCGCAATGTCGATACGAGCAATTTGCGGATCAGCAACCGGGCCCATGTGATTCTTCCGTATCATTTAAAGCTTGATATCGTCGAGGAAGACCGTAAAGGAGTAAATAAGATCGGCACGACGAAGAAAGGGATCGGCCCGGCTTATATGGATAAGGCGGCACGAATCGGTATCCGGATTGCCGATCTGCTTGATAAGGAAGTCTTTGAAGAGAAGCTTGAGCGTAATCTAGCTGAAAAGAACCGCATGTTTGAGAAGTATTATGAAGTGGAAGGCTTTACAAAGGAAGAGATTCTGGAAGAATATTTCGAGTACGGCCAACAGATTGAAAAGTATGTTTGTGATACATCGGTTGTGTTGAATGACGCCCTTGATGAAGGAAGACGCGTGCTTTTTGAAGGAGCGCAGGGGGTTATGCTTGATATTGACCAGGGGACATACCCATTTGTTACATCGTCCAACCCAATTGCCGGCGGCGTTACGATCGGTTCAGGCGTTGGTCCTTCCAAAATCAACCATGTGGTCGGTGTCTCAAAGGCGTATACGACGCGGGTTGGAGATGGTCCTTTCCCGACAGAGCTTCATGATGAAATCGGAAACCAGATTCGTGAAGTAGGAAATGAATACGGTACGACAACAGGCCGTCCGCGCCGTGTCGGCTGGTTTGACAGCGTCGTCGTTCGTCACGCTCGTCGTGTCAGCGGCATTACTGATCTTTCTCTTAATTCAATTGACGTGCTGACAGGCATTCCAACTTTAAAAATTTGTACGGCTTATAAGTACCGTGGCGAGATCATGGAAGAATTTCCGGCCAGCTTAAAAGTACTGGCGGAATGCGAGCCTGTTTACGAAGAGCTTCCAGGCTGGGATGAGGACATCACAGGCGCGAAGTCATTAGGTGAGCTTCCAGTCAATGCCCGTCATTACATTGAACGCGTTTCGCAATTGACAGGCATTCCGTTAACGATCTTCTCTGTCGGACCGGATCGCAGTCAAACGAATTTAGTACGCGGTGTATTTGCCTAAATAAATGAAGTAGGAAATGGTGTCCGCTGACCGCGCTGCAGCGGACGCCTCCGTTCCTGCCATATGTTTTTTTCTCTTTGCTTTTACACCCGTTTGAGCGGTGTGCCAACAAGGAAACAGCTTTGCCACATCATCTTTACGTTCTGATTGGAAAAGCACTTGCATCGGGCGTCATTTTTCGCTATCCTGTAAAGAGTACGGATCAGAACGCGATCCGGGAAATAAAAACTTTTTCAAAAAAATTGTTGCGCATCGATAGGCGCTATGCTATTATAAATCTTGTCGCTAAGATAACACTCATTTGAAGATGCCATCCTCAACAAAGAGATGCAACATTTGAGCGAGGGAGCTAGGAGCCATTAGCTCAGTTGGTAGAGCATCTGACTTTTAATCAGAGGGTCGAAGGTTCGAGTCCTTCATGGCTCACCATGTTTACGTTCACTGGCCCGTTGGTCAAGCGGTTAAGACACCGCCCTTTCACGGCGGTAACACGGGTTCGAATCCCGTACGGGTCACCATACATATTTTAGCGAAATTGGTCCGGTAGTTCAGTTGGTTAGAATGCCTGCCTGTCACGCAGGAGGTCGCGGGTTCGAGTCCCGTCCGGACCGCCATTTCCTTACTCATATCCTATACAGAATGGCTTGGTAGCTCAGTCGGTAGAGCAATGGACTGAAAATCCATGTGTCGGCGGTTCGATTCCGTCCCAAGCCACCATTTTTATTTTCAACGAGTCGTCTCGACGCAGCCTGCCTCGAAGCATAATCAGGCAAGAGGAAGAGACACAATCTCAGCATAAAATAAGGAACACTGTCTATACCATGCCGGTCTAGCTCAATTGGTAGAGACGAGCAAAAGCATCGTCGAATAAACGGCGAGTTGTCTCGACGCAGCCCGCATCGAAGCAAAAGCTGTCAAGAGGAAGAGACACAGTCTCAGCATAAAGTAAGGAATACTATCTAAACCATGCCGGTCTAGCTCAATTGGTAGAGACGAGCAAAAGCATCGTCGAATAAACGGCGAGTTGTCTCGACGCAGCCCGCATCGGAGCATAATCAGGCAAGAGGAAGAGACACAGTCTCAGCATAAAGTAAGGAATACTATCTAAACCATGCCGGTCTAGCTCAATTGGTAGAGCAACTGACTTGTAATCAGTAGGTTGGGGGTTCAAGTCCTCTGGCCGGCACTTCTCAAATCCACATGGGTATCTGTGTGGATTTTTTCATTTGTCAGGCTGCGCTGAATCTTTAGCCGGAGGCACTGTCACGACAATAGGCGGGGAAATTCAAAAAGCGACTTCCAAATTTAGCTAAAATTCTAGTAATGTAACAACAATATTACAATCTTTTATCATTTTTTTTCATTTGACCCCTGACCTTAATAGTATGCTAGAATGGAGAAGGTTGACGAATAGTGTCAACCATTGTTGTACTGTCGTGTCAGGGGATAGTAAGGGATCCTTCCTGGTTCTATACGGAAGGGGAGTTTTACGGGGGGAATTTATAGATGAGCTCTACGAACATAGGCTCTTTGAATAGGAGAAAAAAAGTACTGATTGGTCTTATGCTGCTTATGATGATCGTTGCGGCACAAATCGTGAAAGCCGATGGAAAGCTGATCTATACGATTTATCATGTGTATGTCGATGGAAACCACGTCGGTTATTTGCTAGATGAAGAAAAGTATAACAGCCTGGTTGAAAATATGGTAGAAACCTATCAGGAGCAATATCCGGATTACTCGCTTCAGATTGCTGAGCAGGTCGAAATTATTCCTGAATTCGTCTTTCACCAAAAGAGTATGGATGAACAAACGCTCGCTGCATTAAAGGAGAAGTTGTCTGTTGAGGCGGAAGCGGTGGCGATTTATGTGAATGAAGAGGCTGCTGTTTATTTGCCAACGGAGGAAGAGGCCGACAAGACGCTTGAGAGCTTTATTACGCAATTCGTTGATGAACAGGAATATGAGAAGTATCTCGAAATCGAAGAGGCCGCGAAGGCTAGTGAGACTGAGGAAACGACTGTCTCAGCGGCAGAAGTCGGAGAGACTGAGCTCGTTGATGTTGAATTGAGTGAGGACGTCGTACAGGTCGCGCAAAAGACAAGTCCGGAAAATGTTCTGACTGTAAAGGAAGCTGTAAAAAAGCTGACAAAAGGGGTACTGGAAGAGCAGCCATACGAGGTAAAAGAAGGCGATGTTCTCGGCAGCATTGCCAATGAACACGACTTAACAACAGCTGAGCTGCTCGACTTAAATGAAGGGCTGACTGAAGAGACGGTTTTGCAAATCGGACAAGAACTGAAGGTTACTGCCTATGAACCTTATATGGAAGTCATCTCAACGATGAAAAAGTCGGTGGAAGAAGAGATTCCTTTCCAAATCGAGGTGAAAGAAGATGAATCGATGTGGAAGGGCGATCAGAAGGTGACCCAACCGGGCCAGAACGGCTTGCAGCTTGTCGATTATCAATTAACGGAACGAAATGGTCAGCTTGTTAAAAAAGAAGCAGTACAGGAAGAAATCATTCAAGAGCCGGTTACAAAAGTCGTTGTGAGAGGAACGAAGGAAATGCCTTCACGCGGTACCGGCGAGCTGAGCTGGCCGGCTGTAGGCGGCTATATCTCAAGCTACCAGGGGAACCGCTGGGGAAGATTCCATCGCGGAATCGACATTGCCCGTCCGAGCAACTACGATATTCTTGCTGCTGATAACGGTACGGTCACCTTTGCCGGCCAGCAAGGAGGCTACGGCAATGTCGTGAAGATTAATCATAACAACGGAATGGAAACATTGTATGCCCATCTGCGCTCGATTGACGTCCAGGTTGGCCAAACCGTCGCCCAAGGGCAGAAAATCGGTGTTATGGGAACGACCGGAAATTCGACCGGTATTCATCTTCACTTTGAAGTAACCGAAAATGGACAGCTGAAAAACCCGATGGATTATTTGAATCGGTAAAAATAAGCTTTTTATGGCTATCTCAAAAGAGTGAATCTATCTTTTGAAGATAGCCTTTTCTAATACATTTAGAGTACAGGACTGAATTGGGAAATCGTTCTTAAAAACGAAAGAGCATTAATGTGTTAGAATGTGAGGGAGACTACTTGAAAACGGGAGAGATTCTGAATGGATAAACGAATTTTAGTTGTCGATGATGAAAAACCGATTGCAGATATATTAAAGTTTAATCTTGAGAAGGAAGGTTTTGCTGTTACATGCGCCTATGACGGGCTGCAGGCGATTGAGGCGGTCAGCAACGAGTCGTTTGATTTGATTCTGCTTGATATTATGCTTCCTCATAAAGATGGAATGGAAGTTTGCCGCGAGGTTCGTAAAAAATACGATACGCCGATTATTATGCTGACGGCAAAGGATTCCGAAATTGATAAGGTGCTCGGGCTTGAGCTTGGTGCTGATGATTATGTGACGAAGCCTTTCAGTACACGGGAATTGCTGGCGCGGGTCAAGGCTAACTTACGTCGCCATAAAGTGAGCGGGGAAGAAACGAACGCGCAGCGGGAAATTGTCGTTGGTGATTTAACGATCTACCCGGAAGCGTACCAGGTAAAACGCCGCGGGGAAACGATCGAGCTGACTCACCGTGAGTTTGAGCTGATTCATTATTTGGCCAAGCATCTCGGGCAGGTTATGACGAGAGAGCATTTGCTCCAGGCAGTATGGGGCTATGATTACTTTGGTGACGTACGGACCGTCGATGTGACCGTCCGGCGCTTGCGCGAGAAGGTCGAGGATAACCCGAGCTTTCCAGTCTGGATCATCACACGGCGTGGAGTCGGGTACTATCTGTCCTCCCCGGAAAAACAGGAGCAATCGTAAATGAACAGAAAAGTTGGCTTTTTTAAGTCGATTCGCTTTAAGCTGATTATTATTTATGTTCTTCTCCTTTTAATTGCGATGCAAATTATCGGCGTCTACTTTACCCGGCAGCTGGAGGATCAGCTTGTCGCCAACCATGTCGACTTATTGAAAGAACGGGGCAACCTCCTCGCCTATAATCTGGCTCAGGAAATGACGGAGGTCCGCGAAGACCGGAGCACATTGACAACAGATATCCGGTCATTGCTGCGTGATATTTTCTCGATTGAAAATGCGGAGGTTCAGGTCATTGACCAGAATCGGGTTGTAATCAGTACCTCCAACTTTCAAAACCGACATATCGTCGGTCAGCAAAGCACGGAAGTCCGGGTAACTCGCGCGTTAATCGGGATGCCCGATGAAACGATTTTGCGCGACCGGCACACAGGTCATCGGATGGCTGTGCTCGCTGTGCCGATTACGACCGATGATGGGCCGATTGGCGCGCTTTACATTGAAGCTTCGATTGAAGAAATTTATGGACAAGTGCAGGAAATTAACGGCATCCTGGCGAGCGGGGCGTTCATTTCTTTAACGATTTCCGCCTTGCTTGTTGTCCTATTGGCGCGGACGATCACGGCGCCGATCATTGATATGCGAAAGCAGGCCCTGCGGATGGGGCATGGAGACTTTTCCCGTCAAGTAACGGTTTACAGTACAGATGAAATCGGTCAGCTGGCGATTTCGTTTAACGAGCTGACGATGAAATTACAGGATGCAACAGTGACGCGCGACCGTGAGCAGAAGCGGCTGAAATCCGTGTTAACTCATATGACCGACGGGGTCATTGCGACCGATGAACGTGGACGAATCATTTTGCTGAATAAGCGGGCCGAGGAGCTGCTGTCTGTTGCCAGCTATCAGGTAATCGGTCAGCCGATTCTTGAAGTGCTGAAGCTGTCGGAGAGCTTTGCGATTTATGATTTGTACGATCAATCCGACTCCGTCTTGCTCGATTTCAGTACCGATGAAAGCGAATATATGCTGGAAGCCAGTTTTTCCGTGATACAGGAAGAAAACGGTCCGATTAATGGTCTGATTACGGTGCTGCATGATGTGACAGAGCAGGAAAAAATTGAACAGGAGCGGCGAGAGTTTGTCGCGAATGTCTCGCATGAGCTGCGGACGCCGCTGACGACGATGAAAAGTTATTTGGAGGCGCTTGAGGATGGAGCGATCACTGATCCGGAGATTGCGCCGCGCTTTTTAGGAGTGACACAAAATGAAACGGAGCGGATGATCCGCCTCGTCAATGATTTGCTCCAGCTTTCGAAGATTGACAGCAGAGACTATCGCCTGACGTTGCAATGGGTCGATTTTGGCCAGTTTTTACATAGCGTCATTGACCGGTTTGAAATGATTGCTGAGGAAAAAAATATCGAATTTTCGCGGGCGATTACCGCGCACCCGACGTATGTGCAAATTGATCGCGATAAAATGACACAGGTGCTCGACAACATTATTTCCAACGCGATGAAATACTCGCCTGAAGGAGAAGGAGGAAATGTCGTTATCACCTTGCTTCATCAAGGCCACAATGTCCGGGTAAGCATCTCTGATCAGGGGATGGGTATTCCCCGGGAAAATCAGGCGAAAATCTTTGACCGCTTTTATCGCGTTGATAAAGCAAGAGCGAGAAGCGTCGGCGGGACAGGCCTCGGGCTGGCAATTGCCAAGGAGCTTGTCCATGCGCACCGCGGTGAAATCTGGGTTCAAAGTGAATATGGGGAAGGAACGACGATCTACTTTACATTGCCTTATTCCACATTCAAGGGGGAAGAGGAATGAATTACGAGCATATCAAAACCGGACTGTTAATCGGGCTCATCGGCTTAAGCATGGTGCTGACATGGAAGCTCTGGACCTTTCAGCCAAACTTCGCCCTGCTTGATGATACGACGCGCTATGTGCCGAATGAAGCTGTGAGTGAAGAGAAAAGGCTGACGGATCTGATCTTACCTGAGCAGATGGTGATTCATTATGGAGATCAGCATAGCATGATTCCGCGCGAAGCGGCAGAGTTTGAAGAGCTTTATCAAAGCCTGCTCAACGCCAGTCTCGATGAAGGGGAACTGATGTCGGCCGGTCCTTTTCCGAAGGAGGGGACAGAAGGTGGGATTGAGTTTGTTTTTCCTGCCGCCTTGCCGATTGATATTTTTCTCGGATTGTTTCAGGTTGACCGGGAAGAAATGAGTATTCCGATCACAGCGGTGAACCGCTTGTATGTCTATATTGAAGAGCAGTCGGAGCAAGTCCGGATGCAGCTGCTTTCAAGTGAAGATGAGCCTATAGTAGAGCTTGATACAACGCTTGCGCCAGGCGAACTTGAAGAAAAGGTTGTCCGCGGAATTGAGGAGTACCCGGCTGTGACGGCTTTGTCAGAAATAGATGAGGCGCTGCAATCTACTAACAAAGCGATCTATATCCCGAATGTACCACTTACAGCTGAGCGGTTATCTTTTACCGTTTCGCCAATTCCGGGTGAGTTTTTCAGGCAGTCGTTATTTACCGATCCCGATTCGGTCAAATATTATCGCCAGTCCGGCAGTGAAGAGTCTTATACAGATGGAAACCGGATTATTAATATTAACAATAACGGTTTGTTTATGGAGTATAATAATCCGATTTTTTCAGACACACAGGAGCGGAGCAGCAAACACATCATTTTAAGCAGCTATGAATTTATTAACGGCCATGGCGGCTGGTCCGATCAATATTTACTGTCGAGCTGGGTGTCAACCGAGGCGCGCGATGAAGCTGAATACCGGATGCATGTCAATGACTTACCGGTCATCTCCTTTCAGGGCCTTGATCAAATGAAGCTCTCGACGACTCGTTCTGGCAATCAAATTGAAAGCTATTCCCGGCCGTTGTTTGATTTGGACGCCAGTCCGATCGATGCACGGCAGGAGGTTGAGCTGCCGAGTGGCGAAAGGCTCGTTGAGCGGCTGCGTGACCAGGAATTTTTTGATTTCGAGCGTTTAGAGAAAGTCACGGTCGGCTATGAAATGATTATGCCGAACCCTTCTTTTGTAACGGTAAATCCATATTGGTTTATTCTCTACGATAACCATTGGCAGAAAATAACGTTTAATGAGGAAGGGGGAGAAGCGGATGGATTGGAGTAAAACGAAAACAATCTTTATCGTCACCTTCCTTATCCTTAATTTATTTTTGACGTGGCAGCTCGTTGAAACGAACAGCGCCAATCAAATTAGTGTCATAACCGAGGCGACGATTCAGGAGAGGTTGAATCAAATGAACGTGACGATTGAAGCCGAACTTCCTGAAGAAGAGCTGCTCGGCCGTCATGTCATCAGCAAAAAGGTACCGCTCACAGAGGAGGCTGCCGCTGGACTGGCGGAGCAGCAAAGCCTCAGGCTGACAGAAGGGGGCGAAATTATCTCCGAGCTGCTCGAGCCGTACCCGACAACGTCTGAGCAATTCTGGACGGAGCTACAGACCTTTTTGACGACGTATGTGTATCAGGGAGACGAGTACCGCTACGGCCACTTTGACCCTGAGACAGGGCAGATGAAACTCTATCAGACATTTAAGGATAAAACGGCCTACACATTTGATGAAGATCCGCTTGTGCTTTGGTTTGACGAGAGCCAGCAAATCATCGGCTATGAGCAGAGCTATTATGAGTTTGAAGAGCTTGATGGCCGTGAGCGCGAAATGCTATCCAGCTTAAAGGCATTGGAAGTCTTGTTAAATGACCAATTAATCAGAGCCAATCAGACCATTTCCAGCATTGAATTTGGTTATTACAGCTTTTTCAGCCCCCAAGGCGGCGTCCAGGTTTTTGCGCCAATGTGGAGAGTGATGGTCGAGGATGAGACGTACCTCGTCAACGCGATAGAAGGCTCTGTTCAGCAAATAACGTAGAAAGGGTGTTTCGATGACACTGCGCTTTAGTGTACTTGCCAGCGGGAGCACGGGGAACGCGATTTATGTGGAAACGAACAAGCAGCGGCTTTTAATCGATGCCGGCTTAAGCGGCAAGAAGATGGATGAACTGTTTACCCATATTAACCGCGACCCGAAAGAGCTCGACGGGATACTTGTCAGTCATGAGCATAGTGACCATATAAAAGGAGTCGGCGTTTTTGCCAGAAAGCATAAGCTGCCGATTTACGCCAATCAGTTAACGTGGCAGGCGATGGACGGCCAGCTTGGCACGATTCCAGTCGAGCAGAAGTTCACGCTCGGCACAGGTGAAGTGAAAACATTCGGCGATCTGGATGTCGAGACATACGGGGTTTCCCATGATGCGGCTGAACCGATGTTTTTCTGCTTTCATCACGAAGGAAAAAAGCTCGTGCTGGCAACCGACATGGGCTATGTCAGCGAGCGAATTAAAGGGACGATCCGCGATGCCGATATGTACATCTTTGAATCGAATCATGATTTAAATATGCTGCGGATGGGACGCTATCCGTGGAATGTGAAAAGACGGATTTTAAGCGATGTCGGCCATGTTTCCAACGAGGATGCCGCGCTTGCTCTTTCTGAAGTAATCGGTGATCGAACAAGCCGGATTTATCTCGCCCACCTCAGTCTCGATAATAATATGAAAGACCTCGCACGCCTGTCTGTCGAGCAAGTGCTTAAGCAGGAAGGAATGGCTGTCGGCGAGCAATTTGAGCTCTACGATACCGACCCGCACACCCCAACAGCACTGGCTGTCGTTTCCTAAAAAAATGCCCCACAAGGAGTACTTTCTCTTGTGAGGCATTTTTTATCTTAATAGAGAACTGGGCAAAGGGAAAAGCTTTTGCGCCGGCCTCCAAGCAATGAGCGTAACCGCCACAAGCGCTTATTCGCCGTCTAAGAAGCCTTCTGCAAAAATGTCCAGCAAGTATTCAAGTGTAATTGGGTCACTGTAGGTTACCGCTTTTGTCTCGATTTCAATCACATGACCATTTTGCACCGCAGGAATGCTGTTCCACATCTCAGTTTCCATAAAAGCATTGTCTTCCCCTTGGTTTCTGCTCAGGACGATATAATCTCCTACATATTCCGGGATCACTTCCTGAGACAGCATATAATAGCCCTCGCCTAACGCATTCTCTTTCACCAGTTCGGGCATTCCAAGTCCCATCGCCTGGTAGAGAATTTCCGTACCGCGTGCCCAATCATCACCGAAGACGGAAAAGTCCTTGCCGTTCGTCTCCAGCACCGACACCGTGACATCCTCGCCGGCTTTTGCTTTTACCGCTTCACCAAGCTCTGTCGCCCGCTCAGAGAAGTCGTCAATCCACTGCTGCGCTTCCTCTTCTTTATTCAGCAATTTGCCAATCTCAAGCTGTTGCTCCAAGTAGTCGAGCTTACCCCATGTATAGACGACGGTCGGGGCGATTTTTTCCAATTGGTCGAGATTTTCGGTCGTCGAACCGGCAATAATCAGATCCGGCTTTTGCGAGATAACCGTTTCCAGATCCGATTCGGAAACGACGGCAATATCCGTTAATTTTTCGGTGAAAAGCGGGTTCATGTTCGTCCATTGATCAACACCAACGATTGCGCCATCAAGCGCCAATACATTCGGCGCATTTGTTAAGGCGACGATCCGCTGTGGATTTGCCGGAACGTCAATCGGCCCATTTTCCGATTCATATGTAACCGTCTCCGAATTGTCCGCCTCATCGGCTGTATGTGTATCGTCTAAACCAGTATCAGTCGAATTGGTCTCACTGCCGCAAGCGCTGATAAAGGCGAGCATCAATATCAACATTAGGATAAAAAGCTTATGTTTCATTTCCCGACCTCCTCATAGATTTAATTAATAATGATTCTCAATATCGCATATTTCACTATAAATTTTCTATCTGCGGTTGTCAATCATTTATCGCACGTATCAAGCTGATCGACTAATCTACCGAGCGTGAAGGTCCTTTTTCCTCGTTCATTTTACATGGTTATGCGTCATTTTTGTTGGGAATTATAGTAGAAGTATCAAAAATATACGAAAAGCAGGAATCGAAGTAGCATTTTAAAAAGCAGATATTATAATAAGAAACAAATACATCATATAAAAAAAGGATGGTGTGCCAGTCATGGGTTATTACGACGAACAAGATTATCAACGTCCTACTAGACAGAAAGGCTTAAAACGCTTTTCTGGCCTATCGGCTTTTCTTGGTGCTATTGTCGGGGGTCTGATTGTTTTATTTATGTTACCTGTCTTTTCAAATGCTGGTCTATTACCGTACAGTCTTGCAGATAATGATACGAGTGATGAGGTAATCGAACCGAACATCCCTCAGGAAGGGCTGGAAACGGTCAATGTCAACGTGAATTCTGATGTCGTGAAAGCAGTAGAAAATGTGTCTGATGCCGTAGTTGGAGTAATCAACATGCATCAGTCAAGCGTCTTTTCCCAGGAAGCGGGAGAAGGCACCGGATCAGGCGTCATTTACAAAAAGGCGGGCGACAAAGCCTTCGTCGTCACCAACCATCACGTTATTGACGGAGCCAATCAAATTGAAGTCAGTCTGGCAGATGGCACGCGCGTCCCGGCCACGCTGTTAGGAACAGATGTGATTACCGACCTTGCCGTTCTTGAAATCGACGGCAGCAACATCGAAACGGTCGCAGAATTCGGCAACTCAGACTTGCTGCGTGTCGGAGAACCGGCAATCGCAATCGGCAATCCTCTCGGGCTGCGTTTCTCCAGCTCTGTAACACAAGGAATCATCAGTGCGACAGAACGCAGCATCCCTGTTGACTTAACAGGAAATGGCCAGGTAGACTGGCATGCCGAAGTACTGCAGACAGACGCAGCGATCAATCCGGGGAACAGCGGTGGCGCCCTCGTCAATATTGAAGGCCAGGTCATCGGGATTAATTCGATGAAAATCGCCCAAGGCGCCGTCGAAGGAATCGGCTTTGCGATTCCAACAGGAATTGCCCTCCCGGTTATTGAGGACTTAGAGCGCTATGGTGAAGTTCAGCGTCCACAGCTCGGCGTCGGCATCCGTTCGCTATCGGAAATCCCTAGCTTCCACTGGCAGGAAACATTGAAGCTGCCTGAAAGTGTCAAAGCAGGTGTCGTCGTCACAAGCGTCACGCCAATGTCACCGGCGGAGCGCGCCGGCTTGCAGGAGTATGATGTCATCGTAGAGATTGACGGCGAAGAAATCGGCGACGGTCACGCTCTCCGCAAATTCCTATATACAGAACGCGAGATCGGTGACGAGGTCGAAGTCACCGTATACCGGGACGGCAGTAAGCAAACCGTCACAGTTCAGCTCGCCGAACAGCAAAATTTTTAACTAGATGAGAAACCGGCTACAAGCTCAAATCGCTTGCGGCCGGTTTTTTGTTTTATTAATTTAAGCTCATATAATTTTATCCACAGGCTAGAAATGGGTATGCTATAATGGAAGCGGACTAGAGAAAGGACGATTATCATGACCTATTATGCCTGCCACGACCATATTGACATCGCGCTCGACACAGTCGTCGACGAGCACGAAAGCGCACCAATCATGACCGCTCTAACAGAGCAAGAAACGTTATCCACAGCATGCAGCTTCTGTGAAAAAACAGCCAAATATAAGGTAGAAGCCGAATAATCACAATCCACAATGTTGATATGTGGATAACTGCTGTGGATAACCTTCCCCGAAAGGAGTTACAAACACTGTGAACATCACAATTCTTGCCGTCGGCAAGCTAAAAGAAAAATACTTAAAACAAGGCATCGCCGAATACACAAAGCGCCTCAGCGCCTACGCCAAGCTCGACATCATCGAAATCCCCGACGAAAAAGCACCCGAAAACCTCAGCCCCGCCGACAGTGAGCTTATCAAACAAAAAGAAGGCGCCAAACTCCTCGCCAAAATCCCACCCGACGCCCATGTTATTGCACTTGCCATCGATGGAAAAATGAAAAGCTCAGAAGAATTAGCCGATATAATAGATAAACTCGCTACTTATGGGAAAAGTAAAGTCGTCTTTGTCATTGGCGGTTCTCTCGGCCTTAGCGAAGATGTGCTGAAACGTGCCGATGAACAGTTGTCCTTTTCAAAAATGACGTTTCCCCATCAGCTTATGAGGTTGATTTTATTGGAGCAGGTGTATCGGGCGTTTCGGATTCTGCGGGGGGAACCGTATCACAAGTGATGGTAAACAGGAAGATACAACTTACAGTACATATGAGCAAACCTAGACTATGATGACATTATTTTAAATAAAGCGTTGAGAAAAGTACAAAGCTGTCGAATTGGAATTTTACGGTATGATATCGGGGGGGGCATTAACAGGCTAGAGATGGGGCGATATAAGATACTTGAAAAACAAGTCGAAGCGCTTAGATTAAAGAGACTTTAATTGTTTAAATTGATAATTATTAAGGGGAATTAAGAATGGATTTAATAAAGAGTTTATCTGATAACGATTTAATTAAGGCCTACGGTGAAGTGATTAACGAGTTAAAAAAACGCGGAATTATTAGAAGTAAAAACTTATTAGGAGATTTAGGTGAATATGTTGCAATAAATCACTATTGTAGTACTACAGGTCTGCCAAAGTTACAGCCTGCACCTATAGGGACACAAAATATAGATGCAATAAGTGTAAAAGGTGATAGATATAGTATCAAATCTACTACAGGAAAAGTAACAGGGGTTTTTTATGGACTAAATGAGCCAAATTCTATTGAACCAGAATCACAAAAGTTTGAGTATATTATAGTCGTGAAATTTAATGAAGATTATATACTTGAAAAGATTATAGAATTGAATTGGGAAAATTTTCTTGAAAATAAAAAGTGGCATAGTAGAATGAGGGCATGGAACTTAACGATTACTCAAAAGTTAATAAACGATTCAAAAGTTATTTACTCTAAAGACCTTAAATAATAATATTGTAATAGAAAAGGATTAATGAGATGGAGAATCAGAGCTAAATTAAATAAAGAAAGGGCCAGAGGGCGTTTATATAATACTTTTCCCTGATGGCAGATTTAATTACTTACTCTTTATAAAATATGAAACTAAAATATAAAGCTTTTTAGCTAATAATTATTAAGGTAAGGGATTCAAAAAAACAGTAAAAAAGACCGCCTTAGGCGGTCATCTACACAATTAAACCCTAGAAAGAATAATATCTTTCAGAATATATCTTAATACTAGAGCTACTAGCAATTTGCCTATATAAATTAAAAAGTCTGAACAACATGAAGGAGTTAGATAAACGCAACCTTTTTCTAGAATTAAAACTGCAAACTATAATTTAACTAACTCCTTCCTATTAATATTTTCATGCATTTTTGCAAGAGATTGCAGAAGTTCCTTTGCTACTGCTTCTACTACAGGAACAGCAACAGAATTTCCAAACTGTCTATATGCTTGTGTATCAGACACCGGAATAATAAAGTTATCTGGAAAACCTTGTAATCTAGCACATTCTCTAGGTGTTAATTTTCTTGGATTTTTCGAGTCTCCTTGGTCAATTAAAATTTCGCTACCATCTTTATAATATCTAGCACTAATCGTGTTAGTATATGGGCTTTCTTCATTAAATAACGAAAAACCAAAGCCATTACCTTTCTTTTTGTGTTCTTCTTTTCTTCTTAAGTGTCCTTGGTAAAGACGGTCTGAAATCGTGTATTTTTCGTCAACATTGAATTCTAATATGTCACCTACTCTAGTAGGTTCATATGTAGGTTCAGGAAATTCAAAGCCTACTTCATTTCCTCCACTTGGATTATATAATCCTACAATGTAAATTCTTTCTCGATTTTGAGGTACTCCAAAATCAGCAGCACGTAAAATTTTATAATAAACAGAATAATTTAATTCCTCTTCTAAGACCTGAATTATAGTTTTTAATGTACGTCCTTTGTCGTGCCCTTTTAATTGTTTTACGTTCTCTAATAAAAATGCTTTTGGACGTTTCTCTTTAATAATACGTGCAATATCAAAAAATAAAGTTCCTCGAGTATCTTCAAAGCCTTTTTTTAATCCCGCTTGGGAAAAGGGTTGACAAGGGAACCCAGCTAAAAGAATGTCGTGGTCTGGAATATCTTTTTCATCAATTAAAGTAATATCCCCAACTGGGGTTTCTCCATAATTAGCTTTGTAAGTTTTAATTGCAAATTTATCCCATTCGGAAGCAAATACAGACTTTCCTCCTAGTTTTTGAAATGCTAATCGAATACCACCTATACCTGCAAATAAATCAATCATAGTAAACTTTGGATTATTAACATTCTTGAATGCGGGTTTTTCTGGGAAATTCATTATTGCGTTATATTCAATTGGTGATGGCTCCGATTCTCCATTTTCCCACCTTCTAATAGTTCTGTCACCATGCTTACCCATTCCAAGTGAATCAGCAAGCTCTTTTTGGGTCATACCTAATCTTTTGCGTTTATTTTTAATCTTGTTTGAAAGTTCCATAAGCATCCTCCGTGACAAAAATAGGACTTGTTGTCCTGTTTGTAACACAATTATACCAATCGTACGTTCGCATTGTCAATTATTTATTGCTAGATTTTATAAAATAGGTCAAAATAGAAGAAATAGGTATAAAGGTGGGGTTGTTTTGAGTATTGAAGCTTTTAAAAAGTATGTAAAAAAAACGAGAACAATTATAATGACAAAACCAAAAAAATTGGTAGAAGAAGTATTTGAACAGGCACCATTTTTCCATAATAATCAAACCTATTTTTTTGAGCATTGTACGGAGATTTTATATTATGTAAGAAAGGTATGTTGGAGAAAATATACGGAAGCTGAGCGGAAATTAACATCAAATATAAGTGAATATTTAATATCATCAGATAGTGATTTTATGGATACTTTAAACAGGCATAGAGGTGACCCTAAAAAGATCATTACTGATTTCTTAGAAAATTATAGTGAGCATTTATTTGAGTTATCTAAAAGTCATACAAACTCGCGTCGTTCCAGAGCAGGGAAAGAGTTTGAGGTAATTATTGAAATTTTGTTGTTACGAAATGGAGTAGTATTTGATAACCAAGGTGTAATTGGTTCAAAGCTATTCAAAACAGATAGGTTAGGAAAATTGGTTGATTGTGTGGTTCCGGGAGTAGCTGAATATAGTGAAGAAAGACGAAAATGTGCATTGGTATCTATGAAAACGTCACTAAGAGAAAGGTGGCAGGAAGTAATAGAAGAAATGACACGTACAGGCGCTCATGAAATGTTTCTTGTTACCTTAGACGAAGATATAACAAAAAATACTATTGAGGCATTGGCTTCTCATAACGTAACTTTAGTAGTACCAGATGACCTTAAAGACAACGTTTATAATGATTACCATAATGTTTATGGACTTACTAAGTTTTTAAAAGAAATGGTTGATATAAGTAATAGGTGGAAACAAAGAGATGATTTATCAACTGAATTTTATGAAAAACGGTTGCTAGCTATAGAAACAAGATTAAAAAGTTTAAATAATGAATATGTATGTCAACCATTTGAGGAATATAAAGTTCATTGTGAACAGCAAGTCAATAAAAATTAATTTATATATATTAATTTATATATATTAAAAAGAGCAGAGTGAAACAATGATTTCTGAAAAAAAAGCATTTATAACTGGATTTTATTAAGGCAAGGGCTAGAGATAGTTCTTGTCTTTCTTGTTGTAGCCAATATAAATAGTTGTTAAAAATTTTAAGGGATTAAAGGCAAACTGAAGCACCTTATTTTGGCATCAAATTGGATACTTTATAAAATCTTATACATAACACTTTACGAGTTTAAAAATCGAACATATAATATCGGTAAAAAATGGAAGGGGGATGTATATGGAAAAGGTTCTAGGGTATGTACGGGTATCGACTGAAACACAGGCTGAGAAGGGTTATGGTAAAGAGGTTCAAGAAAGTGCGATTCAGGAATACTGCGATAATAACAATCTAAGCTTAGATGCTGTTTTTCGAGATTTGGGAGTGAGTGGCACTTTACTTGAGCGCCAAGGTCTATCTGGACTGCTGACAACTTTATCGGAGAAAGATATTAAAACAATAGTAGTGATGAATACAAGTCGTCTATGGAGAGAAGATACTGCTAAGGTTTTAATTAAGCGTGAATTACAGAAAATGAGTGTAAATGTTATTAGTATCGAACAAAAAGATTATAACCTTTACAGTAAAGAACCAAATGATTTTTTAATAAATGGTATGATCGAGCTGTTAGATCAATATGATAGGCTGAATATTAACAAAAAGCTCGCTAAAGGAAGAATACAAAAAGTAAAGGCTGGAATTAAAGCATGTGGAAACACACCTCTAGGATATAAATGGAAAAGGGAGGGTGTAGTTAAGCCAATTATTGTGCAAGATAAGGAAACTATGAGGGTAGTACAAATAATCTTTAAAAAGTATCTTGAATTAAAATCACTTTTAAAGGTACAACGATATTTAAAGGAAGAAAACATTAGAACCCAGCGAGGAAATCAATTTTCAACGATGGCAATTAAAAATATTTTAAATAACCGATTTTATATTGGCGAAATAAAGCACGCTGATTTAATTGTTAAGGGCACTCATAATCCGATTATCTCTATGGTGATCTTTGGAAAGGTACAAGCACAATTGGAGCGAAATAAACGGAAAGGATTTTTAAACTAGTCTTTTTTGTGAACTAAATCAATTATTTCACGGATATCGGTGATATTTAATGCATCGGCGATTTTTTCAATGTGCTGGAAGTTGATATTTTGTCTCTTATGATTGGCAAGTTCGCTAAGTGTTGCATGGCGAATGTCAGTGAGTCGTGAAAGTTCTCTTAAAGACAAATTATTACGTTCTAGTAAGTCTTTAATTTTAATGACGACTAATCTATTCATAAGGACTCCTTCTGTAAATGCAGTTGACTTCTAGCAAAAATCTACCATATACTTAAAGTTGATGTGGTACGCATAAGAGTACCAATGGATTATGAAAATAAAAGAGGTGGGGTTATGGAAAAGAAAGAGGATACGATGTCTCCATTAAAAGCTTGTATGATAATTTGTGTGGGGGTGTTATGTAGTGCTACTATTTTATTGACTACATATTGGTATTTATTTGGATTTGGTGATGCAGAAACAGCGGCTGAAGTGGAAAATGGAAATAATATGATAGATCCTGAACATGTGGTAGATGAGATAGTAGTTAGTGAAGAAGAAATAGACCAGCAAGTAAAGGAAATAATACTAAGTATTGTCGGGGAAGAAACGGATTATGGAGTTGCTACTATTATAGATTTACAAGTCAATGATCATTTAGGCACTGAAGACCCTGATGATAAGTTAATTATTGCAAGGATCTTTGGCAATGATAATCTAACCCCGAGCTTAACGCGAAAAGGATGGCTGGCAAAATCAGCGGATTTGTTCGAAGAATTATTCTCGTTAGAAAATATTGAGGAAGTGAGTTTAATGTGGAATTATCCTTTTACAGATACTGCTGAAAATGAAGAGCCTACTATGGTATTAAATATTTCAATAGAAAGAGAATCAATTTCAGAAATTAATTGGGGAAGCTTCGACTATAACAGGTTGGATCAAGTAGCAACACAGTACTGGGTACACCCCGCAATTCAAGACTAATATGAGAAGACTCAAGCAGACTAATTATTGCTTGAGTCTTTTCATTTTTAGAACAGGACCTCATGCATGTGATTTAAAAATTAACAGGCATCCATTCCTTGTATTTTGAGGAAGGTAGAGAGGTAAGGAATTTGAAGGGTTCAAAAAAAGAATCCGAGCGATTTACATATATAATTGCACGTGAAAAGCTCATGTATGTAAACTTTTTAATTTCACTTAAAAAGCTCTCATAAAATTTTATATATCCTAGTGTAGGGGGCAAAGACAATAAAAAGTTCCATTAGTATCACAGTACAAACCTATGGTAATTAAAAAATTTATGAGGAGGAAAAAGTCATGTCAGTAGACACAGTTAAGTTACGCTCGCCTTTTTTACGGGAAGAAGTGGCAGAGCAAATCGAAAACAGGGGAATGTTACGCCAAGGGATAGATTTAAAGACAGGTGAAAAAATTTATGCATTTACAACTGTCAAACTAAAAGGCATGTATAATTCAACGATTTCAGTGAAAGTGGAACGCTCATTAAAAGGTTTCATGAATAGAAAGCCTTATAAAAAAATAACCCCACCCTTTGTAACAATTGAATGCAGTCTTCATAAGGCATTGTTAGGTCATAATATTTTAGGCGGTACGATGCAGTTCCTTCCATCTGTTAGGTGGTTAATTCAGCGAATTGAAAAACAATTGGGGATTAGTTTACCTCAGGCCGAAGAATGGCAGGTTAGAAGAATTGATGTAGCATCTACGTTTGTTTTTCAATCGGCAGAAGAAGTTTTTAGATGGTTGAATGGATTAAAGTTTGAGACCAATCAAAAGATTCAAACCTTCGGTAGGCATGGAATAAGCATGGTAAATAGTCTTACAGCTTTAAAACTTTATCATAAAGGGATGGAGTTTAAAAAGAATGATCTTAAAAGGTTAAAAAATTTGTTGGACAAGACACAATTACATGAGATGCAACTTGTAGCAGATAGCACTTTAAGAACGGAAGTTGAAATTAAATTTAGAAAACTTAGACATGATTATGGGCATGAGCCTGTTGTAAGTGACATTACTATGGATTATCTCCTTCATACGTATAATCAGCAAGTTAGTAAATTCCTAAATGAGGATGGGAACCATGGGTGGGTTGTAAGGGAAGTAACAGCTGTAAGAAGACGCTTAAGTAAAGAGTACGGTCAAAGACGTGCCAATAGCTTATTTAATGTATGGTATCAACTTGCAACCTTGGGAGAGACAGAGGTCAAAAAAAGTTATTGTATGCCCACCTATTATGAGAAAATACGTTTGCTGAAAAAAGCTGGTTGTTCCTGGCATAATGTTAGTTTAAATGAAGAAAACCAATTGCCAACAAATTTCACGCTATTTTTAGATAATAAAAGGATAAAAGAATCCCAGTCACCTATAGTTACAGAAATGTTAAAGCCGTTTCAAGGATAGTGCTTAGATGTTAAAGAGTTACTTTTTTTCTTAAGAAAAGGAAATCCAGTGTATTAAAGCCATAAGATAACAAACGTACGAGAGAACCCATTCTCGCAAAGTCGATTATATTGCGGTGCGCTATAAGGGTCTTAATAGGAGAGTGAATATAATGGACAAAAAAGAAAAAATAATTTTATCGTCAGTTAAAGATTTAAAACGACAAGAGACAATCACTATACTAACCAACCTTATTAAAAATTATTGTAACCAGAAAAATTCAAATTAAACTTTATTGAGGGAGGGGAAGGGATTTACCTAACCCTTCCGCCACTACAAGGAGAGACTTACAATGAATAATCAAAAAATTGCTGCTTTATATACTCGTGTGTCTACAGAAGAACAACAAAAAGGCTATTCATTAGAAGCGCAAAAGGATGCCCTGTCGGAATATGCAAATCGAGAAGGTTACAAAGTTTATGATATATATGAAGATCGAGGGTTCTCTGGCAAGGACTTTAACCGTCCAGAGATTCAAAGGATGCTTATAGATTTAAATCGCAACTGTTTTGATACCATTTTAGTCTGGAAAGTTGATAGGTTATCAAGAAATAATAGTGATGTATTAAACCTTATTGACCAGGAGTTGTTACCCAAAAGTAAAAAGCTTGTAATAACCTCAATTAATATGGATTCTACTACTTCATTGGGGAGAATGTTCATTTCACTCCTTGGAACATTTGCTAGTTATGAAAGAGCGACAATAATTGATAGAGTAAATTCAGGAATGAAAAAGAGAGCAGAAAAAGGGTGTTGGAATGGAGGGATTGTTTTGGGTTATGATACTTCTAATAAAAAGTTAGTTATTAACGAAGAGGAAAGCAAAATTGTTAAAGAAATTTTTGAACTGAGGGCGAATCAAAATGGATATAAGGCGATTGCAAATAAATTAAATAGCAAAGGTTTAAAGACAAAAAAGGGGAAAAACTTTAGCATTTCTGGTATTAAACTAATATTAAGCAACCCAGTTTATATAGGTAAGCTTGTCTGGGGAAAACACAAAGAGTGGAGTTTAAAAAGGAGAAATGGTAAATCTGAACCAATTACTGAGCAGGGTGAACATCAACCAATTATTTCTTTAGAATTATGGGATAAAGTACAAAAAATTAATGAATATCAAAAACAGGCTTACTCCACAAATAGAAATTTTAACGGGAATTTCCTATTGACAGGTCTACTTAAATGTCCAAAATGTGGAGCCGGCACTGTAATGAGCAAATCAAAAAAATATAAGGGTGGTTACTATTACTATTATATGTGTCAATCTTTTCATTCTAAAGGAAAAACTGTATGTAGCTCGAATTTAATTAATAAAGATATGGTTGAGGCAAAAGTAATTAATTTTATTAAAGAAATCGTGAATGATGAAAATATTATAGTTGGAATTTTAGATGAATTAAAGAAGGAGAATGTCTTACCTAATAAAGCGTTATTAGATGATCTGCAAGTATATCAAAAGAAACTTAGTAATACTATAACAAAGCAAGAAAAATTAGATGAAGATTACTTTGCAAATAAAATAAATGCAGTTGCTTACAATAGACTTGTTTCTAGCCTTCAAAAAGAAATTGAACTTATAAAGAGTAACATAAATGAACTGAAAGTAAAATTGGATAGCGTAGGAATTAACCTTACAAAAGATGAAGTTATTACTGCTTTGCAAAACTTTGAGCATCTATTTAAAATAGCAGATAACCAAGAAAAGAAACATTTAATAAGGGCATTAATAAAAGAAGTTCACATGGAGGAGAACCGGAAGGATATCAAGAAGATAACCTTCTGGTTTTCTTCTGTAGATGTTTTACGACCTAATAAAGTACGCAGAACCGTATCATAAGTGATGGTAAAGTGGAATTTAAACTTATAATTTAGATATTAGTAATGGTAACTTGGAAGTGGTCTTAGAAAGTATGAATGTTTATGGCACACTAGAAATGTAGGAAACGGCAGCTAATTTATGTACATAAAAAAGGCCACTTGCCAACATCCTGAAAAATACATACACTCCTG
>NZ_JBEPKD010000027.1:0-55617 GCF_040544555.1 Halalkalibacter oceani
GCTCGACTTGCATGTATTAGGCACGCCGCCAGCGTTCGTCCTGAGCCAGGATCAAACTCTCCATAAAAATGGTGAGCTGATTAAGCTCTTACGTTTTAAAACATTATTGACGAGATTCCTATTCCTTGTTAGCAAAGTAACAATTCTTCTCTTTTTTTCGCTTGGCTTTTGTTCAGTTTTCAAAGAACTCGTTGTCGTTTATGGCGACTTTATAATAATACAAGCCTCCCACCAAAAAATCAAGAACTTTTTCAAGTTATTTTCTGGTGGGCCTGAGTGGACTCGAACCACCGACCTCACGCTTATCAGGCGTGCGCTCTAACCAGCTGAGCTACAGGCCCTAAAAAAGGCATAAAAAAAGCACCTTGCTTTTATTTCATATTGGAGCGGGTGATGAGAATCGAACTCACGACATCAGCTTGGAAGGCTGAGGTTTTACCACTAAACTACACCCGCATGACAATTCATAATACTACACTTTGCTGAACACGCTACTTTATGCCTCTTCCTCTGCTCGTGATCAATGAAGTTCAATGCGTCGAGGCAACTCGATGCTTTTTCTTGGATGTATGGCTCGTGGCTGAGGTTTTACCACCAAACTACACCGACATTCACACTAATTCAGAGATGGTCGGGAAGACAGGATTTGAACCTGCGACCCCCTGGTCCCAAACCAGGTGCTCTACCAAGCTGAGCCACTTCCCGTTTAGATTTTCCAGTTGCTATCCAGCACATTATTCTTTCGACAAGAATTAATATAGCACGCTTCCCGCTCGAGATGCAAGCTTTTTTTTATTTAAATTAAAATCGATTTTGTTGCGCCGCTCAAAAGACTTGCCTGGCGCTTATTAAAAAGCAAGAAAGTGTATGAAAGACAGCTGCCATTCATACACTTCTTGTCAGCTATTTCTTATTCCTATATAGATACATCGTCAGTGGCGCAAATAAAATAATCAGCACAGCCGAAGCTAGCAGCACCCAGCTAATATCCTGCAGCGTAGCCGTCCCATGCATCGAACCACGAACAGCAGCGACCAACAGTGAAATCGGATTGATAGAAACAAAGCCCTGCAGCCAGCCTGGTAACGTCTCCGGCTCCACGAATACATTGCTGACAAACGTTAAAGGAAAGAGGACCATCATGCTCGCCATCATCAACGACTTTTCCGAGCGCATCACGATCCCCAGAGTCGTCCAGATCCAAGAAAGGCTGAAGCAGAAAACAATGATGAGGGCGATCGCTCCCAACACGCCAACGATCCCCCCTTCAGGCCGAAATCCCAGAATCAGCCCGAGAACAATCATGATTGATGATGCCATAATATAGCGGACGGAATCAACGAGCAACGACCCTGCCAATGCAGACGGGAGCCAGATTGGCAACGTCCGAAAACGGTCAAATATTCCTTTGCGAATATCATTATTAAGGTCAACACCTGTGTACATTGTAATTTGACAAACCGTCATGGCGAGGATACCCGGAAGCAAAAACTGCAGGTAATCACTAGTCGATCCGGCAATCGCACCTCCAAATAAATACGTAAACATTAGTAAAAAAATGATCGGAAAAGCGGTAACGTCAAATAGCTGTTCTGGAATATGCTTGATCCGCAACAATGCTCTGGTTGCAAACGCCATTGTTGAAGCAGCCGGGTTTGGCGGACTTGGTCGCTTACTTGATGCGATTGCCTTATGCAGCTTTGCGCTGTCGACACGATCCTGCAAAGGAGCAGTAGTCGGTTTGTTCAATTTGACCCCTCCTCATTTGAGCGCTCAGCCTGAAGGACTGATTCTCCAGTTAAGGTTAGAAAAACCTCATCAAGGCTTGGCTGTCCTAATGAAAAATCACTTACTCCAATATTTTCGCGAATCAAATCATTCAGTGCTTCCGCGGCAAGAGAAGGTTCATCAAGCTGTGCAAGCAATGCCGACGCGTCCGCTGTCTCGTGAAGCGTCGTGCCGAGACGTTTTTCTAAAATCGCAGTAGCGCGATCCCGCTCTGATGAATCAAGCAACCGGACATGCAATGTTCCGGAACCGACAGACGCTTTTAATTCTCCACTCGTTCCTTCAGCAATAATTTTTCCTTTGTTGATGACTGCAATCCGATCGGCAAGTTGATCGGCCTCTTCCAAATACTGCGTAGTCAATAGCACGGTCGTTCCAACCTGCGTCAGCGCCCGGACGATATCCCACACTTGGTTGCGGCTGCGAGGGTCAAGCCCGGTCGTCGGTTCATCGAGAAACAACAAGTCCGGAGTGACAACAATACTGGCAGCAATATCAATCCTTCGTCTCATTCCGCCAGAGTAGTTTTTCACCTGGCGTCTGGCAGCCTCCGTTAAATTGAAAGCCGAAAGCAATTCACGCGCCCGCGCTTTCGCTTCACGACGTGAATAACCCATTAGCCGCGAAATCAAGACCAAATTCTCCATGCCCGTTAAATCTTCATCAATAGAAGCATATTGGCCGGTCAAACTGATTCGGCTGCGAATGGCTGCGGTTTCCGTCGCAAGATCATGGCCAAAAATCCGCGCGCTTCCTCCATCTGGGGTCAGCAACGTAGCCAGCATCCGGATTGTTGTCGTTTTACCAGCGCCATTCGGTCCTAAAAACCCGTATACTGATCCTTTTCGAATCTTTAAATCAACTCCGTCCACCGCCTTAAAATTACCGAATATTTTGACAAGTCCTTTTGCTTCTACCGCCCATTCTTCTGCCAGGTTTCTTGCTTGGTTAGTTGTCATCCTTCATCACCCTTCACTTTGACATTCGCCCACGATGATGGCCTTTCCTTTCATCAAGCAGCATAATACACTCGCACCAAAAGTCAGAAACCGCGGTTTCTGTTTGTCGAAGAGACATTAAGCAAACACGTCAGATCGCCCCATTCACCCTTTCTTCCCTGCTATATTAAAAAAGGGATCCGTCAACTTTGCGGATCATCTTCCGCAACCCACTTCCCCATTATAAAATTTAACATTGAACCGAATCAATGAGAGATGGTCATTTCACACATCTTCTTTACATTCCGCCTATATTTGAGCCAATTACAGGCATCCCAATCCTAAGTCATCTGCCATAAAAAGACAGCCTTTCTCTATGCAGACAACAAAAAATACCAACGCTCAGAAAGCGTTGGTATAAATTCTTAAAAAGATGATGCGGTTGAGAGGACTTGAACCTCCACGGGATTTAACTCCCACTAGGCCCTCAACCTAGCGCGTCTGCCATTCCGCCACAACCGCTTATTCAATTCAAAAAACTAAAAACAAGTGCGGGTGAAGGGACTTGAACCCCCACGTCACAAGGACACTAGATCCTAAGTCTAGCGCGTCTGCCAATTCCGCCACACCCGCAAAAGTGTTGGCGGTCCGGACGGGACTCGAACCCGCGACCTCCTGCGTGACAGGCAGGCATTCTAACCAACTGAACTACCGGACCAAATATGGTGGAGGATGACGGGATCGAACCGCCGACCCCCTGCTTGTAAGGCAGGTGCTCTCCCAGCTGAGCTAATCCTCCATCTACTTTTCAAGGCTTGTCTCTCTAAACGTTTTGCTTATTTCTTAGCCGATCTAAAAAATGCAAATGACCCGTACGGGATTCGAACCCGTGTTACCGCCGTGAAAGGGCGGTGTCTTAACCGCTTGACCAACGGGCCAGATTTTTTAAAAGTGGCGGAGAAGGAGGGATTTGAACCCTCGCGCCGCTCGCGCGACCTACACCCTTAGCAGGGGCGCCCCTTCAGCCACTTGGGTACTTCTCCGTGGCTCCACAGGTAGGACTCGAACCTACGACCGATCGGTTAACAGCCGATTGCTCTACCACTGAGCTACTGTGGAATATATCATTGAAGTTGTTCATTCATGCGCTTGTGGTTCCTGTCTCTTCCTCTTGACAGTCTCGCTCCAATGCTAGCTGCGTCGAGACAACTCGTAGCCTCTCCAAACGAGATTTCCCTTATCACCTAGAAAGTCCAAATATCGACTTTATGTATTATATAAAATCAGTAGAAACAAGTCAACTATTTCTTCTCTCCGTTCAGCGACTTCTATAATATAGCATAGGCGTATCAAAATAGGCAATAGGTTTTTTTATATTTTTTTCAGCTTGCTGCGACATCTCCCACACACATATTTTTGTAAATTTATCCGTCGTTTCCGTTCAAAAACAAGCTCACATTTCGTGCATTGATAAATATGAGTCGTTTGCTTCTTGTTAAGAGTACCGGGGATCACCTGACAATAGCGAGGTGCTCCAACCTTCTCCAATAACTGTTTAAATTCAGGATCGCGATGCTGATAGCCCTTCCCTTGCAAATGGAGATGATAATGGCACAGTTCATGCTTGATGATCCCAATCACTTCAGCCAATCCAAAATGTTTCAGCTGCTTCGGGTTAATCTCGATATTATGACTTTTCAGCATATATCGCCCCCCTGTCGTTCGGAGCCTGTTATTAAAGAAGGCCCGGTGCACAAAAGGAAGGCCGAAGTACTCCAATGATAGTTCCTCCACTAATGACTGAAGCTGTTCATTCTCTAAATGCAAAAAATTTTTATCCATAATTTTCACCGTTTCTTCAACTTTGACAAACCTTGCTTCATATACTAACGAAAATAAGGCATGTTATAAGGAGATGGACGCTTATGCCTACTTGGCTAAGACAACAATTGAAACGTGCATACCTCCAAAAAGACAGCTACCAAATCAAAATTTTGAATCAATGCTGGTTTTATTACAAGCAAAAGTACACCCACACAAACACAAACACCAACAATAAAAATAAAGCCGGGAGATGACTCAAAAATCACCCTTTCACGCGAAAAATCCCTGCCAGGTCATCTTCCGGTGAGGAAGCAGGCAGGAATTAGAGGCCTGCTCTGCTTGCTTTGCGCCTGTCTTTTGAGCCAATCCGAACGGCTTCCCTTACTAGAGACTACGATGACTGCTTCATTGTCAGGGCTATTCTCCCCTTTTGTACATCGACCTGTTCCACCCAGACCGTGACAATTTCTCCAACAGCGACGACCTCAAGCGGATGCTTCACAAAACGATTCGTCAGCTTTGAAATATGCACGAGGCCATCCTGTTTGACGCCGATATCAACAAAAGCGCCAAAATCAACAACATTGCGAACCGTCCCTTGCAGTTCCATGCCAACTTGCAGATCCTCAAGCTGAAGCACTCCTTGCTTTAACAGCGGCTTGGCTGCTTCATCACGTGGGTCGCGCGAAGGACGGATCAGGGAATCAATGATATCCTTTAATGTTGGAACGCCAATCTCCAGCTTCTCTGCCATCTCCCTGATGTTGACCTTTTGCAGCTTTTCTTTCAACTGGTCCGTGCCGAGTTCCTTGACCGAAGAGCCGATCTCCTCCAGCAGCCGTTTTGTATCCTGATAGCTTTCCGGGTGGATCGCTGTCGCATCAAGCGGCTGACTTCCATCCAATATCCGGAGGAAACCAATCGCCTGTTCATACGTTTTCGCCCCAAGGCGCGGAACTTTCTTTAGTTGGGCACGGCTCGTCAACCTTCCCTCTTCTTCCCGGCGCTTTACGATATTTGTCGCGACCGTTTTCGAGAGCCCTGCTACATACTGCAATAAAGCGACAGAAGCCGTATTCACATTAACACCGACCTGGTTAACGACCGTTTCGACGACAAAGGTCAACGACTCATTTAAACGCTTTTGGGACACATCATGCTGATATTGACCGACTCCGACAGACTTCGGATCAATCTTCACCAGTTCCGCTAATGGGTCCTGCAGCCGTCTCGCAATCGAAGCAGCGCTTCTTTCCTCCACCTGAAGATCCGGAAATTCCTCCCGTCCTAATTCCGAGGCTGAATACACACTGGCTCCCGCTTCATTAACAATAAGATAATAAATCGAGCTGTCCAGTTCCTTCATTAGATCAGCGATAAATTGTTCTGTCTCTCTTGAGGCTGTCCCATTGCCGATTGCAATCATTTCGACGCCGTGTTTCTTGATTAACCCTTTTATCGTCGTCGCTGCTTTTTCCTTCTCATTGCGGGGAGGCGTCGGATAGACTACTGCAATATCCAATACTTTTCCGGTTTCATCAACGACTGCCAGCTTGCATCCAGTTCGGTACGCCGGGTCAACGCCGAGGACGACCTTGTCCTTCATCGGCGGCTGGAGCAATAAATGGCGTAAATTCTCCGAAAAAATATGAATCGCCTGCTCTTCTGCCTTCTCAGTCAGTTCATTGCGAATCTCCCGTTCAATCGAAGGTTCAATCAGACGCTTATAGCCTTCCTCGATCGCCTCCTTCATGATGGACGCAGCAGGGGAATGGGGCACTGATATGTACCTTCTTTCGATTTCACTAAGAATACGATCGACTGGAAAGCTGAGGCTGACACGCAAAACCCCTTCCTTTTCTCCACGATTCATCGCCAAAACCCGGTGGGGGACAATTGCTTTGATCGCTTCTTCGTATTCATAGTACATTTCAAAAACGCCTTTTTCATCCTGTTCCTTTTCCTTAACGGCCGTTTTCACTTTTCCTTCCTTGACACCAGTTAAACGAATCATTTTGCGAATGTCGGCATCATCGGAAACCCATTCAGCGATAATATCCTTCGCTCCTTGAATAACCGACTCCACATCCGGCAGCTCGTATTCTTCCGAAAGATATGCCTCAGCTTCTTTTTCAACCCTGCTTTCGAGCGGGAATGTAATCAGCCACTCAGCAAAAGGCTCCAACCCTTTTTCTTTGGCAATCGTTGCTCTTGTTCTTCTTTTTTGTTTGTACGGCCGGTATAAGTCCTCAATTTCCTGCAGCTTTTGCGCCTGCTCAATCGCCTGGCGCAGCTCAGGCGTTAACTTTCCTTGCTCATCAATTAACCGAAGCACCTCCTGCTGTCTCGTATACAGCTGGTTTGCGTACTCCCACTTCTCCATAATGGCGCGGATTTGCACTTCATCCAGTCCACCAGTCATCTCTTTCCGGTAACGGGCAATAAAAGGAACCGTATTCCCTTCCGCCACCAGTTGAATAAGCTGCTTTATGTATGTTTCCTTTATCGTAAGCTCGTCAGCAATCATTTTTACAGTCTTGCTCTCCAATTGGCTATCCATCTTCCCACACCTCTTTTAAACGGAATAAATCTATCATAGCACACAATAAGAAAGCCGCGCAGCGGCTTTCTTAGAAGCGGCGGGTGGTGCCGTTACAAGCTTGTGGAGGAGGGATGAAAGCGTTCTTCTTTCAGCCATCCGTGTAACGCGCGGTGCCGCCGCTCTTCCTCGATTCAACCCGGCATTCTTCTACCTCAAGAGCCGCGCAGCGGCTTTCTTAGAAGCGGCGGGTGGTGCCGTTACAAGCTTGTGGAGGAGGGATGAAAGCGTTCTTCTTTCAGCCATCCGTGTAACGCGCGGTGCCGCCGCTCTTCCTCGATTCAACCCGGCATTCTTCTACCTCAAGAGCCGCGCAGCGGCTTTCTTAGAAGCGGCGGGCGGTGCCGTTACAAGCTTGTGGAGGAGGGATGGGAGGGCCACTCCTGCAGGAGGGGAAGGGCAGGTTGAAATCCACCAGCGTGCCCCCATCCGGGAGTGAGGTCGAAGAGTCGAACCCTGACTACTAAACAAAAAAAAGAGTTTGTCTCAAAAGGAAGATGCCAGCGTCCCTTTGAGACAAACTCACCTTATAATTTCCCAACAAGCAATGTAACATCGTCAATCGCGTATCCGTCGGCCGGAAACAGCTCATTTGCCACCTTTTTTGGAGAAGCCATTTTCAACAGAAGATGTTTCGGCGGGGGATTTTGAATTCCGTCCGAAAACAAGAGGAAAGCACTTCCTTTTTGATACTTGAAGCACTGACTTTTTATCGTTTGCTTCTTGCCTGACAAATACCCTCGTGACGGGATCGGCTGAATGGTTTTTCCATCTGGAAAATGAAAGATAAACCCTATATTCCCGACATTGCTATAGCAAATTTCGGACTGGACGTAATCCACTTTTATAATCGTCATAACCGCTCCTCTCATAAAAAGGAGCGACTCGTTACAGGCTTCCATCATTTCTTCGACAGTAGCATGATGATTCATCTCAATCGTCTCAATTGCCGCTTTTGCCGACTGCAGGGCCCCTTCCCCGCTGCCAAGTCCGTCGGCGACAGCACACACTGTGTAATCCTCCGTATGAATCACAGTATGCGCATCTCCGCAGCAGGTCTTCCCCGGCTTGGCTTGCTCTAAAATAGCGACTTCAATTTTCCCATCATCGTAATAGCTAATCATTATAATATCTCCGTCGGTTCCATTCGAATCGACTCTCTCAGCTTTTCCAGCGCTCTTCGCTGCAGGCGGGAGACGTGCATTTGCGAGATTCCGAGCTTTTCTCCCGTTTCCTTTTGACTAAGATTGTCGAAATACGTCAAATAGAGAATCTGCTTTTCTCTTTCATTTAAAATCTGAAAAGCTTTTTCCAATAGAATTTTACGATCGGTCATTTCATATCCGGATTCTTCTTTTCCAACGAGGTCGAGCAATGTTACTTCCCCGCCCTCCTGATCCGCTTCTAAAGATCGATCAACAGATAGCGCTTGATAACTCTTGCTCATTTCCATCGTTTCGAGGACATCTTCCTCGGAAACATCTAAATAAGTCGCAATTTCATGCACTAAAGGGGAACGCTGATACTCGACCGTCAATGCTTCGACCGCTTTCTTTATTTTCGGTCCTAGTTCTTTTATCCGCCGCGGGACATGCACGCTCCATGTCTTATCGCGAATAAATCGTTTAATCTCCCCGACAATCGTCGGAACAGCAAAAGACTCAAAGCTGCGGCCAAAGGTTTCATCATACCTTTCCAAAGCAGCCAGCAACCCGACCATCCCGACTTGGAACATATCCTCATCGTACTCTCTTCCTTTGGAAAACTTACGGGCCAGCGAGCGTACTAATGCTTCATAGTGCTTTACTAAATAATATTGGGCATCTTCGTCCTTCGTATCCTGGTAACGCTTAATCCATTCATAGATTTGTTCATTGTTCTGGCTGTGCTGAAGAGACTCCGCTGACATTATGTTCCACCTCATCTCCTTGTAGGAACTTCGTCATCATTAGGACCACACCTGACTCATCATTAATCTCCACTTTATCCATGAGAGTATTAATGAGAAACAAACCGAGCCCCCCCTCTTTTAAATCCCCGACAGGCTTTGTCGAGTCTACCGGTCCTAAACGATCACGCAAGTTGTCTACATCAAAGCTTTGCCCACGATCAGCTACAACAATCTCCATTCTGTCAGGATAGAGATAAAAAGAGACATTCATCGTCCCGCCCTCTTGATAAGCATGGTCGACAACGTTCGTACATGCCTCGGCGACAGCGATCTTCATATCTTCAATATCGTCATAGGAAAACCCGAGACGATTCGCCACTCCAGAAACAGTCAAACGAACAACACCTACATACTCAGGTTTAGCAGGAATGCTCATCTGGATGTGATCGGCTTCGTGCTGCTTCATTTCATTTCCTCCTCTTCAACCTTTTCAATAGCAATGACTTCATCTAAACCCGTTATTGTAAAAAGGCGCTGCACACGCTCTGACATGCCTGTTAGTTTCAATGTTCCGTTATGGTTATGAGTCGCTTTCAACGCGCCGATAAAAATGCCAAGCCCCGTACTGTCGATATAACCGACGTCAGATAAGTCGACTGTAATATGCTGTCCCGGCTGTTCTGCCAGCGGGATAAGCGCCTCACGTAGTTTTGGCGCTGTATAGGCATCTATTTCTCCCTCTAAAAACAAAATACTGAGCCCCTCTTTATCTTCATGACGTATAGATAAATTCATCATCGATCTCCCTTCTTGCGACCTTAATATAATGAACAATACCACAATAAGCCGTAAACTAAACGTCTCTCCGCATGATCATCAGCGTAAAATCATCTCTCAGAATGAAGCCTTGCAGCTTAACAAGCTCCTGATACACATTTTCAACAAGCTGCTGGGCCGATAAGTGCATATACTTGCGAATTAAGGAAATAATTTCACTGCGTTCAATAAAATTATCCCCAACCCGGCATTCGGTTACGCCATCGGACAGAAAAATAATAAAGTCCCCTTTTTGGACTTGTACGTGATATTCAGTAAATTTTGTTTTCCGTGATACACCGAGCACAAGACCTTTCGCACGAAGCTCCTCAAATTCGTCGCGATCAGCGTGATAAAAAAAGCCCGGCTCGTGTCCCGCTCCCGAATAGCGGAATTCATGGGTACGCGGATCATAGGACCCGTACATCATCGTAATAAACATGCTATCGTCAACATTCTGCTCAACGACACGGTTTAAATTCTCTAATAATGCCCCTGGCTGCAAACGCTGCTCAGGAAGGCTGTCCATCGCATATTTAATCATCGACATACATAAAGCTGCCGGCACACCTTTGCCGATAATGTCGGCAATCGCCACTCCGAGGCAGCCATGATCATCAAGAATATAGTTATAATAATCTCCGCTCATCTTATTTGCCGGCACACTGATGACGCCAATGTCAAGCGAATCAATGTCCGGGATAGCGGCCGGCAGTAATGTCTGCTGCATATTGGCAGCTACATCAATCTCGGATTCCAGTTCCCGCTGTCTGTTTCGCAAACTTTGATGCTCTCGGTAAGCCAAGCCGTAGCCCATCATCACTTCAAGCAATAAATCAAATGAATCAATCACTTTATCCGGGACGGTTGGAAACAGCTCCTCCAACACGGCCCGATGGATGCTGACGAATTCTTCTGGTGAAATTTGATGTTCAAGAAGCACTTTGCTAAATTGTTGAGCTTGATATAAACCTTGCTCCGTTTTGCGATGAAGAAAGGTTTCTAATATATGTTTATATGCTTGTTCGAGATTTTGAACAGTCTGCTTCACAGAAGCCCTCCTTTATCGGAGCCATTTTGTTGCGGTGACGGTTGTACCTTCACCGGTCTTTGAGTCAATCGTAAATTCATCCATTAATCGCTTTACACCTGGCAGTCCTGCTCCCATTCCTCCAGATGTCGTAAATCCGTCAATCATCACCTGTCTAATGTCTGGAATACCAGGCCCCCGGTCACGCGCGACAATTTGTATCCCTTTTTTCAATCCTGTTTTTGTTGTCTTTTCTACGACTTCTAAACAGATTTCCCCAGGCTTTGCGTATAAATAAATATTACGCGCCAGTTCTGAAATTGCTGTGGTAATCCGGGCCTGGTCTACACTTCCAAAGCCAATTTCTTTTGATAACGTCCGCCCGGCTTGTCTCGCCGCAACAATTCCCCATTCATTCTTCACTTCTACACAGGATTGGGTCTCCATGTTTATCCCTCCAATTCCTGTTGTAGCTTCTCTAATCCCTGCTCTAAATCCAACGCTGTTGGCACTGAATCAAGTTTGATACCCATATCAATAAGCGTGATTGCCACAGCTGGCTGAATCCCAGTCAGAACAACTTTCGCCCCCATCAAGTTTGACATATCAACAACATCGCCCAGTACCTTGGCAATAAACGAATCAATCATATCGACAGAAGTCAGGTCAATCACAACCCCCGAAGAGCCCTCCACATGAATTTTCTGCAGAAGATCCTCCTGAAACTCCAAGGCGGTCTGATCATCTAATTCAACTTGAATACTGATCAACAAATATTGATTTAATTTCAAAATTGGAATTCTCATTTTTTTCCCTCCAAACTACAAATCCACCATTTTTTTATTCGTCATCTCCAACGCCGATTCAATTCCCTTTTTCAATGTGCTCTTTGTCGGAAACTTGCTCAGATCAATTCCCAGATTGACGATCGTCTGGGCAATTTCCGGACGAATTCCAACAAGGATGCACGTCGCACCGACAAGCCTGACAGCCTCCGAAGCCTGGATAATATGATGAGCGACCATCGTATCAACGACAGGCACACCGGTAATGTCAATTAACACGACTTGTGAGCGGTGCTTGATGACGCCATCCAGTAAATTTTCCATAATAAGCTTTGCACGCTGGGTATCAATCGTACCGATCAGCGGCATGACTGTTACCCCCTGAAAAACCGGGATGAGCGGCGCCGACAACTCCAAGAGCGACAATTTTTGCATTTCAAAAATATCTTCCCAGGATCCCGTGTAATCGTACACGAGTTGATTAATCACGCCATCAATCCAATTTTCCAGTTCACTGAAGGTTTTAACAAGCTCGCTTACCTCGCTCTCATTCTCTGAAAGAGCGACGAGAAGGACCCGGCGAAAAGCTTGCAAGCCCTTTGTGAAGTAGGCAAGCGGCCAGCCGCTCTGAATATAGCGGTCTGCAAATGCACTCAACCGTTCCTTGGCCTGCTCTTGATCCATTTCTATGATTTCTATAATAAACTGCATAAAATCATGGCTCGTATTTTCAAAGACTGATTCAGAAACGGAGCCCAGGTAATTCTCGTCCCGGACAGCCCCCAGCTCTTCTTCCCAGCGCTCAATCAAGGTTTGACGGTTTTTTAAAATAAAAGAGACGATATAAGGTTGCATGCGTTTTTTTCCTCCAATTTAATCTTCTTCTATTATTATTTCATGAGTAATTTACAGTTGCAAAGATTATTTAAGAAAACCGCGCGGCGGCTTTTCTTAAATGCACTAGCTGAACAGGCATTCTCGCTCCTTCTTGCCCCCAGTAAAGAGTCGAGTATACTTTATCCATTCTTATTATCTTAAAAAATGACTGCATCCTTACTCATTACCCTTTATCAGTCTGCTAAAAACCACATATAGCAAAGAGGATGTCCAAAAAGCTAAGGCTTTTTGGACATCCTCTTTGTCATGCACGGAGCCGTGAGCGAAGGGCCGCTGTTTTGCCGAAAGCAGAAATCTTCCGGCAAAACACGTTAACGACGACTCCACTAAAAATCGATCAATCCCAAGCTAATGAACAAGGCATCATTCACTCGGTTCATCATATCATCATCCAAGTGAGTGATCTTATCGGTTAATCTTTGTTTGTCAATCGTTCGTACCTGTTCAAGCAAAATAACTGAATCACGATCAAATCCATAACGCTTTGCATTGATTTCAACATGAGTCGGTAATTTTGCTTTTTGAATTTGCGCAGTGATCGCTGCGACAATCACAGTCGGACTAAAGCGGTTGCCAATATCATTTTGAATAATGAGGACTGGCCTCACACCGCCCTGCTCAGAGCCAACCACAGGAGAGAGGTCGGCAAAATAGACATCGCCTCTTTTGACAATCAAAGGCTACACCCCGCTCACTAAGCGATCGAGGGTATTCTCTGCTTCCTCCTCGGCAAGAAAAGATTCTGAGGCAATGTTCAGGTTGATTTTTGCCATCTCCATATAGCCTTGCTGCATCGTTTCGCGAATATGACGTCTTTTTCGTTCACGTAAATACATCTTTGTTGCCTGTGAAATAAACTCACTCCGATTGACGTTTTCCTGTTTGATCACACCGTCCACCTCGTTCAACAAATGTTGTGGCAAATTTACTACAATGCGCTTAGTGCCTTGCTCCGTCACACACATCCACCCCCAGCATCAACCATGAAATCTCTCGTTAGTCGCTTTGTATTGCTTACTAAATACAACTCTTATATCCACCATTAATCATAGCATTTGCAACTCTCAATTGCAAAGGGCTTTTCAGCGTTCGGGATCATTATTTTTTTACTGTTCCAAAGCTTTGGCCGACACTCGTTTTTTGCCGCAAAATGAACCGCCTTTTTCATTCTTTATCATATATATATTCGCGGCACCCGTTCACTAATGACACATGGAATTTCGTAATTGATCGTCTCCAGCCGTGCCGCTACTTCATCCATCGTAATCTCGTCATCGCCGTCTTTGCCGATTAACGTCACGACAGTTCCCTCTTCCACCGGTCCGGGCAGCCGAATCATGCATTGATCCATGCAAATGCGCCCGACAAACGGCGCTCTCTTGCCGTTGACAAGAACTTCACCGCCGCGTTGACTATGGTAGCGCAGCCAGCCATCTGCATATCCGATCGGAAGGGTGCCGATCCACTCTTCTCCCGTCGTCCGGTATGTCGCGCCATAGCTGATCGCTTCTCCGGCTGGAAGCTTTTTCACCTGCACAAGCCGGCATTTCAGCGAAAAGGCGGGCTTTAACTCGACCGGCAGCTGTGCTTTAATCGCCGGCGAAGGCGTCAAACCGTACATTGAAATCCCGAGACGGAATAAGTCAAATGCCTTCTCCGGAAAACGCATGCCCGCCGCGCTATTGCCGGTATGCAAAAGAGGCGGCGGAACATTCCACTCCTCCAGCCAGCTTACCATTTCACAAAACCGTTTATGCTGTTGCTCATAATAGCCAAGGTCGAGTTCATCCGCCGTCGCAAAATGGGTGTAAATTCCTTCTATAGTAATTGCCTTTTGTTCCTTCGCGTATTCAAAGAAGGCGGCTGCCTCCTCCTTCGTCCGCATCCCGATCCGGCCCATTCCTGTATCAAATTTCACATGAATTGAAATCGTCCTGTTCGGCCCGATATAGGACGGCGCCTCTTCAAGCCATTCCTTTTGAAACACAGTAAGGCTGATCTTTTGCTCGGCTGCCAGGCCGGCATATTTAGGGCTGACCCGGCCAAGCACTAAAATCGGCGCCTTAATCCCCGCTTCTCTCAGCTGAATGGCCTCTTCAAGCAAGGCAACCGCCAAATAAGACGCACCGGCCTGTAACGCTGTTTCAGCGACCTGTAACGCCCCATGACCATAGCCGTTCGCCTTTACGACCGCAATAACCTCTACTTTTTTTTTGTCGTAGAGACGCTTAACTGCTTGTACATTATGAGCAATCGCCGCAAGAGACACTTCTGCCCATGTATCACGAAAATGCTGCTCCATCTCATTCATCCCTTCACTCTCACTCCACCGATTACCTCTCTTATTTTAGCACACCACCAGAGCGGATGATATGGGACGGACCACCTTGAAAGCAAGAAAAGGATGGACAAAAAGGTCTTCTCCCTTTTGACACATCCTCCACAAAACGTTGCATGAAGATACATTATTTTTCCTGCGTACCGTAAACTGAACGGGCAATCGCCATCATCTCATCCTCATTTAAAGCGGCGGATGCCAATAAGAAGTCGACTCCATTATAGGACCAGCTTAACGATTCTTCGGTCATCACGCCAATCGTAAAGCCAAGATCCACCGGCTCTCCTTCATTTACGCTCATTGGCGTCGAAACGGTCGAGGCAGGGACGACCTGGCTCTGTTCCTGAATTAAAGTAAACGGCTGCTCTCCCATATATTGCAGCACAACGCGCTGTCCGGTTTCAGCTTCAATCGTCTGGGAGGAATCAAACTCTGTTCCATCCGGAGTATACATCGGATAATGAACAGTCAACGCCTCGGACGGCTCAGCCATCGCCGGCTCTTCCGTCATCTGCGCTCCCGTCATATTCCGTTCCATATCGAAATCACCCTCATTGAAGCTTGTATTCCATTCAAAGCTGTTGAAATCAAGCTGGACAAGCACTTCCAAATCAGTATTCATGATTTTCACTTGCACCGGAGAGAGATCCTTTTTATTCAACGTAATTTCCTGGGTGCTTAAATTCTTGTTTTGGTAGTTGGTGTTTGTTTGAAAAACATAGTGATCATCCGTCGCCTGGAAGGAGCGTTCGGGATCCATTAAAATATCCTGGATGAGCGATTCATACAAATACACTTGGCTGCTGTTTGTCGGCCAATCACTTTGAAAACGGAAACTCTTGTTTAAAGCGGGTGTTAACACGAAAACCCCGTCATCGTTTCGTAATATGATCTGGCTTTGGTCTTTTTCCTGGTTTTGCAAGGCAACGCGATAATAGTTTTTCGCCTGATACCACACCTCCACTTCATATGTCTGTGATTCATTCCCCGTTTCCAGCGTCATCGTGGAATTCGTCTTATACCCAGTCATTTCGGTAAGCTTTCCATCTAGGTCACTCATAATGTCTTCCTGTGATTTTTCACCGCAGCCTACGAGCATAATGGCCAATATAAGCGTAAGAGCGGCTACCCATCCTGCTTTTTTCATGCTTTCACCCCTTTGTCTCATTTGACGCCAAAGAAGAGAGCGAACTCATTTGAAAAGAGTATCAGAGTGACAGGGCAAGCAAACAGACTGGGGAGTTTGCCTACCGTCACCTCCTCTTCTCAAATGGGAAGCCTCTCTTATTCGCACTACAACTATATGAGACAACCTGGGGCAATATGCAGACTAGCTTTCCAAGGTTTCAATGATGACCTGGGCGATCGCCTGCGTCTTACTATGAGAAATAGACAAATGTACCTTTTGATCATAGTTCCTGGCAACGAGATACGGTTTGCCTGTCTCTTCCTTTCTCACTTCAAGATCAAGCCAGCTAAACGTTGCTGAAATTCCCGTGCCTACCGCCTTGACAAAGGCTTCCTTGGCGGCAAAACGTCCAGCGAGAAACTCTGTTTTTCTGCCTGCTGACAGCAGCGCATATTCTTTCTGTTCCGCTTCGGTCAAAACCCGGGTAATGAAACGCGGCTGACGTTCTGCCAGCTGTTGAATTCGTGCTAGTTCAACAAGATCGATCCCCGTGCCAATGATCATAAGTTAAGACCTCCTTTGCCGTCATGTTTTTCTATATCGTTCATAGGTTTTCTAAAAAAGGAAAAACGGCGATTCTCTGTTATAATAGCAAATATTGAAGGAGGGTGAAGCATGTTTATCCGAAATGAAAGCTTCTATTCATTTAGAAAGCAATATCCTGTTATTACAATTCTTGTGGCCATCCATCTGATTCTCTTCGTTTGGATGAACTTTTTGCCATTTGGCGATCTCATCCTGACATTCGGAATCGGATTTAATCTTGATGTAGCGAATGGAGAATACTGGCGGCTTGTTACGCCAATCTTTATGCATATCGGTATGGGCCATGTGCTATTCAATTCTTTTTCCCTCGTTATTTTTGGACCGGCTTTGGAACAGATGCTTGGCCGGTTTAAGTTTATTCTTACCTATTTACTGACAGGGATTGCCGCCAATGTGGCAACTTTTTGGGTTGGCGGTTTAATGTATGGTCCACACCTCGGTGCTTCGGGAGCGATTTTCGGGCTGTTTGGGCTCTATGTCTACATTGTTCTTTTCCGGAAAGAGCTGATTGATCAGGCAAATGCCCAGCTCGTTCTGACGATTATCGCGCTCGGCTTAGTCATGACCTTCCTCGGAACGAATATTAATATTTTCGCCCATTTGTTTGGATTAATTGCCGGGGCGGCCCTCGGGCCGATTATTTTAACCGGCGTTCGCCCCTATTCCGCCTATCGGCAGCGTGTATTTGACGAAGGAGAAGTTGCCTTTGATCCAACCCGCTGGCAAAAGAGGCAAAACATGCGAAAGCGCCTTAAGCCGGTCATTTGGTCCATTCTCATTCTGCTCGTCGTCATCGGCCTTGCCTCCCGGCTGTTTTAAAAAAGTCCGTATCGAAGATGGATTTCTTCGGTACGGACTTTGTGCAGAACGGAGCCACTGCCATTTTTTTATGGCAAGCTCAGCTTCTGACCCATTCTTACGTTTTGCCAGCTTTTGAAGCGAACTGGCATTGCTCTTTGTTCACACAATTATATTCACAATTGCCAATTGCCTGATAAATTGAACACCACGAGCGCTTCGCGTAACATATCGGAATGTCTTGTTCAGCCGCTTTCTTTTTCAGCACAGATGTCAAATTATGATTGATAAAATCTGTCAGAACAAGAATTAAATCAATATGAGCGGGAATTTCCTTCTTTACCATTTGCACCTTTCTTCCACTAACATGATTAATCTCACTAAAACCCATTTGCTCCAGTTTTTTAGGAATCGATCCTAGCCGATCTGCGCCAACAATTAATAGTGATGAAGACATCCATAACAGCTCCTTATATTGATAATAATTCTCATTATCAATATTGTAATTGTAATTCATTCTCAATGTCAATGCTATTTCAACGATTCGTTCCACTCTGATTCCATTCACCTCTTCTTTCCTATTTCTCAAGAGGCAAAATCTTTAAAAAAAGAACATTTTACTTAGTCGGATTTTTTTTGTAAAGTGGTAGAGGATGATCAGAAATGAGGTGAACGAGATGATTGCCAATATGACAGAAGACCAATTGCTTGTATTAGTCATTAAGTATATAAAAGAAGCAAAAAGAGGAGCCTTGCAGCAGCTTTTAGATGAACTTCATCCTTATGATTTTGCGCAAATCTATCGGGGCTTGCCGGAGAAGCATCATCATAAATTCTTAACTTTTTTAACCCCGGGACAAATCGCCGATCTCATTCAGGAATTGGAGTACGACGTCCAGCTGGAAATTCTTCAGCAGCTGGGAATTGAACGTTCCTCAAAAGTTATGGACTTGATGGATAATGATGACTTGGCCGATTTATTAAACGAGCTGTCAGTCGATAAAATAAAAGAGTTTCTTGATGTCATGAAGAAAGAAGACTCGCAAAACATCCAGTCTTTAATGAGCTACCCGGCCGAAACAGCCGGTGGTCTCATGACCAACCAATTTGTCTGGATTCACGCCGATCAAACCGTTCGCCAAGCCGTTGACAAATTAAAGGCTTACGCGAGTTTTTCCGAAAACATTTATTATTTATATGTGATTAACCATGAAAAAAAACTTGTCGGCGTTGTTTCCTATCGCGACCTGTTGATCGCCGAAATCGATGATAAAATTGAAGATTTAATGTTTAACCGGGTCGTCGCCGTCCATGTTGACGCCGACCAGGAAGAGGTCGCCCGGACGATTGAACGCTATGACTTCATCGCGGTGCCGGTCGTCAATGATGATAACGTCCTTCTCGGGATTATTACAGTCGATGATGCCCTTGATGTTGTAATTCGTGAGGCCAATGAGGATATTGAAAAGCTATCGGCTTCCGGTAAGGACATCGACTTTAACACAAAGGCATTAACGGCTTCATTCCGGCGGTTGCCGTGGCTTATTCTTCTGTTGTTTATCGGGCTTGTTTCAGGCAGTATTATTAGTGGATTTGAAGAAACATTGGATCAGGTCGTCGCTCTTATTTTCTTTATGCCTATGATTGCAGGAATGACCGGTAATACCGGAACTCAATCGCTTGCTGTGGTCGTGCGCGGGATTATTTCTCATCACATCGACCGCCGGACGGTCATCAGTCTCGTTTTTCGCGAGCTGCGGGTTGGACTGATTATCGGCCTCACTTGCGGACTGTTGATTATGCTGATCGCCTTTGTTTGGCAGGACAATCTCATTCTCGGACTTACAGTGGGGATCTCCTTATTGATTACGCTAATTGTCGGAACGTTGGCAGGGACTGTTATCCCGTTGCTGTTATACCGTTTGGGAGTTGATCCGGCCGTCGCTTCCGGGCCGCTCATTACAACAATTAATGACATTTTTTCCTTAATGATTTATTTTGGAATTGCTACGATGTTTTTGTCCCGGTTAACCGGTTTGTAAATGTAAGGCCTATTTCCCCGGAAATAGAAAATGGCTGTCCAAAAATGTCGATTAACACATTTTTGGACAGCTCACATCCTCGAATCATGACAGGTACTTCCCCATCCTTTTTCTTCTATCACGTTGTCACAAAATGCCCAATTATCCAAAATGCAAGTCCGTAAATGATCGTAATCAAGGCAATAAGTGCGAATAATTTTTTATTCGATAACTTCATTATTTAGCCCACCTTTTCTCATCTTCCTCATTAGTATACTACATTTGCAGAAAGATAAGCCTTGACACTCTCTTGAACAAACGTTTACTTAATCACGAGAACCGGGCAGAAAGCGCGCTTCACTACTTTATGACTGACGCTGCCAAGAACCATTTGCTGAAGCGGGTTTAGCCCGCGGCTGCCGATTACGATTAAATCCGCTTCGGCTTCTTTGGCAAATTTGACAATCGAGGCGGCCGGCTCCCCGCGGACAATTTTCACTTCATATTGGATGCCTTCCGCTTCCGCCCACTTTTCCACCTGTTTCAGTTTCTCCATCCGTTTTTCCATGATTCCCTGCACGTTCCAAGTACTGATAATATCGGATTTACTCGTCGTTCCATCAACGACATAAACGACAAATACATACGACTTATATTTTTTTGCCAGCTCGATCGTTTGCTCTGCTGCCTTAAGTGATTGCTCCGAACCGTCCGCTGCGACGACAATTTTTGCAAACATGCTATCTCCTCCCGACCTTTACTATTACTATTTTATCATTATTGTCTAAACTTGTTACGCTAAACAACGAGATTCCCAAAAAGGTACCGCTTGCCGCAGTTTTTAAGCTCTCATTTCGACAATCCATAAGGCTCATCTACTTTCTGCCCGAGCATTATGGTAAACTTAAATGTGAACGAGGTGAGAAAAATGGATTACAGTACAATGTGCCCTAAGTATGAGCAGGCCATCGACTTACTTGGGAAAAAGTGGACTGGCTTAATTATTCGTGTTTTATTAGATGGCCCGAAGCGTTTCAAAGATATAAAGGCTCAAATTCCAGATATGAGTGATCGTATTTTAACTGAACGTATGAAAGAACTTGAGCAGTTGCAGGTCGTGCGCCGGACGGTTTACCCGGAAAAACCGACGCGGATCGAATATTCTTTAACAGAAAAAGGCCTTGCTCTTGAACCGGTGATTGAATCGATTCAAGCTTGGGGTGAGAAATGGACTTGACGGCCCGAAATGGAAAAAGAAGAGGCTTGGCAAAAGGTTGGTTTTTTACCTTTTGCCAAGCCTCTACGTATTGAGGAAGCCATTGCCTTTGTCTCAAGCTCCCTAAATCAACAAAGACGCAGTTTTTTCTTAAAAAAACCTTATATAAATATCTTCCCCCACAATGTCTACTTCATAGCGTTTGACGCAGCCCTCATCCGGCGCCTGAACGATGCCATCCCGAACATTAACCTTCCAGTCATGAAGGGGACAAAAAACATGCTCCCCACTGACAATTCCTTCTGATAGCGGCCCACCCTTGTGAGGACAACGGTTTTGAATCGCATGAACGCTTTGGTCCTCCTGCTTAAATAGCGCGATTTCTTCACCGGCGATTTCGACTTTTTTTCCGAGGCCGATCGATAATTCATCAAGGCGGGCCACCTTGACTTTTTTTACACTATTTGCTGTTTTCATTGCTTCCGCCTCCTCTTATACCAATGATTCCACTTGCTTCTTCTCGAACAGCTCTTTGCGCTTTTCCTCGCTTTCAATAATTTCCTTCCAAGGGTCCTTTCCGGTTGATAAGGCAACCTCCAAACGTTCAACTAATTCCTTTCGTCTCTTTGAATCATCAAGAACGACCTTCTTCATATGATCCAGACCGACGCGTTCGACAAAATGAGACGTCCGTTCTAAATAGCGGGCGTTCTCCCGGTAATATTGCAAAAATGCGCTAATAATCTCAATAATCTCTTCTTTTGTTTTCACCTTGCAGAACAGGTCGCCCGCACGCAGGTCGACGCCGCCGTTTCCTCCGACATAAAGCTCCCACGCTCCTTCCACGCCAACGACTCCGAAGTCTTTAATGCCTGATTCAGCACAGTTGCGCGGACATGCCGAGACGGCCATTTTTACTTTGTGAGGTGTATTAATGTATTCAAATTTCTTTTCCAGTTCAATGCCAAGGCCAATTGAATCCTGGGTTCCGAAGCGGCAGAACTGCTCACCGACACATGTTTTTACCGTGCGTAACGCTTTCGCATACGCGGAGCCGGATCGCATGCCAAGCTCCTCCCACACTTTCGGCAGGTCCTCTTTTTCAACACCGAACATATCAATCCGCTGCCCGCCGGTCACCTTCAGCAATGGAATGTTATATTTATCGGCGACATCGGCAATTTGCCGAAGCTGGGCCGGATTCGTTACGCCGCCGTACATTCGCGGTACGACGGAAAAGGTGCCGTCGTTTTGAATATTGCCGTGAGCGCGTTCATTAATAAAGCGTGACGTATGGTCATCTTTATTTTTAAGTGGATCCACCATTCCTAAATAGTAGTTGATCGCCGGGCGGCACTTCGAACATCCTTCCTCCGTCCGCCAATGTAAAACATTCATCACTTCACGCGGATAGGATAAACCGAGCTCGCGAATGTTGGCCACGACTTCTTCATGCGTATAGTCGGTACAGCCACACATCGGTTCCTTCGAGGTATCGGCCTGCTCTCCTGTTGTCAATGCCAGAAGGTCAGCCACTAAAGGCTTGCAGCCGCCGCAAGAGCGTGAGGCGTTCGTACACTGCTTAATCTCCTCAACCGACGTTAATCCTTGATTCGTAATCGCCGCCACGATTTCTCCTTTCGAGACGCCATTACAGCCGCAAATCGTTTCATCCTCAGCCATCAGCAGGACAGGGCTTTCCTTTTCGCCGGCTGACTGCTCCGTTGGCAAAATCGCCACTTTGCTCATTTCTGAAATATCCTGCTCTTTTTTCATCATGTCGAGAATGCGTGGTGAATCGCCGGTATCGCCGAACAATACAGCGCCGATGACTTTATTGTCCTGGACGACGACCTTTTTATAGATTCCCTCAAATTCATCATGCACGCGAATCGCTTTCGTTTCCTTGCTATCCTGAAATTTCCCGGCCGAAAACACATCAACGCCTGATACTTTCAGCTGCGTATAAACTATTGATCCCTGGTAGCCGGAAACCGCCGCTTTGTCTTCCGCGCAAATATGTTCAGCCAATACTTTTCCTTGCTCGTACAGCGGTGCGACAAGCCCGTAAGCGATGCCCCGGTGCTCTGCACATTCTCCGACGGCGTAAATATTTTTTTTGCTCGTCTGCATATAATCATCGACGATGATCGCCCGATTTATTTCCAGGCCGCTCTCTTTCGCCAGCTCGACATTCGGCCGAATGCCGACGGCCATCACGACTACATCAGCTTTTGTGCTCGTACCGTCCTTAAAGCGCAGCCCTTTCACCCGTGTATCACCGGTAATCTGCTCCGTCTGCTTGTTTAACAGGAAATTCATCCCCTGCTTCTCCAGCTCCTCACGCAGCATCGAGCCTGCCTGTTCATCCAGCTGACGCTCCATTAAATAATCGGCAATATGGACGACATCGACCTCCATATTCAAGTTAAGCAGACCGCGGGCTGCTTCAAGTCCAAGCAAGCCGCCGCCGATGACAACAGCCTTTTTGTAGTGCCTTGACGCTTCAATCATCGTCTCGCAATCTTTAATGTTACGGAAAGCGATCACGCCTTCTTTATCCGCTCCAGGCAAAGGCAGCATGAACGGATTAGAACCTGTCGCAAAAATCAATTTATCATAGCTGCACGTCCGTCCCTGCTCACTAATAACAAGCTGTTTTGACTCATCGACTTTCACGACCGGGTCCCCCGTGTGCAGCGTAATCCCGTTGCTTTCATACCAGTCATAATCATTCAGGACAATGTCGTTCACATTGGCGTCTCCCTGCAGTACAGAAGAGAGCATGATCCGGTTGTAATTTGGATGCGGCTCTTCTCCAAAGACGGTGATAGCGTAGCGTTCTGGATCTCTTTTTAAAATCTCTTCCAACGTCCGGATACCTGCCATCCCATTTCCGATCAATACTAGTTTCTCTCGCACATGTATCGCTCCTTTTTCACGAAGTTCGTTTCTCTCGATTCGCTTTACCCTTCCATCACAACGCGCTCTTCTATATCAAAAATATCGAGAAGCCCCGCCAGTTCATCGCCTTCGATCAAACTTTGCACCGCGATCTTCTGCGACTCGAGCAAAAGCTTCACATCTTTTCCTTTGCAAATCAGCTGCAAGCCGTTACAAATCTCAGCTTCGATACCGCTCAACGTTAAAAACGTCAGCAATTGCATCGCCTCGACTCGGCTCGTAATGAGCAGAGCATTTACATGTTGCTCTCTGATTAACCGTTGAAACGCCTCGATGTTTTTTTGGCTCACCTGTTGCTTTGTTAAAATCAGTTCCTCCGCCGGGCGCTCGTACTGATGCCTCATGCTTTCGACCTCTGCTTCTTTACCGATGAAGACCGGGAGCTCGAGACGCGAATCCTCCAGCAATTCAGCTTGAATGCCGACCGAGCGCAAAGTCTGCCTGACGGACGGGTCGACGGCATAGATTGGGGAGTGGACGTGCCGGAAATCTAGCTTATGTTCGCCGAACGCCTGTAAACATAACTGAACACTTTCTGCTGAAAGGAAGACGAGCTCTCTCGGTTTATTGCTTCCAAGCAAGCCCGCCAATTGATGGCGGTCGGCCGTTGCTCGCTCGGTCAAAAGCGGAAAGGCGAATACATCGGCACCTTGCTGTTTTACTTGATCGATAAGCTTAAGGTGCTTTTTCTCCGGACCAGGTATGAGAATACTTCGGCCCGACAGGCGTCTATTGTCATACCAGGCCAGCTTCGACCTTAAAGCAACGACCTCACCAACGACGATAATTGCCGGATTCGTTACCCCTGCCTGGGCCACTTTACGGGCAATGTTGGCAAGCGTTCCTTCTATCGTTCTTTGTTTGCTGTACGTTCCCCACTGAACGACGAGCACCGGCGTTTCGCTTACTTTCCCCCGGCTCATCAACTCAGCTGCGATTGTTTTTAGATGCTTGATCCCCATATAAAACACGATCGTTTTGACCCCTTTTGAGAGGGCCTGCCAATTGATTTCCGGCGTACCACTCTTTTTGCTGCCGTGTCCTGTGACGACTGCAAATGAATCCGAATGAACCCGGTGAGTAAGCGGCACACCGGCATAGGCTGTTGCGGCGATGCCCGCCGTGATGCCGGGCACTATTTCATACGGAATATGATGCTCCGCCAACAGTTCAGCCTCTTCACCAACCCTGCCAAATACCGCCGGATCACCTCCCTTAAGCCGGACGACGGTTTTGCCCTTCCTGGCATGAATCAAGATTTCCTTTTGAATATCCTCCTGCCGCAACGTATGGCGGCACGGCTGTTTGCCACAGTAAATGAGCTTGGCATCTTCCTTCGCATACGTTAGCAAAAAGGGATTGATCAATCGATCAAAAATGACGACCTCCGCCTGCTGTAAAGCCCTTTTTCCTTTAAGGGAAATCAGCTCTGCATCCCCCGGGCCTGCTCCTACCAAGTAGACCATTCCCCTTTCCATTCCTCACTCCCCCTTTTGCTTCTGCAAAACCATGATTTTAAATGTAGGTTAATCGTAAACTATGATTTGAAATACATGTTATCTTGTGTCATTTTATCTGACATGGTTTTTCCGGACTGGTGAAAAAAAGCGGGGTTCCTTTTTTGCAGCTTCTACATTATGTGCCCAGCCGTGACAAATTTTAAAAAGCCTTGCCACGAGGAACCACTCGTAGCAAGGCCACAAAATGTACGAAACGATCACTCTACCCTTGGATTCGTCTTTCGGCTTTGAGAGGACGCCGTGAGTTCGTTTAGTGCTTCGATCATCCATCGCTTCCTCTCAAATCCGTACCTGCTTGCCCGAAACGGACCATTCCTTTCTCCATCCAGCCTGGGCATAGAGCAAAATCGCAAAAGCGACTAAAGCAACGATTGAGCATGTAATAAAGCCGGTTGCATACGTGCCTGTTACGTCTTTTAATGAGCCGAGCACATTCGGCAGGACAAAGCCGCCGATTCCGCCGGCTGCTCCAACAATCCCGGTCACCATGCCAATCTCATTTTGAAAACGTTGCGGAACCAGCTGGAAGATCGCCCCATTTCCCATACCGAGACAACCCATGCCGACAAAGAGTATCGTTACGACGAGTGCCAGTGGCGGCAACAGGCTGACCGCAAACATGCAGAGCGCCACGCCCAAAAATAAAAATTGCAGCAGCTTTACTCCGCCGATTTTATCTGAGATCAGCCCGCCAACCGGACGGAGGAAGCTGCCCGAGGCGACGATGAGCGTCACAATTTCTCCAGCCCGTACTCCCGATACGCCATATTGACTGACGAAAAAGTAGCTCAGAAAACTGGTCAACCCGACGAAACCACCGAACGTCACACTGTACAGCAGACAGAAATACCATGTATCTTTTTCTTTGAAAACGGAGAAATACTGCTTTAACGGTTTCGGGGCCGGCTGATTTGGCGGCTCCTTCGCCATGAAAATGTATAAGCAGAGGACGATGCTCAACGGGATCAGCGCCAGCCCCATGACCCCGTTCCAGCCGACAACTTCAGCAAGACGCGGGCCAAACAAGGTCGCCAGCAGCGTTCCGCTGTTTCCGGCACCGGCAATCCCCATCGCAACACCTTGAAGATGGGGGGGATACCAGCGGCTCGCCATCGGCAGCGCCGCGGCAAAGCTTGCGCCGGCAACCCCAAGTAGAATTCCGATCATATAGAGCTCACTCAGTGTATAGCCAAATAACCAGCCCCATAACAGAGGAACCATCGTTACGATCATTCCGCCGATCGCTGTCTTTTTTGGCCCGAAACGATCTGTCAACACGCCCATAATGACCCGGAACAGCGATCCGGCTAAAATCGGGATGGCGACAATCATCCCGACTTGGCCGGCTGACAGATCAAAGTCAGCAGTCAAATAAACGCCCAGCGCCCCTAGTAACACCCAGATCATAAAGCTAATATCAAAATATAAAAAAGCCGAGAAGAGCGATGGAGCATGCCCACTTTTTTTCAATTCAGAAAGCTTCATTTCAAACACTCCTTTTCTTTATCATAGGCCCATTATGCCAAAGCTTCTGGAGAATAACAGGATCCGTGTAACAATTTCTGACAGTCTTTTCCTATATTTAAAATACTTCTTTTCAACCTGAAAAGAGAGGTTACCCCAAAAGGTATTGGAACAACCTCTATCGAGTTCCGGGATGCTGCCGGTACTACTGATCGACCGCTGATATCTTCACCGCACTTACTTTAAAGCCCGGCATCCCACAGGACGGATCAAGAGTGCCGGCTACCAGACGGTTGACATTTTGCGACTCCGTCCAATGCAAAGGCACAAAGACCGTATCCTTGCGAATGGTTTGCGACCATTTGCTTCTGACGACAATGCTGCCCCGCTCCGATTCGACCTTGACCAGGCTTTGATCGTTTATCTGAAATTTTTTGGCCGTCGCAGGATGGATTTCCATATACGATTCAAATTCACGCGCAGCCAGAGTCGCGCTTTTTCTCGTCTGCACGCCGGTTAAATAATGCGACATGATCCGGCCCGTCGTCAGGAAGAGCGGATACGTTTCCGATGTTTTCTCCTTGGCGATTTTCGCTGTATTGGACACCGGCACCATCCGCGCCTTTTTATCTGGATGAGCAAAACCAGCTTCAAATAAGCGCTCGGTTCCGGGATGCGTTTCGTCCGGACACGGCCATAGCAGACCTTTTTCCCGGCGCAACCGCTCATAGCTCATGCCGGAATAGTCGGCAATGCCACCACGCGACGCCACACATAGCTCATTAAAGACCTCCTCCGGTGACGAAAAGGAGAAATATTCGCCTTTACCGAGAGCGTCGGCGACTTCACAAATAATCTTCCAATCATGCTTGACCTCGCCGCGTACCGGAAAGCTTGCTTCACGCAATAGGACCCGCCCTTCGACATTGGTCATTGTCCCTTCCGTTTCCAAATAAGAGGTCGTTGGCAAAATCAAATCGGCTAATTGCGCTGTTTCAGAAATAAACATATCGACCGCCACGAGGAAATCGAGCTTAGCCAATGCCAGTTTGACAAACTCGGCGCGCGGATGGGAGACAACCGGATTCGAGCACATCAGGAACATCGCCTTAATCTCTCCCTGATCGACCTTCTGTATCATTTCAAAAGCCGATACCCCTTTGCGTGGCAACTCATTGACATCAACTTTCCACACATCGGCGATATACTGGCGATCAGCTTCATTTTCAATCGAGCGGTAGCCTGGCAGCTGATCGGCTTTTTGCCCATGCTCTCTTGCCCCTTGTCCGTTTCCTTGCCCGGTCACCGCGCCGTAGCCGGAGTATTTCTTGCCGATCTTCCCTGTCGCTAAAAGAATATTAAGAAAATTGCGCACCGCACTTGAACCGTCCGTTTGCTGCTCCACTCCCCGAGCTGTAAAGATCATCCCCGACTCTTCTCTGGCAAAGACGGAAGCGGCCTTCCTGATTTGACTGAGCGGCACCCCTGTCATTTCAGCAATTTCATTAAGGTCGAGCGCCGAAACATACTCCCGTACTTCCTCAAAGCCGACAACATGGCGCGCCAGAAAGTCTTCATCGATTAAATCTTCATCAAGGATCACCTTCAGAAAGCCGTTCGCCAATGCTGCATCCATTCCCGGCCTTACTTTCAAATGAAGGTCGGCCAGCTTTGTCGTCGCTGTTTCCCGCGGGTCGATGGCAATGATAAAGGCTCCGTTTTCTTTCGCTTTTTCAAAATACGGCATAATCGTCGGCTGACATTCCGCCATATTTGTCCCGGCCAAAATCAGGCATCTGGAATGGGGAATTTCCTGAATCGTATTCGTAAAGCCGCGGTCCATGCCAAATGTCTTCGCGGCGGCAGAGGCCGCGGCCGACATACATAAGCGGCCATTGTAATCGATATACCTCGTCCCGAGCGCGACACGGGCAAATTTCCCGAGTAAATACGCCTCTTCATTCGTGATCGTCGCGCTGCCATAGACTGATAACGCATCTTTGCCATGTTGCGCCTGAATCGCCGTGAATTTTTCGCGAATCAGCTCCAGCGCTTCGTCCCAGGAAATCCGGACAAACTCACCGTTCACTTTGCGCAGCGGGTATTTGAGCCGCTCGGAATGAAGGGCGTGCTGATGGGCATGCATCCCTTTAATACACAGCCGGCCTTCTGACGTTGGATTATCGACACCGACTGTTTTGTATTTCTTACGTGTCACCGTTACCTGCTCGATTAGCTGCATTTTACACTGCATGCTGCAAAAAGGGCATTGCGATGGATAGACGGTTTCCTTTTCCACTTCCTGCTGCTTCGTTCGAAAATACCTTAATAGCATCTCAGTCATCGTCTCTCATCCTTTGCTACGTATTTGTCTCTCCGACATCCTAGAAGGTTTTCGCCAATCTCGCTTTGATCTGTAAAGCATCCTGCTCCAAATTTCCGCTTAGCTGCTGCCTTAATTCCGGTGCAAACAGGACCTCACGAATGTGGAGCAAATTGACCCGGTTGATCCAATCCCAGGTCCGCTCGCCATACTTGGCCGTTTCCCGGTAATATTGAACGAAGGCAATCACCAGCTCGCAAGCTTCCTCTGCCGTCTCCACGACAGAAAGCAGCTGCCCCTGGCGGACATGTCTCCCGCTGCTGCCGCCGACATAGAGTTCCCAGCCGCGGGCGAATTGGATGATCCCTACATCTTTCGTTGTGGAACCGGCTCCGTTATGACTGCAAGCCGACACACCCATTTTCAGCCGGTACGGCGCCGGCACAGAATCAATCCGCTTCTCAATCTCGACCGCCAGTTCCAGCGCCTGCTCCTTATTACACGTACAGGCTGTTTCCCCAAGGCAGGTTTTTATCGTATGTCCCCTGTTGCCGGTTGCACTTCTTAATGGCAAGTCCAGCTCACGCCAAATAGCCTCCAGCTGCTCTTTCGGAATGCCGTACAAATGAATTCGCTGATCGCTCGTTACGGCAACGTTCGGAATGCGGTGCTTCTCAGCAATATCAGCGATTCTTCGCAGCTCGTCAGCATTCGTTATTCCCCCGTACATTTGCGGCGTGATCGCATAGGTGCCATCGCTCTGCACAACCGCATTCATCCTCTCATTCAGGAAAAGCGCTTCCTGCTCCGCTCCATATTCGGGATAAATCATCCCGAGGTAATAATGCAAAGCCGGCACACAAGTCCGGCAGCCATCTTTCGTTTTCCAGCCGAGCTGCTCGATCACGTCATGAACAGAGCTTAGTCTACGGATCTGTATCTCTTGGACAATCTCTTCATCAGTCAGCGTTGTACAGGCGCACATCGCCTCTTTTTCGACGACTTCATCAAAGTCCTCACTTTGGATATAAGACAGCAGCTCGGAGACAAGCGGTTTACAGCCCCCGCATGCACTGGACGCCTTTGTACAGTTTTTAATTTCTTCGACACTCGCCAGCTCACGCGCCTGACAGGCTTCAATAATTGCGCCCTTTGACACGGCATTACACTGACAGATCAGCTCCGTCTGCTCCATCGTCACTACTTCCGGTTCCGCGCCAGTGCTTTGCAAAAGCAGCTGCTTTTCTTCATCGGTGATCACTTTCTGCTTGGCTATCATATCCAACAGCTTATTGCTCGCCTTCGTATCGCCGAACATGACGGCGCCGATCACTTTCTCATCGCGCAGAACAATTTTTTTGTATGTCTGGGCCAGTTCATCAACGCTCATCATCGTTTTTGCCGGCGCATCGGCCTGAAAATTCCCGGCCGAAAAGACATTCACCCCTGATATCTTCAATTGTGTTGCAAGAGTACTTCCTTCGTATCCGGCTGTCTCTTTGGCGCATAGATGGGCGGCCAGCACTCTTCCCTGTTCATAAAGCGGCTTAACAAGGCCGTACACCATTCCGCGATGCTCGACACATTCTCCAACGGCATAAACATCAGGCACGCTCGTCTGCAAGTAATCATTGACGAGGATCGCCCGGTTCGTTTCAATCCCGCTTTCTTTTGCCAGCTGGACGTTAGGACGGACGCCAACTGCCATAACGACCATATCTGCTTCCACCGCTGTGCCATCGGTAAATCGAAGCCCTTCGACCCGTCTGGCGCCGATGATCTCTTCCGTCGTCTTCTCCAACAAAAACTTCATCCCCTGGCTTTTCAGCTCCTGTTCAAGCATTAGCGCGGCGGTTGGATCAAGCTGTCTTTCCATCAAATGGTTGGCGATATGAACGACATTGACCTCCATCCCGAGATTCAGCAACCCTCTGGCGGCCTCCAAACCGAGCAGCCCTCCACCGATGACAGCCGCTTTTTGATAATTGCCGGCGATCTCGATCATCTTTTGACAGTCCTCAATCGTCCGAAAGCTGACAACTCCTTCCTTGTCAGCTCCGGGAATCGGCAGCATAAACGGAACGGAGCCTGTCGCGATAATCAGCTTGTCATAAGAAACCTTTCTGTTGCGATCCGTGCTCACTGTTTTTTCGACCGTGTCGACCTGAATGACCGTTTCCCCCGCATAAAGACGAATATCGTTGCGCTCATACCAGGCGCGGTCATGCAAGGTAATATCATCAACCTTCGTATCTCCTTGTAAAACGGTCGATAGCATAATGCGGTTATAATTATAATGAGGCTCACTGCCGAATACAGTCATCTCATACAAAGATGGGTTTACCTTCAGGATTTCCTCCATGCAATTTATCCCTGCCATGCCATTTCCTATTAAGACCAGCTTTTGTTTCATTTATAACCCCCCTCATCATCGAAGCTGCTGAAAAAGAAAGTTTTTTCAGTGGCCTCTCATCCTCTGGGCTGATTATCAGCTCTGCCACGTCAATTAAAGTCATATTAAAATTACTTCTTATCTAGTCATTTTCATTTTAGTAATAATAACGGTTCAATTCCTTAACCATGTCAGATGTGCTGACAAAGAATTCTTTGAAACCGCAACAAAAACAGGGCTGGAAAAAAGGTTGTTTTTTCACCTTTTTCCCAGCCCCTAAGCAATGAACGGAACGGCCCCAATCTATTAAAGCCCGCTATGAGTCGCTTTCTCACAACGGGCTTTTGGCGAGTGACGCTATGGCAAGCTAACTAGTTTTGTCTCTTCCTCTTAACGCCAATCGGATTCTCCATTTTTTTATGGAGACATCGGGGAAGGAGTAACGCATAGCCCGGATAAATCACGTCACCCGAGAAGCTATGCCTGTTTGCATTCACATGCAGCAGCGCCGACACAGGAAGATCGCGTCTCTCGGCAATCCGCCATAAGGAATCCCCTTCTTCCACGATTTCAATTTGCACCGGCAATTCCAGCAATTGATTGGCGACGATTTTGTTTATATCGCTCAATTGCGGATTAAGCGCCTCCACTGCCTGAAGATCAAGACCGAACGAACCTGCGATCGAAGGAAGGGTTTCACCCGGCTGGACAAAATAAAGTACCTGTGCCTGCGGGGTAAAGGAATAAGGTACGATCAGCTGTCTTCCCTCATACAGAAGCCCTGGATCTGTAAAGGGAGGATAAAGGGAATTCAGCTGCTCTATTTCGTCAACCGTACTTCGAAGCATCGTCGCAATACCAAATACCGTATCATTTATCTTCACTGTATAAACAAAGTAAGTTCCTTCGTTTGCCAGCACATCACTTCCCCCTCGTACCCGAATAACCCCTCTTGTATACTATTGGCCGAGGCGAAAAGATGTGCCTACCTATATCTGATCGCTGTTCTTTTTTCGATTCAGCAGGCGCAAGCCATTCCCTGTCACAAGCAAGGTTGCCCCCATGTCGGCCAGAATCGCGATCCAGAGAGTCAGCCAGCCCGGAACGACCAGCAACAGCGCGAGCAGCTTCAGCCCGAGTGAAAAGGCGATATTCTGCTTAATAATTCGCAATGCTTTCCGGCTAAGAGAAATCAAGTAAGGCAGCTGCTTCAAATCATCGCTCATCAAGGCGACATCCGCTGTTTCGAGCGCCGTATCGGTACCAGCTCCCCCCATCGCGATTCCGACCGTCGAAGCGGCCAATGCCGGCGCATCATTTACCCCGTCACCGATCATCGCGACTCGCTCATGCTCATTTCTTAATTGCTTCATATAGGCCAGCTTATCTTCAGGTAAAAGCTCGGCTTGAATCTCCTTCACGCCAACCTGCCTGCCGACCGCTTCAGCCGTAAGCCAATTATCCCCCGTAAGCATCACGGTCCGTGATATTCCAAGCTGATGCAGGCGCTCAACTACTGTTTTACTTAGCTCCCTCACTTCATCAGCGACCGCAAATAGAGCAAATACTTCTTCCTCCGTTCCGAAGAGCATCACGGTTTTCCCCTGTCTCTGAAGCCGGAAGACTTCCTCTTTTATTTCAGCACTGGCCCCAGGAAACAGCAGAAGATTTCCAATCTGGTATGTCACTCCGTCAATGCTGCCTTTAATCCCTTTTCCGGTCAAAGAGACAAAGTCATTGACCTCCACTTCATGATACGGAACCTGTTCCTCATCCGCCTTGCGGATGACTGCTGATGCAAGTGGATGAGCGGAGCGTGACTCCAAGGCGGCGATGGCAGCCAGAGCTTCTTTGTCCGTATAATCTTTGTCGCAGGTAATCAGATCCGTAACATGCGGGCTGCCTTTCGTTAACGTTCCCGTCTTGTCAAAAGCAATGGCCTTTAAGCCACCCAGCTCCTCTAAATAAACTCCGCCTTTGATCAATACTCCATTCCTCGCCGCATTGCCGATTGCCGTCACAATCGCCACCGGAGTGGAAATAACGAGCGCGCATGGACAGCCGACGACAAGGACGGCCAATCCTTGATAAATCCATGCCTCCCAGCTTGCCTGGAAAAACAATGGCGGGATCAGCGCAATGAACAAAGCAACGAGCATAATCGCCGGTGTATAATATTTGGCGAATTTATCAATAAAAGCTTGAGATGGAGCGCGCTCGGCCTGCGCTTCTTCAACGAGATGGATGATCTTTGAAATCGTCGTATCCTCGACGCGCTTTGTCACCTCTACTTCAAGCAGTCCTTCCTCATTTAACGTTCCGGCAAACACTTCATCCGCTGCGTGCTTTTCCACAGGAACGGATTCTCCGGTAATGGCCGCCTGATTGACCGAGGAACGGCCGCTAACGACGGTTCCATCCATAGCGATTTTCTGTCCGGGGCGCACGATCATCCGATCGCCAATTTGAATGTCGTCAACAGACACCAGCACCGTCTCCCCGTTCCGCTGAATCAATGCTTCTTTTGGCGCGATGTCCATCAACGAACGGATCGATTGCCGCGCCTGATCCATGGAAAACCGTTCCAACGCTTCACTGATCGCAAACAGGATGACGACAATCGCTCCTTCCGTCCATTCACCGATAATCGCCGCTCCAATAACCGCGATCGTCATCAATGTTTTCATATCAAATTGTGCTTTCATTAAATTCGCCAGGCCGACTTTAAAAAGCGAATAGCCGCCGACGACAATCGCTACGAGAAAAGCGCCGATAACCGCTCCGTTTCCTTCTCCAAGCATTGATTGGCCGATGATGCCAAGCACAAGGAAGATCGCTGAAATAAACACATGAATATGCTTTTTGAAGAAGGAAAGAGGTGTTGTCCGTTCTACTTCTGCTCTTGTTTCGTGCTCCGGCGTCAGCTTCAGCTGTTCAAACGCGCCGGCTTTTTCGAGCTGCTCAAGCGTTGCCTCTCCATAGACGGATATTTTCGCAGCACCGAAATTCACCCTCGCATCGTGTACGCCCTCAAGCTCCTTGACATTGCGCTCAAACTTCCCAGCGCAATTTATACATGTAAAGCCTTCTACCCGGTACACTTTCTTTTCCGCTTCATTCACGCACCCCCACCTCTCTTCCATGTACGACAGCCGACGCGACAAGCATTTCGACATGGTCATCATCCAGCGAATAAAAAACAAGCTTGCCTTCCCTCCGGCTTTTGCAAATGCCGAGGCTGCGCAAATGCCGTAAATGATGGGAGACGGTCGCCACCGTCGCTCCAATAATCGTCGCGACATCACAGACGCACAGTTCCTCCTCCTGACAGAGGGCGTAGGCGATTTTCAAACGGGTTTCATCAGCCAGAGCTTTAAAAATCCCGGCAACCGGGCTAAGATTCTCCGCTTCTATAATAGAGGAGACTCGTGTCACCTTCTCCTCGTCATAGCAAAACACATCACATGTATCTACCTGATTCTTCACTTTCGTCATTCTTCATCCCTCATTCAAATAATCATTTGATTATAGTCTATGCCAGCAATCGAAAAACGTCAATCAACATCCGGTAAAAGGGCTCTGCGTGAGGGGGCAGCAACTGGAGAAGGATAATGGCTCTGCACACTGCACACATTGCTTCAGGTTTGTTCTGAAATTTCTGGACAAGCCTGCAAAAATTTAAAAGACAATATTTCGCTTGCGTTGCTACTTATGTTAAGTTATAAGATGTAGAAGTTTACATAAAGGAGTGTTATTATGGAAAAAGTTCTCGTATTCGGTCACAAAAATCCCGATACAGATTCAATTTGCTCTGCTATTGCTTACGCTCACTTAAAAACAAAGGTGAACATCCCCGCTGAGCCGGTCCGTTTAGGCGACATTAACGGCGAAACACAGTACGCACTCGATTATTTCCAGGTGAATGCACCACGCTTGACAGAATCAGTTGCCGAAGCAAAAGAGGTCATTCTCGTCGACCATAATGAGCGCCAGCAAAGCGCCTCTGACCTCGATCAGGTTCGCGTCATTGAGGTCATTGACCATCACCGGATCGCTAACTTTGAGACAAGCGACCCGCTTTATTACCGGGCTGAACCGGTAGGCTGCACGGCGACAATTCTTTATAAGCTATTCAAAGAAAATGAAGTTGACATTCCAAAGGAGATTGCCGGACTGATGCTTTCCGCGATTATCTCTGATTCATTGCTGTTCAAATCACCAACATGTACGGAAGAAGATGTGGTGACGGCAAAGAAGCTTGCCGAGATTGCCGGGGTTGACAGCGAGGAGTACGGTCTTGCGATGCTTAAAGCCGGAGCCGATGTCAGTGATAAATCGGCGAAAGGTCTACTCAATCTCGACGCGAAGGAATTCCAAATGGGACAGCATAAAGTCGAAATTGCCCAGGTGAATACGGTCGATGTGGAGGAAGTGTTTGCAAAGCAAACAGAATTAGAAGCGGAAATCGAAGCCGTCATCGCCGAAAAAAGCCTCGATCTCTTCCTGCTCGTTGTAACAGACATTTTAAACAACGACTCGAAAGTTCTCGCCCTCGGCTCACAGGCTGAAGCAGTCAATAAGGCCTTCCAGGTCACACTTGACGGGAAGACAGCTCTGCTAAAAGGCGTCGTTTCACGCAAAAAACAGGTCGTTCCTCAGCTTACAGAAGCACTAAAGTAACAATCACAATGGCGTAGCTCTATGCCCGGGCAAAAGGGAAAAATCAACCTTTTATCCAAGGCTGCTGAAAAAGTACAATTTTCACTTTTTCAGCAGCTTTTTCGTAATGAGCGAAGCCGTTGCCTGATTTTGAAAGCCTGCTACGAGCGGGTTTCTCGAAGCAAGGCGCGCAACGCGTGGAGCCATTACTCTTCTTCGAGTTACGAAAAAGGAAGGTTTTTCAGTGGGCTCTTTTTTCCATGCTATGAAAGGGGAGGTACTCTTGAAAAGAAATTTGTTGATGACAACTTTATTGGTGCTGACCGTTCTTCTTTTAAGCGCGTGCACCACGGAACGGTTTCAGCATATTGAAGTGTTTGTAGCGGAGACATCCGAACAAAACGAGGATGGTTTTTATGAGCCAACCGGCTATAAGAAGATAAACGCGATTACGACTGTCGAAGAAGGGGAACATCATGTAGCCACCGATGTGAAAGCGATTGAGGACTTTTTCGATACAGATGGCAACTACTTAAAGACGGAAATCATCCATTCAGCGTTTAGCAGATCAAAAGTAACGAATACAGAGGATGGAGACGAACATAAAAAAGAGCTTCAGGAACCGGCAACAATCCTCATCCCGGCTGAAGCACGAGATCCCTTTCACTTGGAAAAAATGACGGAGGAAGAAAGGGAAAGAGTCAAGCAGCATGTATTATCGTTTACCGACACACTCGGCTAACGCGTAAAAAACGTAAAAAGGCTGGACAAAGGTTCGTTCCCCTTTTGTCCAGCTTCTACACAATGAGCGCAACCGCCTACTCAAGCTTCTGGCCTTTTACCGGATAAAACAGACCTTTTAGCCTTTCATCATTTCTGTCAGCTGGTCAGCTGTTGCTGAAAGCTGGGCTGCCGCTTGATTAATTTCTTCTGTCACGCGGGAAATATGCTCCATTTCTTTTTCAACGCTGACATTTTGAAGATTGCTTTTTTCTGTTGATTCGACAATTTCATCAAAGAAATCACTCGTTTCCTTCATCCCTGATGACGTCTCTTTGATTAGATCGTTTATGTTGGCGATGTAACTTGACATGACACCAATTTGATCATTGGTACGGATAATCAAATCAGATACTTTGCTGACTGAGTTTTGCGTTTGATCGGAAAGCTTGCGAACTTCCTCTGCTACAACAGCAAACCCTTTTCCAGCTTCTCCTGCCCGGGCCGACTCAATCGCTGCATTTAGTGCAAGCAAATTGGTTTGCGCCGCAATCGATTGAACAAGGCCGACAATTTCATTAATCTGTTCCGCATTTCCTCTCAAAATCCCCATTTCTTCGGAAATTTTGCCGATCGTGCCATCTATTTCGCTCATTTGCGCAGACTGAGCCTGCAGCTTCTCGGCGCCATCCTTTGAAATCTCTTCCACCTTCTGGGAATGCTTAGACACGGTATGTGTGTAGGCGAGGATTTCATCCGACCTCGACTTCAGCTCATCTGTTGAGGCACTTGTTTCCCCGGAAACAGCCGCCAATTCTTCCACTGTGGCGCTAACCAGTTTGACGAGTTCATTTTGTTTTTCCTGATTTTGTTGAATGATCCGTTCTATTTCTCTTTCATAGGCTTCCAGAACGAGCTGCTGCTCCAAATTAAACATCTTGGCTACCGCTTTTATGTACATTCTGCAAGACTTGTTATCTTCATAATGCTCATAAATTAAATCAATCATCGACTCTAACAAATCCTGAAAAGCACCGACATACCATTTGGAGTCGAGACCGATCCGCACGTGTGTATGGGCAATCCGGATTCGCTGTTCAATGTAAGCGCCATCTATCGTCCCGTTAAATATCTCTTTTATATGCTGCCTCAATGTTACCCGCAATCGTTCGACAGCGCTATTCGTATCAATAATTGTTTTCAGCTCACTGTTTTTTTCAAGGTTTTCATAAAACCGCTTGACGATTTCATCTACATGCTTTTCCACCAAAGGCTGAAGCTCTTTCACGGCAATTAAATCAGCCGTCGTTAAATGAATCATCGCAAGCTGCTTTTGCACCGCCGGTGAGACACGAATGGCAACATTATGTACTGGCTGCTGGGCCTTAATTGTGGAAGGAGCTTCCTTCCGCTTCGTCCGAAACCTTAATTTCATTGAAATCCCCCTTATCTCGTCACACGATGATTTAACACCATTGTCGCATGATAAATAACCTATTTTACATGTTATCACAGAAACAGGAAGGGAGTTCAATTAATTTTTATTAAACATTAGTTTTCTTGCATAATAGTATCGGCAAAGTCTTTCAGCTCCTGATTAAATCTCTGTTCCTGTTCCCAAAAAGGCATATGTCCCGTCTCCTCATACGAGGAAAGCGTAGCATGCGTCAGCTGGTTCCTGTTATATAACGCATGCGACGGCAGAACGACCTGATCTTCTTTTCCATGGGTAATTAAAAACGGGGTACTGAGCTTTGTCATGATGTCCTCGTTCGACAGAGTACGCTTCATTAAAGCCTGTCGGACATATGGAGGAATCATCGCATTGAACCCAAGAAAATAGTAATACTCTTCTGGTGGAAGCCGTCGTTTGCTGCACAGTGCCAGAAAGGTCGCAATCCCCTCGAGTGCAGCCGTCATCTCATTTGCCAGCAGCTTCGGTTTCAGCGCATGATAGTCTTTCCCCGTCTCTGCCGCAGCCTCCGTCGTCCCAATCCGCGAGCGTGCCCCTACCAAATTGACGCCGCCGATCGCTTTCTCCCCGATAAAACGCAAATAGTCAAAAACAACTAATCCGCCGTATGACCAGCCAATCAGAATCGGCTTCTTCACTTGCAATTCAGTCAGCACCGCATCCAGGTCTTTTGCCCACCATTCTGACTCCTGATACGCTTCAACCGGCTTCTCCGACCAGCCATGACCGCGATTATCGAAGGCAATGAGTCGGAAGTCCTGCAGCAATTCAGACTGAAATTGCTTAGCCCATACGTAGCGGCTCTGGTTGAAGCCATGAATAAAGACGAGCGGCTGGCCGTCAGGATTCCCGCCTTCCTCGACATACAATTTCGTTCCTCCGCCTCCCGTAACGATATAGCTCTTAGCAGCCCGAAGTCCCTTCATGCCTCTTTCCCTCCTTACCATCAATCTTGCAGAACGACTTCCTTCAAAGAAACACCAAGCTCATCTGAAAGCTGATAGAGCTCCTGTAAAACGTTCTCTTCCATCGCGATTCCCGACTCCTTGTTCTTTCTCTCTCGTTCAAATTCAATTTCTCCCGGCATATAAAGGTCATCGACACCTGGCGCCTTTTTTGACTCCTTGACGAATGACGTCAATGTTTTGATCCGATTGCCGTATTCCTCTCCGCTGACAAACTGTGATAAATCAATCGCCAGCATAAAATGGGAAATCGACTGCTTTTCTTTCATGTCGTACATCGACGGAATCGATTTTGAAAACTGGCTTCCGGTCAGGATTCCTGTTAAAATTTCCGCGAAAATCGCGAGACCGAATCCTTTTGGGCCGGCGACCGGAGAAAGAAACCCTCCATCCAGTACTTGAGCCGGATCAGTTGTTGCTTCGCCGTTTTTATCAACACCCCACCCTTTCGGAATCTCCTTTCCCTGCGCCTGGGCAAACAGAATTTTCCCAAGCGGGGCATTGCTTAAAGCCATATCAAGCACGATTGGATCCCCTTCTGCCGTTGGGCTGGCAAAGGCGATCGGGTTGTTGCCAATTACTTTTTCCGCTCCGCCGATAGCCGGCATCAATGGCTCCACATTGCTCATCACGATGCCAAGCATATTCTGCTCAGCCGCCATGAGCGCATAGTGGGCGGCAATGCCGAAATGATTGCTATGCTTGGCAGTCGCCATGCCGATCCCGTGATTTCGAGCCAACTCCATCGCCTTTTCCATCGTTTTCTTTCCAACAACCTGCCCTGCTGAATAATGACCGTCCAACAAAGCCATCGCTTCTGTTTCCATTTCTACCGTTACCTTGGATGGAACCTGAATAAAGTTTTTCTTTATTCGTTTGACATAGATCGGCAAGCGTAAAAATCCATGACTATGGATCCCCCGGTAATCCGCTTCAAGCATTGTCGTTGTCACCGTATCGGCATCCTCTTCACTCATCCCCAGCTTCGTGAAGCTCTCTCTTGAAAAACGGCTGATTTTAGCAGCATCTACGATCATGGCTACACTCTCCTTCTGTCCTATTCAAAGGTTTTTTCTGTTATCTCCCTGAAATTCGTCAACGATTGCAGCCTCTTTTGCACATCAACCAAATGGCTTTCCATCGTCTTTTGCGCAAGCTCGTCCTCTTTCGCCACCAGCAGCTGATAAATTTGTTGATGGTAGTCATGCGAGGCCGCCAAAACCGTACTGTCATAAGCGACCTGCTTTTGCACCTTGAAAATCAAGTGGGAAATCGTATTGTACACATACATCAGCACTGAATTTCTCGCCGCTTTGGCAATCAGCTGGTGAAACTCCATATCCGCCTTCACAAATAAGCGCTTATCATTTTGTTCCACCGCCTCACGCAAAGTGGCCAGCTGCTCCTCCATCGCCTGTAAATCCTCGTCCGTTCGCCGCTGCGCTGCAAGGGCGGTCAGCTCCTTTTCCAGTGCCAGCCGCGTCTCCTGTACTTCATCGAACGTCGCTTCGTTTAACAGAATTTGCATCGTTAACGAATCCTCAATTACTTTAGAAAATTCAGCCGTCACATACGTTCCCGACGTGATCCGGGTAATCAGACCTTGCTGGGCAAGGACCTTTAACCCTTCACGCAAGGAAGATCGGCTCACTCCAAGCAGCGTGCATAATTCTCTTTCATTTGGCAGCTTATCACCGATTTTGAGCTTGCCCTTTACAATGAGATCCTTTAATTGAAGAATGACATCGTCTCCTAGGTTCGTTTTCTTAATTGGTTTAAAATCCATTCTCTGTACCTTTCTCATTCATTTTTTGTTAGCGCTTACATTTTTACTTAATGGAATGATGGTCTGACCATATACTGCTTTTATTATACAGATTACCGCTCGAGAAATCAATGAGTATTTGCAACAGTCTGATTTTTTGAAAGATTCGTCGCGATATGAGACTTGAGGAAACCTCTTCATGCTGTCTAGGTCCCGGTGTCAGAGGTTCCATCGTCTCCTAATCCTTACAGCCAATATATACATAATCAGGTGGCAGCTGAGAAGTGGCTGAGACTTTCACTGGGTACTCATATACTCGATCAAATTTCTCCTTCAACAGTTGGAAAAAAGCTTGAGAGCGGGACGCACTCCAAAAAGAAACGGCTCCTCCCTGCGTCACTCGATGATAAAGCAAATCAAGGCCTTCATTCCGGTACAGTTTGGCGTTACGATCGGCTACTATCCAGTCTGGCCCATTATCGGTATCGAGGCAGATCAAATCGTAGCAAAGAGGGTTCCGTTCCAGCCAGAAGCCAATATCGGCAATGATCAACGAAGCTCCCTCGCGCTGCAATATCCCGTTGGAGAATGGATAAAGATATTTATATTGCCACTCCACAATTTTCGGTTCAATCTCAACAATATGAACATTTGCGTCATCCCCCTCACGCAACACCTGATCGGCCGTGTGCCCCACGCCAAGACCTCCGACCAATACACGATGAGGGTTCCGCTTCATAACGGCCTTCGCTTTCTTTACCATTTCCCGTTCCGATTGTCCATTTTCCGTTGACATCAGAAAAACGCCATTGCTAATAATCTCAAAGTCTTGTTCGCGTTGCTGCAGCTGGATTTCGTCACCAAACACACTTTTTCCCCGCTCAAGCACGACGACCTTTTTCATTTGCTACACCTCTTTTCCTGTTTACCGTTCTTCCGCCGCCTTATGCAATGCCTGCAAAAACGCTTCACTCGGTTGAGCGCCGGAGACCGCATATTTTTCATTAAACAAAAAGAACGGAACTCCTCTTATTCCATACTTTGCCGCCTGTTCGATATCGCTCTTGACCTCGGCTCCGTAGTCATCGCCCGCAAGCACTTGCTCAGCAGCCGCTTTTTCAAGTCCGACTTCTTCTGCCAGTTCAAGCAGTCTCGCCTTGTCGCCGATATTGATTGAGTCGGAAAAATGAGCCTGTAACAGGCGCTCGGCCAGCTCTTTTTCCTTCCCCATTTTAGCAGCAAAGTGATGTAAACGATGGGCATGAAACGTATTGGCGGAAACGGCGGTATCAAAATGGAACGTTAAGCCGGCTTCCTTCGCCTGACCCGCTACACGCTCGCACATGTCCCGCGCTTGCTGAATCGTCGTGCCGTATTTCAAGGCAAGACCTTCATACACCGTTTGCTTTGATCCCGGCGGAACATCAGGATCAAGCTGAAAGCTGCGGAAATGAACCTCAACCTGCTCTCTTTCCGGAAACAGCTTTAATGCCTGTTCAAATCGCCGTTTGCCAATGTAACAAAAAGGACAGACAAAATCAGACCATATTTCGACTTTCATTCTCTTCCTCCATTCGCTCATTTGTTAGATCCTACCATTACTATACCACATTTGCTCCATTGTCCGGTCATTTGAAACGGCGGCCTCCTGTCTCCTTTTAGAAAACCGCTTATGTAAATACAAGTAAGTTCACAGCCGCCAGAAACACAATGCACATGGCAAACAGTTTGATCTTCTCCTGCGGCAGCTTTTCAAACAGCTTCATCCCGACATTGGCTCCGACAAACACACTGACAAGTCCGACGGCAAAATAAAGGAGGAACGAAGAATCAAAGTCACCATGCAAGCCATGCAAAAACATGCTAAACAAGCTTGTAACGGCAAATGTCGTTTGAAGATTGGCGTTATAACGATGCTTCTCCTTGTAAATCATTAAAAAATAGAACACAAAAAAAGGACCGCCCACCGCGAAAATCCCGCCGATCAATCCGCCGATAAAGCCAAAGGTGATCGGAAAGATCGGCTTCAGCAAAAGCTTCGACGGCTCTCCCTTTTTTTTCGTTAAAAGATAAATAACCATGCCAATTAAAAAGAAGCCAAGCACCTTCTTGAGAATGTCCATCTCTCCATAAGAGGTTAAGAAGAAGAAAGAGACCACTCTTCCCGATAAAGCAGCACATAAAATAACAAGGAATCCTTTCAATTCAATATAACGATAAATACGAAAAACAATCGTAAGCGAAATAAATAACGTTAAGGAGAGGACAAGCAATGTGCTGTCCTTCAATGTAAACATTAGCGGCAAAAAGCCCATCGCAAACAAGCCAAAGCCAAAACCGCTTACCCCCTGAATAAAGCTGCCAACCAAAAAGATCAGAAAAATAAAAAGAAATTCTATCGGCATAACCATCAACCCTTCCCGCTGCTTATCCATGCACTCTTTCTTATTATAACATGCCTGAGAGAAGGGGCGTTCTTGATCAAGCCCTTGCTTTCTTTCGGATCAAGCCGACGATATAGAGCAAGAGCGGAACAAACAAGCCGAGAAACAGAGAAACGGGAATCCAGGTTTCCCCCGCAAATTCCCGAATGGAGCCGGTATTAACCGGAATCGCATGAGACAGCGCCAGGACAATAAACGACATCGGCACGACAAAAATATGATAGCGTTGCAAATTGGCAAGCTGCTTAAACAGAAAGAGGGAAATATACATCAAGATCGCAATTTTGACGAATGACGTAATAATCCATTGGACGGCGATCACCGCTTCGATTCTTTGTAAAAAGTCCCCCAGTCTGATTTTCTTGGCGGCAAAAAAACTTGGAAAGTTGAGCGCGGCAGACAAATTGGCGCCGATCGTTAACAACGTCACCATCGCAATCGTAAAAATAATCAAACCGCCGACCAAAACACCAGCAATGAAATAGGTTCTTTTTTTCTTCGTTTTATTGACGACGGGCAAGAGCGGAAGAAATAAAACAAGCTCCAAAAAGGGAATCGACAGCATTAGCAGAGAACCGTCGACAACTTGACGTGGGCCATTGCCGAGAAACGGCTTTAAATGGGAAAAGTCGATATTATTAGCCGTTAACAGAACAGGGGCGATCACGACAAGCACGACGATCGGAAAGAAGATCTCCGCCCCCCTGGCCATCGTTTCAATGCCGTACAGCAGGGCGACAATAACAGCGGCGAGAAGTAAAATTTGCAGCGCGTACATCGGTGTCTCAGGCATCATTTGCGTTTGGAGGAAATCACTCGTATCGCGCAGCACCATGCTCGTTAATAAGATCGAAAACAGAAAGTACACGATAGCAAGGAAGGTTCCGAGCCACGTCCCGAGTATGCTTTTTATCATGTCGACAAACATAAGCTGAGGATACAGTTCATGCAGCTTAAGATAGAGGTACACAAGCAGCAGGCTACAGCTAATCGCGATCACCCCGGCAAGCCAGGCATCCTGCTTTGCATATTCGGCAAGAGCGGATGGCAGCACCAAAATCGTGCTGCCCATAATAAACAGAGCGACGAGAACGGTAAATTGATAGCCATCTATCTTTTCTGTCTGCTTCATGATCATTTCCTTTCTCAATTGAACAAGTGTACTAGCCATTCAAGTCCTTTTAACGGATCAGGCAGCTTCCCCTGTAGACTAAGGATTAGATTAAGGCTTATCCCGCCAACGGCCAGCAGGCCAAACAGAACCCATTCTTTTTTCGTGAACTTGTTTTTCACCATATAAGGGATAGAAGCACCAACCATCATAATCGCCAGCGTGATTACCATTGCGAGCGGCCACAGCATTATTCTTCCTCCATAAGTTTTTTCACCGATTGATTCGTGTTTCCGGTTCCGATCAGCGTCACTTCAACATCTACCTCAACATCCATCGTCGCAAAACGCTCATTCCAATCGCTTTCGACGCTTTTCCATTCCTTTGGCCGCTGCTGATACAATTCCTTACCAAATCCAAAAACATCAGCCTTCAGCTCCTGTGCTTTGGCGATTGATTGTTCGACCTCCGTTGCAATTTGCTCTGATGTTCGCTTTTCGATTTCAGCCAGGCTATGTCCTGTAGCTGTATCGATACTGCATTGAACGTTGCCAAGTTGTGCTTCCGCCTTGATCGTCACCGTTCCGCTTGGATTGCCATTATTCATTTCGGTACGAAGCTTCGCTTTCGTACGAAGCAATTCAACGCCGATAAAGGAGTCTTCCGCGGTCGGACAGGCGACGTTCACGATTGTGCTCGTTATATTATTCTGGGCATAATTTAACCCGATGCTTTCCCGCTCATTTAACCAGCCAATCAGCCTGTCCCGGGAAAAAACCGCCATTTGCTTAAACGAAAGCAATGCAGGAAGCTCACTTTCCTCCAGAGCTTCAAGTTCCCCGCCGACATCCGGATCTCCTTCAATGATGACTCCCGTGATCGCTGCCTCGATTCCTTTGCCGGCGAGCTCGGTTAGCAGTTGATCAATTTCAATTGTTTTCGATGCTCCCCATGAGCTTTGCGACGCCCTTAATGACTGGTGCATCTCATTGGCCGGCAGCTTATCAATAACGGTCAGCACTTCCAGCACATCACTCGGTCTGGCATTTCTCGCTATTAAAAAATAAAAATCCGTCCGAAATTCATGATCTCGAACCAGGAAATCAAGCGCTTCAATAATGCCTTCCTTAGCCAGCTCCTCATCGATCACAACAACCTGGGTGTAGGATTCATATATTTTACGCGGGACCGTCATCGTTAATCTGCGCAACGCTTCAAACATCGTCATACCCGTCTCTGAATAAACGACAACCGGGGTATACGTTCCGGTACCCGGCTCCTGCATCGCAATCGCGGAAGGATTAATGACTTGGACGGTCACCCGGAATTCCCCGGCTTCCGTTTTTTCAATTCCCATTGCATGCGAGATCGCAAGTTCATTTAGCTCGCGGCGATTCCAGCAACCAGACAGCATGACGAGTAAAATCAGAAGAAGAATCATCATCCGTTTTTTCTTCATGTCTCTGGGTCACTTTCTCTAATTTTGTCGGCATGGTTTAACAGCTTCGGCCGCCTGATCATATCCCACATCGGAACACGCAATAAATTATCTTTCTGATCGTTTATGTTAAACGGCGCCATCGGCGACATATACGGAACTCCGAATGAGCGCAGGCTGCACAAATGTAACGACAGGACGATACAGCCAATCGTTACGCCGAACAAGCCGAAGCTCGCCGCCAAACCCATCATCGGAAAACGCAAAATCCGAAATGCGACTCCCATATTAAAAGCAGGAATGACAAAACTGGAAATCGCCGTAATTGCGACGATAATTACCATCGCTGCTGAAACGAGCCCTGCTTCTACAGCGGCTAATCCAACGACCAGTGTGCCGACGATCGACACGGCCTGTCCTATCGCCCGCGGCATTCGCAATCCGGCTTCCCGAATAATTTCAAACGCCACTTCCATAATCAACGCTTCCACAAAAGCCGGGAAAGGAACACCTTCACGTTGCGCATACAAGCTAATAAGCAATGTCGGCGGCAGCATCTCGTGATGGTATGTCGTAATGGCAATGTACAAGGAAGGGCCGAGCAAAGAAATCAGTAACGTCAGCAATCGCAAAATACGTAGTAGCGTAATATAATCAGAACGCTGATAATAATCCTCCGGTACTTGATAAAACTCCGTAAACAACGAAGGAACAACTAAAGCAAATGGCGTCCCGTTGATCAGAATCGCCACTCTGCCTTCCAGAAGCTTCCCGGCAACGGCATCAGGCCGTTCAGTACTTGAAACGGTTGGAAACGGTGTAAATGTCTCGTCCTGAATCAGTTCTTCGACATACCCGCTTTCTAAAATAGAGTCAACTTCAATCTTTTTTAGTCTTTCAAATACTTCTTTTACAATTTGCTTCTCAGCGAGATGGTCAATATAGACTACTGCGATATCGGTATTCGTTCTCGTTCCGATTTCCATGGAAACGATCCGCAGATCGGTCGTGCGCAGCCGCTGGCGGATTAATGCCGTGTTCGTCCGCAAAACCTCCGTAAACGCATCGCGTGGACCACGAACAAGCACCTCCGTCTGTGATTCCGTAATCCCCCGCTCCTGGTAAGACTTTGAATGAAGCGCGAGCCCTTCAGCGACACCGTCTATTAACAGAAGCGTATTTCCGGCCAGCAAAGAGCGGTAACAGCTTTCAAAATCTCGAACAGCCGTGACGTTACTGCTTGCCAGCCTCCCCTTGACCTCACCCAGCGGAGACTGTGGCTCCCTGTCTTTCTTCTGTTCAAGCAGCGGAGTTATCATCGACTCTTCAATAAGCTCAGTATTGGTCAGCCCCTCGATATACATCAGCATCACCGGAATTGAAGTGGAAGCGGTCATCATTATTTTCCGGAACACAACATCACTGTCATGACGAAACGTCTCCCTGACCTGAGCTACATCCGCTTCCAGATTGCCCGTCAATGCCTGAGGAAGCTGTTCCGCGCGCTCAGCAGGCCCGTGGGCTGTTTTTAACGTATTTGTTCGCTTTTTTTTCGAAAACAGCCGCACGCTTCTCATCCTCCTTCGCACAAGTTCTGTGACCGTAGTTTGTTCTTATACATACTAAATTATTCCTTTCCAGCACAAAAAAAGATGCGTTTAAAAAGAAGAAAAAAATTCTTTTTGAACGCATCGTTGAAGGGCTGGCAGCCTGTTCCACCTGGATGAATATCCGGATAAATGACAGAACGTGTACCTTATACCGCTACTTGCTCCTTTCAAAAAGAATAGCGGTATTGTTGAAAGATTGATTCTAGCGACTTTTCAGCTTACATGTAAACTGAAGCACAGCACACTCTCCTCCGCTCACGATTCTCCTTTTGCAACCGGATTGTCTTGATAGGAAATCCAGTCGCTCCAGCTTCCCGCATAAAGCTTTACATTCCTAAAACCGGCTTTTTTCAGGGCGAGCACATTGGGACAAGCGGAAATGCCCGATCCGCAGTAGACAACAATTTCTTTTTCTGACGGCAATCCGGCAAAATGTGCCTTCAGCTCATCCTCTTTTTTCCACGTCCCGTCATCAGCTAATACCTCTTTCCAGAAATAGTTCAAAGCACCCGGGATATGGCCGGCAACCGGATCAATCGGCTCTTCCTCGCCCCGGTATCTTTTCGGCTCGCGCGAATCAATTAGCAAAACATCCTCATTCTCAAGCGCGGCTTTCACATAGTCGACATCGACGATTGGCCAATCTTCCGAATTTTGCTCAGCTTGAAACGGGCGCGCTGCCGGCTCAGAAATGTCTGTTGTCACCTCATAGCCCGCTTCCTTCCACGCGGTAAAGCCGCCATCAAGGATTGCCGCATCCCGATGGCCAAGATGCTTAAGCATCCACCATACTCTCGAAGCCATCATCCCACCCTGATCATCGTAAATGACAACCTTTTTATCAGCGGAAATTCCCGCCCCGCCAAATACTTTTTCCAGCTGTTCACGCTCAGGCATCGGATGACGTCCGCCATGCTCCTTAGCAGGAGCCGCCAGCTCTTTGCCGAGATTAAGAAAAACAGCGCCGGGCAGATGTCCTTTTTCGTAGACACGCTTTCCTGCCTCACTGTCTGCCAAATCATATCGTGCATCAATCAGAACAAATTGATCTGCCTCTTCCTGTAAGCGGTCATTCAACCAGCTTGCCGTTACAATTTCCTCCATCATCTTTCACTCTCCTCTTCAGCTTATATGTGATAGTTCTCTTTTTCCTGCTTAATCTCCTTTTTCATTTCTTGTCATTTCTTATCGATTATAAGCTCATCGCTTCCGCTGCTAAAAAGAAGTTGAAACATTCTCCACATTTGCAGCGTTGTATAAGAGAAGACGATAAATGCTACGGGAGGGGTACCATGACTTACAAAAAAATCGTCGCAGCCGCTATATTAACTTCTACTTTCGCGTTGGCCGGCTGTGCGTCAGACAGTGGGACGGCAAACAGCGCAACGGAGGAAGAGCAGCTTCCAAACGGCAATGAGGCGGATTCCACCACGAACGAGACAGTGGAATCTGACATTGGCCAAACGTTTGACGACATGCTTCTTGCGGAGGCTCCCCCGTCTGAGGTCGCAGCCTACTTGCAGCAGCATCTTTCTGAAATTCCTGTGGAGACTGCTTCCGAGATCGTTTACAAATTCGAGCAGTATCAGCAGAAGTACCTGCCTCACTTAGAAGAGAAATTTCACGACAGTGAGATTCAAGTGAAAATTCAGGAGCAATTTGGCTTTACGCCACCAACGGATGAGCAGATAGAAGAGGTTGAAGACACGGAGCTAGCGGGGCTTCTTACCGAAATGAACGAGAATGGCTACAAGCTGGAAATGGCGGAAGGAATGTATTTTCCGATTATTGATTACCACTTTTACCGTCCGTTTATGGAGGATACCGCCGCAGACGCTCAAGCCTATATCGAGCTGATGATGGCCGAGTCCGATCAAGTACCGGCAAAGGACGCAGCGCTCGTCATCGGCTGGGAGACGATTGTAGAACGGGCTGTTACCCAGGAAAAATTCCTAAAGGACTTTCCCCAGTCGGTCTTTGCGGGAGAGGCAGCCGATTTATATGCGAAATACGTTACGTTTTTGCTATTCGGTTTAAATAACACTCCGCTCTTTGACTACGACGCGAATACGATCGACAGTGAGGCTCACGCCGCCTTCTTGTCCGCTGTTGAAAACGGTGAAGACAGCGAAACGATTACGCTATTAGATCAATACCTCACCATCATTGAAGCGAATGGCGGTCAGTTAACGGAAGAAGTCGAGGAGTTCCGCACGGATTATAGCGAAGCGTTGAAGGAAGGAATTTGAATCAATACGCAGAGCTGTTAGAGGTTTTGTCAGCGAAGATACAGAATTAGTAGCGATGGCTTTTTTCGCTACGCACGCCCGGCGAGGAGAATGTTATGCCTCTCCGGGCTTTATTTAGAGTAGCACATCTACGCCCCATGCTGTATCCGCTTCCAAATTTACGTAGCGGCCCGCCTCTTCGTAATAGCTGAAGTGACCGCGATTCCAATCATGGCAGTAATAAATAAAAAAAGAGGTGCCTGCCAGCCGACAACGACAAAAGCAAAGAGATACGTCACCATATTGAGCAACGTCGTCCCAAGAATATACTTGTTCTTTTTCTGCTGGTCAGATCCCGTGTATTCACAGTAATACCCTTTTACAATAGAGGACACGGCAATGACTGTGAAAAACGGCCAAAACAGGCCTTCATATAAAATAGCAAGCATAAAATTAATCAAGCCTCCTCCTCTCGTGCCTTTTGTTTCTGTATCATCGTAAAAATAATGGCTGTTTACTTTTCAAGTAATTCACGAAGCTTTTCCACTTGTTCACCGAGCTCTTTGTTGCGGTAAACAGGGCAGTGGTGAACGAGCCCTTTATCATATACATAAATATGAAGATCCTCTTCATTTCCGACAAAATGAACTTTGACCCCATCCTGATTGACCAGTTGGAAGGTTTGCAGGCAATGGGTCGGGTTCGTTTCCGCCGTTCGCCGATGGCGGCACAACCCGCTTTTCGCCGTATGGCTAAAGCCGAGTCCTTCAATATAGGAAAGCACGTTTTCAATCGTTTGATCGGTGACCGTCACATCATGATGATCGATCGGATGGTTAAGCAGGCTGATATCAACCTCGGTTTGAATCGTCACCTTTTGATCCCCGAATGTGACCGGCAAATAGTACGGCAAGTAGACAGTAAATGGAACGACTTTTTCTTCATTGGCCTTTACTGTCAGTTCATCGGTAATTTCTATTTCCAAAATCGGTTCGGTGATGTCCCGGAATTCCGTTGTATCATCTTCATCCTTATGAAATTCTGAATCGATATGAATATATATTTTGGAGATTTTCTGGTCTGTTTTCCCTCCAAATATATGGACTTCCCCTTTCATTTCTTTTCCGCGTTCAATCCGCTCTTCCAACAGCACTGTATTCACTTTTGCCGAACCAACGCCGAAGCTTGACAATAATTTCTCAAACATCTTTACTCCTCTCCCTCGCCTGTGACAAGTCAGCATTTTTTTGTCGCAACTCTCCCCGAATTTGTGACAATAAAAGATCAATCCATTTTTACCCCTTGACTTTTTCGGTGGTTTGGACGTTCCTTCTGAACCATTATACCCCATCTTCCTGATTGGATAAAGCCACTCTCTGACGAATACCCGCACTATTTTTGCATTTTTCGAAAAAGGTGACCGAAACATGGCCTTGTCCCCACCTATCTGAGTAAAGTCCGCTCTCACGTCCTTTTGCGACAGCTCTCTTACATACTATGCCGGCTTAGTCCGACCTGTCTGGATGATTGGACCAGCATACAAATGGAGAAATCGGTTCAGGTTTGGCAGTTGATTCATATCTATAAGAATGAGAAAAGAAAGGAGAGATTAGAGCAGTGATTGTCATGAATGGGCAAGCCGTTGACATAAATCAAGTGCAATTGGCAGGTGTCGATAATCAGCAGCTTAACATTTTAGAACGTTTAGGGGCTTCAAGCAGCGTTTATCGCTATGATTCCTACGACCAGCTTGCGTTCGAATTGCATATGAGGGTAGCTACCGTGCAGGCTGCTCTTCTCCTTCAGGAAAGTAACGCCAGCTTCGCCACGTTTGAAACAGCCAGATGCAATGAGCAATATTGGCAACTGACGCGCCAAGGAGGCTTCCGACTGAAGCCGAATGTCCTGCCGCAAATCGGGATTGACGATATTTTTCTTCAAGGTCATCAGTACGCCTTTGAATGCGCCGTCGCGATTGTCATTATTTTTTATAAAGCGACGTTAGGATCGATTGATAAATCACTATTTAATCTGCTTTTCGCCAACCTTTATTTGTTTTCCTGGCAATATGACGAAGATCTCGATTTGCGCACTCACGAAGGAGACGATTTTATTCCCGGCGACTGTGTGTATTTCCGCAACCCGGATTATGACCCGGCCAGTCCCGAGTGGCAAGGAGAAAATGCGATTGTCATTGATCGCAATCTCTTTTTCGGCCATGGAATCGGCCTTAAGACACAGCAGGGAATGATCGACATTTTAAACACAAAACGGAGAAGGCTCTCCCAACAATCCGCCTATTTGGACCGGCACATTACCCGACCGAACTACAACTATTTAAGTCAGTTTCGCTCGCTCGCTGACCGTCCACCTGTCCGCCTGTCCTTCTCGTCATCTACTTCGCCTTTAGCTGAGCTGATTTTTGCCCAGGTTGGCTCGCGCCTGTTTCTTGCGTAAGAAAAGCCGCTGCGCGGTTTTTCTTCTTTCTTATCTTTTATAAAAAAGAAGGTGTCCCGGGGTAGTTCGTTTCCCCTTCAAGACACCTTCCCTTGCTATTCGACCCGGTTCAAAATTGGCGGCACCTCATCAGGATCGACGATCACCTCAATCACGGTTGTTTCCTTGTTGGAAAGAGCCTGCTTGACGGCCGACTCGACCTCCGCCGCCGTCCGGCAGCATATCGCCGACGCGCCCATTGATTCGGCGAATCCCGTCACATTCAGCCCGTGCTCGTAGATCGCTCCTACCGACTTGCCGAGCCAATGCTTCATCCCTTTTTCCACCATATCCAGCCGCTGATTATTTAGGACGAAAAAGAGGACCGGAGCCTGTTCGTTGACAGCGGTTGACACCGCCGTGCCGTGCATGAACATGCAACCGTCACCCGTTACACATACGACTCTCCGCTCAGGCAAAGCGAGCTGGGCGCCAACGGCGTAGCCGATCGCATTGCCCATAGCGCCAAAGACATCGTCGAAGTGAAAGGTTCCCGGCTCCAAAATATCAAAATGCTTAATCGCGTAAAAGGAATGACTCCCATCATCGCTAAATAAAATTGCGTCTTGAGGCAATTGACTTCTTAGTGCCTGAAGCGCTTCTGCCGCCGAAAGATAGACGGCGTTCTCCGGCACCGCCCCGCCTTCGATCGTTGCCGCAACAGAGGCTGGAAGCTCATACTCCCGGGCGACCTGTTGACTGGCTGAATCAAGTTCCATTAAAGCCCGGATATTCGTCTTAATATCTCCTACGATTGCCAATGTTGGTACAGGCAATGACTTTCCGATAAAGGTTGGATCGTAATCAAACTGAATGATTTGCTCCGGATACATATGCGGCTTAAAGCCTGCCAATGACATATCGCTCAGCTTCGTCCCGACGACAATCATCAGATCGATGCCCCCTTCAAGATAAGCATGAGCTCTTTCATTGCCGCCAAGGCCAAAGCTTCCGAGCGAGAGCGGATGAGTCGTGACAAACGCTCCTTTTCCGCCCGGCGTTGTCATCACCGGAAGCTGCCATCTTTCAGCGAATGACCAGATTTCTTCATAGGCCCGGGAGGCATGGACCCCTTTCCCAATGCACAGCACAGGCTTTTTCGCTTTGCCGAGAATCGGCAGGATGGCTTCCAGGTTAGAGGATTGCATATGCGGACTGTCAGCCGGGAGCTCCAGCTCAAATGGGGATATTTCTTCAAGCAGCACTTCAAACGGAAGTGATAAATGGACAGGACCTCGTTTTCCAGTGAAAGCTTTTTCGATCGCATGTCTAAAATAGAGAGGGAATTGCTCGCTTCGCTCCACAGAAGCACTAAATAACGTAACCGGTTCAAACATTTTCACCAGATCCGTACCAAAGAAGCTCGAATCCTGACCTAGCGCCTTTCCACTTCCATTTACGGAAGGGTGACCCGTAATAAAAAGAGTCGGGCTGTTAAAAGCCTTCGCTTGTCCGGCCGCAGTCAGCATATTCGTTCCACCAGGCCCGGAGGTTCCAACCGCTACCCCTAACGTGTTCTTCTTTAAAGCATAGCCACCAGCGCAAAATCCAGCTTCCGCTTCATGACGTGTCAGCACGAACGAGAGTCCTTGTTCTTCCATTTCGATCAACAACGGAACAATCGGTTTACCAGGAATACCAAACGCATGAGTCACGCCCCATTTCTTTAAATGAGCCGCTACTATTGAGGCAACTGTCATCATAGCACTTTCTCCTCTCTGTAATTTGTTGAATTTTGTCCTGCTACATAGATGGTACCACGAAATTGGAAGTAATTAAGAAAAAAACGCCAAAAAATGATAGTATTATGTTATTATTTGCATTATGGATAATTATTTCCATATGGTTTTACAGGAAAAAGTTCTGTTGACGCCCTTTCCGTTTAAATGCGACACTAGATTTACACCATGCTGACGGTGTTTAATGGAATAGATGAAAGGATAGACGACCTTGACTGAAACGTTACTGTTAAATCTCTTATTTTTATTAATGCCTGTGTTTATGTTCTATGTCTTTTTCGAAAATAAAACAACTTTTTTTAATAGAGCCATTCTCGTATTGCTTTCCGCTTCTTCGATGATTCTATGTATGACGTTCCCGATACATTTGCCGATCGGCTTTATTTATGATTTGCGCTACATCCCTTTTATTATCGCCGGATTGTTTGGCGGCTACCGGGTGATTCTGCCTCTTTATGTCCTGTTAAATTTCTACCGGTTTATTATTGCGGGAGACGGCACCTATCTTTCTCTCATCTTCTCGACCTTTATATTAGCGGTCATTTTATTGTCTCATCACAAATTTATCAAACTCACCCCCCGCAATCGGGTGATCTATGCGAGCGGATTGTCGCTGTTCACATTGATTTTGTATTTAACGATTCTCGGACTGTTCTATTATGAATTGACTCCGGAATTTTTGCTGCTGTGCTTATCTTTTTTACTGACCCAGGTTGGAGGCGTGATGTTTATCATGCTGCTGATCGAACAGTTATTAAAAAATGTAAAAATACGCGAAAAGCTATTCGACACAGAACGCTTAAACACGATCAACCAGCTTTCAGCCAGTGTCGCTCATGAGATTAGAAATCCTTTGACAGTGGCCAAAGGATTTCTGCAACTGCTGCAGCAGTCGCCTTCTTTTTCAGGGGAAGAAAAACGGTATTTAACGTTTTCGCTCGATGAAGTGAAACGAGCCGAAAAGATCGTCAGTGATTTTCTCACATTGTCTTTGCCTCAATCAGAGAACATGGTGCATTCCACGTTGAAAGAGGAAGCGGAGCAAGTAAAGGAACATATCCTGCCATATGCTTCCTTTCATCAAGTCGAAGTAAAATTGAATTTCACCAATACGCTTGAGACGACCTATGACCGTAATCAGATGGAACAATGTCTCCTGAATTTATGTAAAAACGGGGTTGAAGCGATGACGGAATCCGGCGGCACGTTAACGATTTCGATTTTTGAACAAAAGAAAAATATCGCCGTGCAAATCGAGGATACCGGGGTTGGGATGAGTAAGGATCAATTAAAACGGCTGGGGAAGCCGTATTATTCCACAAAAGAAAAAGGGACGGGCCTCGGCATGCTCATTGTGTACAACACGATGAACAAACTCGGAGGAACGATTGAAGTGAGCAGTCAAAAAGGAAAAGGAACGACCTTTCTCCTTACGATTCCCCCGAATCCCACTGGTTGACCTGATGGAGACATGACTCCACTTGCCGCTTCGGGGGTATGCCCAAAGGCAAAGACCAAGCCTGAGACCATGGCTTCGCTCGCCACAATCCCGTTGTGAGAAACCCGCTCACAACGGGATTTTAAAAGATCGTGGCGGCTTCGCACTCTAGGGCGGCCGTTCCGTTCTGC